>JANOFL010000166.1:0-17653 GCA_031405895.1 Planctomycetota bacterium
GGACGCTGCTCAAGGCCATCGCCACACACGTCGTCGGCAACCGCCCCGACCGCGTTGAACCGCGGGTCGTCAAACGGCGACCCAAAGGCTACAAACTGATGAACCAGCCACGCGAAATCCTGCGCAAGTCACTGCCCACAACCGGGATCTGACTTCGCCAAGTGCCATTCGTTCCTGACACCTTTTCCGTCCGCCACCTTTTCCGTCCGCTATCGCTGGGAGGCGGGTAGTTTTATCATCAAGGCTGAGCGTCATTTCATGCTTAGCGGAAGATCGAAATATCGATTGCTCACCGATATCCATTTGTCTCTATCCAACATGTCCGCACACGGATCCGGATCGAGACAATTTCGCAAGACGTGTTAAGCGGAATGTCTGAAGATTGGAGGAATTTACGATGGCGGGAGAAGCCGCGTGACGGGCGAACAGGGAAGAGCGGTCGGTTGGGGATTGTCAGGAGCTGTCGTCCTCGGCGTGGCCATATTCGTCGGTTCGAGTAATCTGCGGCACATCGACGCGGCGCTGGTCGGGTACACTTTCGCCTGCCTGTTCGCCGCGTTCGGGCTGGGCTATCGCTATTCGATGTGGCTCCAACGCCCGGCCACCTGGATGTATTGGAAGCGCGGATGGGAATCGTTCGTCCGCCCTGGCCAACTCCGCGACCGCTTGAACGGATTCGTCCGGAGATTCGTGAACGTGTTTCTGCTCAATCGATTCATCTGGCGGCGCAACAAGTCTCGCGGCATCGCCCACCTGCTGATCATGTGGGGCTGCATTCTGGCGGCAGCGATCACCTTCCCTTTGGTCTTCGGCTGGATCTTTTTCGAAACGGTGCCCGGCGATTTGTCCCGCTACCGGACGTTCGTTTTCGGCTTTCCGGTCTTCGATTTTCCGCACGAGTCGCTCATCGGCCACATGCTGTTTCACGGTCTGGTGTGGTCCTCTTTTCTGGTGATCGGAGGTGTGTTGCTGGCGCTCCGGCGGCGGTTCCGGGACCACGGGGCGGCGGCTTTGCAGAGCTTTCAAGAAGACATCCTGCCGCTATTTATGCTCTTCTCGGTCAGCGTGACCGGACTGTTGCTCACGGTCAGTTACACTTGGCTGAAAGGGTACGCCTATGAGTTCCTTGCGATCACCCATGCCGTGACGGTGATTTTTCTGTTGCTGTGGTTGCCCTTCGGCAAGTTTTTCCACATCTTTCAGCGGCCAGCCCAACTGGCGGTGAAGTTCTACCGCGATGCCGGTGGAGAAGGAAAACAGGCGGTGTGCGCCCGCTGTGAGCAGCCGTTCGCCAACCAGATTCATGTGGACGACCTGATTACTGTCGAAGCCCAGATGGGCTACCGCTACGAGATGCCGGGCCATGCGGCCGGGCACTACCAGCGGATCTGCCCCGCGTGCCGGCGGAAGATGTTTGCCCTGGCCCATGATCACCTGTCGCCGGCCGCCTGGGACGAAGGAGAACTCATCCATGGCCGCTGAACTGCCTCTGACTCCCGAATTGCTGGCCGCGTTTGGGCCGCTCCGTTCGTACCCCTCCGGTCAGCGCGTCAGTTCGGCCGTCGATCCCGACAAGTTGGTGAAGACCCATTGTTGCTTCTGCGGCCAGCAGTGTGGCATTCAGTTGAAAGTCAAGGGCGACGAGGTCGTCGGCTTCGAGCCGTGGGAGGAATTCCCGTCCAATCGGGGCATGCTCTGTCCGAAGGGCATCCGCCGCTATTTGCAGGGTTCGCACCATGACCGACTGACGAAAGCGTATTGCCGGGATCCTTCCGCCCCAGAGGGCTTCCGCGCGGTCGCCTACGACGAAGCCATCGGCCGGGTCGCTTCCGAGATCCGACGCATTCAGTCCGAGTACGGCAACGACGCCTTCGCCCTGCTCGGCGGAGCGAGCATGACTTCGGAGAAGTGTTATCTGATCGGCAAGTTCGCTCGCGTCTGCCTGAAGACGCGCTACATCGACTACAACGGCCGGTTGTGCATGGTCAGCGCGGCGGCGGCGAACAAGAAGGCATTTGGCGTTGACCGGGCGAGCAACCCGCTCGCGGACATTCCCCTGGCGGACGTGATCTGGATCGGTGGGGCGAACGTCGCCGAGTGCGCCCCGATCACCACGAGCTACATCTGGCAGGCCCGCGACAACGGGGCGCGCGTCATCAACGTCGATCCGCGCATTACGCCTTTGGCCCGCACCTGCGACCTGGTGCTGCCGATCAAGCCTGGCCGCGACGCCGCGCTCTTCGCCGGCATTCTGCACCTGATGATCGAGAAGGACTGGCTCGATCACGAGTTCGTTCGCAATCACACCGTCGGCTTCGAGAAGGCGGCCGGGATCGTGAAGGGCTGGACGCCGAAGCGAACCGCCGAGGTGACGGGCATCCGCCAGGCGGCCGTCGAGCAGGCTGCCGAGTGGTGGGGCACGGCGAAGACCAGCTTCCTCATGCACGCCCGGGGCATGGAGCAGCACGCCCATGGGGTGAACAACTGCCTGTCGGCGATCAACATCGTGCTGGCCTCCGGTCGTATCGGCAAACCGGGGTGCGGCTATGCCACCATCACCGGGCAGGGGAACGGCCAAGGCGGCCGCGAACACGGCCAGAAGGCCGACCAGTTGCCCGGCGGCCGCGACATCGAGAACCCCGACCATCGCCGGTTCATCGCCGACTTCTGGGGCGTACCTGAACCCGAACTCCCCCACGCGGGCGTCGATTGCTATGAGCTTTTTCGCAAGGTAGAGCGTGGTGAGATCAAGGGTCTTCTCTCGTGGTCGTTCAATCCCGTGGTCTCTTTGCCAGATAGCACTTTCATCAAGCGAATGCTCGAGAAGCTCGAGTTCTTCGTTAATATTGATTTCTTCCTGAGCGAGACGGGGCGGTTCGCCGACGTGGTCTTGCCCGGTTCGCAACACGAGGAGGACGAGGGCGTCGTCTGTTCGACCGAAGGCCGTGTGATCAAGATTAACCAGGCCGTGAGCCCGCCCGGCGACGCGAAACAGGACTGGCGTATCTTGCAGGACATCGCGAAAGCCATCGGCCGCGAACGCGGCTTCACCTTCACTCAGCCGCGCGAAATCTTCGACGAAATGTGCCGGGCCACCAAGGGCGGTGTGGCGGACTATTCGGGGATCACTTACGAGAAGATCGAATCCCGGATGGGCGTGTTCTGGCCGTGCCCCTCAACCGACGCCAACGGGCAACCGATTGACCATCCGGGCACGCCGAGGCTCTTTGAACCGGGATCGTGGAATGCGGTTGCAAAGGGGACCGGCCCGTTCTACTTCCCGGATGGCAAGGCCCGCTTCCATGCGATTGACTATGAACCTCCAACGGAGGACGTGGACGCCGAGTTCCCGATCATTCTGACCACCGGGCGCGTGGTGAGCATGTTCCTCAGCGGCAACCAGACCCGGCGCATCGGCCCGCTCGTCGATCAGTATCCAGAACCGCTCCTGGAGATGCATCCCATCCTGGCCGGGAAGCACGGAATCGCGGACGGCGACTGGGTCATGGTCGAATCCCGCCGCGGGCAAATGACGGTCCGCTGTCAAGTGGCGACGACCATCCGGCCGGACGTGGTGTTCGTGCCCTATCACTGGCCCGGCGAGAAGAGCATTAATCTGGTGACGATCTCGTCTCAGGATCCGATTTCAAAGATCCCGGAATACAAGGTCTGTGCCGTGCGAATCCGCCCGGCCCAGCCACCCGGGTACGCAGGCCGACTCGAACCTCAACAGTGAACCCGACGGAGGAGCGTGATGACGACATCCGGGATGGAATTCTTCGTGGAGCCTTCGCGCTGCATCGGCTGTCACGCCTGCGAACATGCTTGCGCGGAATGCGAAACGCACAAGGGGCACTCGATGATCCATCTGGAATACGTGGACCGCAGCCAGTCAGTCCAGACGTTTCCGATGGTGTGCATGCATTGCGACTCGCCGACGTGTGCCGACGTGTGCCCAGCGGACGCGATCAAGCGGAGCGAGGACGGTCGAGTGATGACCGCCCGCAAGCCGCGGTGCATTGCCTGCTCGAACTGCGTGTTGGCGTGCCCGTTCGGCGTGCCCAAGATGATGAGTGAGTTCGACCTGATGATGAAGTGCGATATGTGCTTCGACCGAACCTCGACCGGCCGCAAGCCGATGTGCGCCAGCGTCTGCCCGAGCCAGGCCCTCTTCTACGGAACGCGGGAAGAAGTCGAAGAGCTCCGGAAGCGGTCGCGAATCGTGAACGAATTCCAGTTTGGAGAACAGACGATCCGGACCAAGGTGGTCATGGTCGTGCCCCGTGAGGCCGGAGTAAGTCGCGTGGATGTGACTTCCGCCATGCACGATCCCCCGAAGGGCCGAACGATCGCCTTGAATATCCTGAACCTGAACGGAGTGGAATGATGGCCGACAAACCCCACGACACCGAGCGAACCTACCCGGACGGACGCCCGCTGGCCGAACAACCGCAGTGGATTCGGGACTTCCCCACCGATGTGTCCAGCGACCACGGCCTGGCCCGTCGCGAGTTCACGAAATTCCTCGTCCTCACCAGCGGGGCATTCGTCGCGGGACAATGCTGGATCGTGGGGATGAGCGTTTTCCAGGGGGAAGAGGACTTCCCGGAAAAATGGATTGCCAACGAGAACGATGTGCCGCCGGGTGGCGTCGTCGAGTTCCGCTACCCGACCGACAACGACCCGTGCCTGCTCGTTCGCCTTCGTAATCGCCGGCTCGTCGCCTATGGACAAAAGTGCAGTCACTTGGCCTGCGCCGTGATCCCACAGCCGGATCAGGATCAGTTGAGATGTCCCTGCCACAACGGCTACTTCGAAATCAACGAAGGCCGACCGATCGCTGGTCCTCCCCGCCGCCCGCTGCCATTGGTCAAACTCGTGGTCAGGGATGGCGGCATCTACGCCACGGGTGTGGAGCACAGAACCGCATGAAACCAAAACTCACGCAGGCCCAGAAAGACACCATCGTCAACAGCATCTCGATCCTGGTCGGGTTCCTGGTCATCCTTCAGTTGTGGCTGTTGACGGCGACGATGAACGCCTGGATGGGGAGGGACTCCTCGGTCGTCTGGCCGGCAGCGCTGGCGAGCTTGGGATGTTTGCTGTTCAATCTGCTGTTGCTGCGCCGGCTGAACTTTCTCGCCGGCGACGGGGCATAACATGAACGCCCCGCGGTCGCACTTCGACGTCTCGCAGTTGCCGCCGAACATTTTCGCCATCGTGATGGCCACGGGGATCGTCTCGCTGGCGGCGAACGGGGCGGGGTACCCGGCCCTGGCGAACGCCCTGTTCGTGCTCAATGCCGTACTCTATCCCTTGCTGCTGGGGCTCCTGCTGATTCGCTTTCTGACACATCGAAAAAAACTCATCCCGGATCTGACCGATCACGCCAAGGCGCCAGGCTTCTTCACGCTGGTGGCTGGACCGTGCGTGCTAGGGAGCCAGTTCGTCCTTTTGGGTGACATGCCGATCGTGGCGACCGTGCTGCTCGGGGTCGGTTTGGCTTTCTGGCTCGCACTGACATATCTGATGTTGCCGGCGCTGATCACCGCCGGATCGAAGCCGCCCCCCGAGCGAGGTCTGTCGGGGGCGTGGCTGTTAGTCGTTGTCGGTACCCAGGCGCTGAGCGTTCTGACAAGCCAGCTGGCCCCCCGATTACCGGGAGCAGGTGAACCGATATTGTTCGCCGCACTGACATTCTGGCTGATCGGCAGCATGATCTATCTGTGGATCATTTCGCAAATCTTCCATCGGATCGTATTCCTGCCGCTCGCGGCCAACGACCTCACCCCGCCGTACTGGATCAACATGGGAGCCATGGCCATCGCCACGCTCGCGGGCGCCCGGCTGATCGGGATGGCGGGCCGTTCCGGGTTGCTCACCGAACTGCTCCCGTTTCTGAAAGGCATGACGCTCCTTTTCTGGGCGACCGCGACATGGTGGATTCCCATGCTGCTCGCACTGGGTGCCTGGCGTCATCTCTCCCGGCACGTCCCGCTGGTCTACGACCACGGCTACTGGGCGGCCGTGTTTCCGCTCGGGATGTACACCGCTTGCACGAATGCCATCATCGACGTCATAAACCTGCCGTACCTCGGTTTGATCCCCGCGGTGTTCGTCTGGATCGCGATCGCCGCGTGGAGTGCCACATTTGTGGGTTTGATCGCGCATGTTTTCCGAGGACAGTTGATCAATCGGACTTAACTGGACAGCGTCACTTTTGCTCTGGTTGGCGGCATGGCGCAAGCCGCCGGTGGGGCAGAAACGGGGACAGGTCCGGTTGGCAAAGGTCCTCAACGGAGGGAGTGGCTCACCAGCTGAACTCTCTGAACATGTTACTATTTGGTGACATATTGCGGCGAAAACGGGACATCCTGTTGTTTCCCAAATTCGGGAATGTCCCTTTTTTTTGTCGCCCTTTTTTTTGTCCAGAATGTCCCCCTGTGCCGATGTCGCTCAGTCGCCGCTGAATTCCGTCGCTGCATGCCCGAACCAGTCGTCGAGCTGCCAGGGTGCGCGGGGCGAGTTCCGGTCCGGATCGAAGGCTGGTTGTTCACGATCCGGGACTTCCAGTTGGGCGAACTCCGGATCGAAAACCAGATTCGCCAGCACTGCGGGACGCTCCTTGTTCCGCCAGTCCGGCACAGGGGAATTCAGGGGCCTTCGCGCTGGATCGAATGCTGAACAACTGTCCAAGGCCGCCAACAGGCTCCATCCGCGGGCGAAACTGTCCTGCGATCCATTGCCGGATTTCCGCAGGGCTGGACCAGCGTCCGGGCTGCCATCGAAATCGCCATCGACTGCGTCGCCGGCTTCGTCAGGTCCAGGTTGCGGCGACGCTTCAGGTGCCGGAGCCGGGATCGGGTTGTGGAGGACCCAGGGCTCGCGTCCGCTGGTTCCGTTGTTGGCGCTGAAGGCCAGCATTGTCGCGCCGATTGCGGTCAGGTGCAGCGGATCGGAACTCGCCGCGCCCGGGTTGATGTTCGAAACCAGGACCGTCAATGCCGCCCCGATGCCTCCCCGCCAGAATTCGCGGCCCACCACGCCATCGTCGGCCGAAAAGTAAAGCCGCCCGTTGAGGTTGACGAGGCCTTGCGGCGACGAGCCAGACACTCCGGCGCGGATGTCCTTCACCAGCACCGTCCCGGTTGAATCGGTGTTGCTGCGCCAGAGTTCGATTCCGCTGGCGGACTGGAAGGCCGCGAACAGGAGTGTCCCGTTCATGTTCACAATGCTGGAGGGGCTGGCGCTGACCAAGCCCGTTTCGATGTCGCGGACGAGGACTGTCCCGCCGCCGGCCCCGTTGCTGCGCCACAGCTCTGTGCCAGTTGTCCCGTCGTTGGCGGTGAAAGCCAGCAGGCCCTTGAAGTTGGTCAGGTTTCCGATGCCCGAATCGGGGGCACCGCTGCGAATGTCTTTGACCAAAACCGTGTTCGCGGCCGGACCGGTCGTCTTCCAGAGCTCGGCACCGGCCGCGCCGTTGTTGGCCACAAAATAGGCAACGCCGCCGACATTGGTCAGCTGGGACGGGCTGGAGCTGGCCGAACCCGGATTGATGTCGAGGATGCGGAACGTGTTGCCCACGACACCTTCGCTACTGCGCCACAGCTCGCGGCCGGTCGTCCCGTCGTTGGCGGAGAAGAACAGGACTCCCTTGCTGTTCATGAGGCCTTCGGGATCGGATCCCGAGGTACCGGCGCGAATGTCGAGCACCAGTTTGGTCCCGGCCGAGGTCCCGTCGCTGAACCAGAGTTCGCGGCCATTGGTGCCGTTGTTGGCCGAGAAGTAAAGCCGGCCCTTGACGTTGACCAGGTTGGCCGGGTCGGAACCGTTCGTCCCGGAACGAATGTCCTTGAGCCGGCTGGTCGCGCTTGTGGGCCCGGCGTCGTACCAGACTTCACGGCCGGTTCCGACATCGGTAGCTGTGAAAAACAGCCGACCCTCCACATTGGTCAGATTCTGGGGTGTCCCGCCCATAGCTCCCGGGAGGATGTCTTCGACCAGCAGGGTTCCGGCCACCGTGCCATCGGAAAAGAAAAGCTCGCGCCCAACGTCGGGCCTTGTCGCGGCGAAGTAGAACCCGTGCCCGACATCGGTGAACTGGTCGGGGTCACTGGCTCCGGCCCCGGCGGCGATCTCGATCAGCGTCAGGCTGGTCGGGGGCGACGACGCGGCAACGCCGACGCCGGTGACCTGGCGGCTGTTGACTCCAAAGCCCGGCACACCGACACCTGGCACACCTGGCAACAGCACGCCCGGTGGTATCGCGCCGGGCCACTTCACTGGAAACTCGGCGCCACCGTCCTGGACCCACAGTTCGCGGCCATTGGTTCCGTCATTCGCCTGGAAAAACAGCCTGCCGTTCGTGTTCAGCATCTGGCCGATGACGAGATCGGCACCGTTCGATCCGGGCCGGATGTCCTTGACGAAAACCGTTCCTGTTGTGGTCCCGTCGCTCTTCCAGAGTTCGTTGCCCACGACGCCGTCGTTGGCCTGGAAGAACAGCGTGCCGTTGAGGTTGGTGAGCGTCCGGGGTGTCGAACTCGACAACCCCGTGCGGATGTTCCGGACGAGGACTGTGCCAGTCGAGGAACCGTCACTGCGCCAGAGCTCTTCGCCCACCACACCGTCATTGGCGGCAAAAAAGAGCGTGCCGTTGACATTGACGAAGAACCCGGGCACGGAGCTGAAAGTTCCAGCGAAGATGTTCTTGACCAGGACCGTGCCAGCGGATGTCCCGTCGCTTTTCCAGAGTTCGTGACCGCTGCTGCCATTGTTCGCGCGGAAGAAAAGCGTTCCGTTGACGTTGAGCAAAACCGTTTGCACGCCCGGCGATGTCACAACCGAGCTGGCCGACCCAAGCTGGATGTCCTTGACCTGAACCGTGCCGGCCGGCGTCCCGTCGCTCCGCCAGAGTTCAAAACCGTCAGCCGCGTCGTTGGCGTAGAAAAAGAGCGTGCCGTTGACGTTGGTCAGGTAGGACGGCAGGCTGCTATAAGCGCCCGGGTTGATGTCCTTGACAAGGACTGTGCCGGCGGCCGAGCCATCCGACTTCCACAGTTCAAAGCCATTCGGGCTGTCGGCCGCGCGGAAAAACAGGGTCCCGTTGGCATTGGTCAGAAAAGCAGGGGACGAGTTGTCGCTGCCGGTCCGGATATCCTTGACGAGGACGGTGCCCGGCGTGGTGCCGTCGCTCTTCCACAGCTCCTGGCCGTTGGTGCCGTCATTGGCGATGAAGAACAGTGTGCCGTTGATGTTCGTCAGGGCCTGGGGGTAGGAACTGGCACTGCCGCCGCGGATGTTTTTGACCAGCACGGTTCCCACCGCCGTCCCATCGCTCTTCCACAGTTCGGCTCCGCCCGAACCATCATTGGCCTGGAAAAAGAGTGCCCCGTTGACGTTGGTCAGCGCGGCCGGCGAGGAGCTTTGCGCGCCGCTCCGGATGTCAGCAATCTGCACGGTACCGGCCGCTGTTCCATCGCTCTTCCAGAGTTCAACTCCCTGGGTGCCGTTGTTGGCGGTGAAGAAGACCGAATTGTTGACGTTGGTGAAGAGCGTCGGTGAAGTCCCCGTCGCTCCCGCCACGATGTCGATCAGGCTCGGCAATCCCGCCAGCAGTTGCCGTGGCTCAAGCCGGCAGAAGTCGGTCAGTGTCCGCGAACCATTTCGGCTCGACCGGACGCCTGGCCGGAAATGACTCACCATCCGGTCTCTCTTCGTCATCTCTTGGCTCCACAACGGGCTGACATTGGTCGGCCTGATTTTAGATGGACCAGCCGCGGGCTGTCAGCCACGACAACCGGATTGCCCGGGATACCATCATCTGGCGGGGGTGTGCTTTGCCCTGGCGCTGGGCGAACCGCTAGAATCCGGCCATCGTACCATTCTGTTCAAGGCGGGCTGGTCCAGCCCGCTGAGCGGACACCGGCCCGGATTTGCCGTCTCAAGGAAGCAGATTTTCCATGAAGCCCTTCTCTCGCGCCGCGTTCGCGCTCGTCCTGATGGTTGCAATGGTCCAGGCCGTTCAGGCTCAGACTGATCCCGCCCCGGCGGCGACTTTCACGCTGGACAACGCCCACACGTCGCTGATTTTCGGGGTCAGCCACATGGGTTTCAGCTACACCTGGGGCCGCTTCAACACAGTCGCCGGCAGATTCAGCTTCGACAAATCCAGTCCGGCCGCCGGCCAGTTCCAGTTCGAGATCGACGCCGCGAGTGTCGACACCAACAGCAAGGAACGCGACGAACACCTCCGCCACGCCGATTTCTTTGACACCACCCAGTTCCCGACAATCACTTTCGTGGGCAAGTCGATCACCGTGACGGAAAAGGGCTTCGACCTGCTGGGCGAGATAACCATGCATGGCGTAACGAAGGATGTCACCATCCCAATGCAGTACATGGGCGAAGGCGAAAGCCCGATGGGTTACCACATGGGCTTTACCTCGCAGTTTTTCCTCAAGCGGAGCGACTTTGGCATGACCAGCGGCCTCCCCGCCGTCGGCGACGAAATCTCGATCATGTTCAGCTTTGAAGGCCTGCGCGACACGGCCGGGCAGGGTGCAGGCGGCCAGTGAGGAAGCCCCTCTGCAACCTCTTGACGAGGCTCCCGCCTCGTCATCCCGGCGCGCCGGGAACCAAAGGCCCCGCCTCGACCGCATTGACGATATTGACCGCATTGACGTAATTGACCGGATTGACCGAAATGTTCGGACATGATGCCAAGCCGCGTTTAGCCCAGTGACTATGACCGCGCGGGATCACCGGCCGCCTGGATCTTCTCCAGCACCTGGTCCGGGATCAGGATCGCCACCGGCAACCGGCCTTTCGGAAACCGGCAGCAAGCAACCAGGAACTCACCGGTTGCGACCAGTGATTGCTGCGACTCGTCGCCGGGCGGCGACCAGGCGCGGAACCGCCAAAGAACCTGCTTGTGGCTGATCGGCCCGAGCTCCAGCCCGACCCGCAACTCGTCGCCAAACCCGACCGGCCGCAGCACTTCCACCGCCGCCCTTTGGCGCGGAAACCCATACTGCCCGCGCTCGTCGTGCATCGACACGCTCAGCCCGAGGCTGCGCAGGAAGCCATACTCGGTCTCTTCCATCCAGCGAATCCAGCTCGCCATCTGCGGGCGGCCACTGGCATCGGTGTCCAGCAGTTCAACTCTGAACGTCTGACTAAACAGCATGGCGGCCGGATAGAATGTTTGAGACTCGGTCGGGTTGGCGAAACTGCACCGGAAAGACAACTCCACGTGCCTGTCATCTCAAGGTTTCTGGGCATCGTGATCCGGATGCATTTTCGGGACCACCAGCCTCCGCATTTTCATGCCGAGTACGGTGAGCATGAAATCACCATCGAGATCCGCAGCGGGCTGGTTACCGGCAGTTTTCCCCGACGGGCATTGTCAGCAGTCCTCGACTGGTACACGCTACATGTCGACGAGCTGTTGGCCAACTGGGAACTGGCACGCGCTGAACTACCACTGCATTCCATCGAACCACTTGAGTGACTCGCCCATGCTTCACATCGTCAACGCCCGGTATCTCGGCGGATTTCGCGTTCATCTCGAGTTCAATGACGGATTCACTGGAATCGCCGACCTCGCGGGGAAGCTGAATGGCCCGGTGTTCCAGTCGCTCAACGATCCTCAAGAGTTTTCGCGGTTCGAAATCGAAGGCCATACTCTGACCTGGTCAACGGGAGCGGACCTTGCCCCGGAGTACCTCCACGAGCTGGCCAAAGCAGCTGGTCAGTCGCTTGTCGGGATAACGTCTGGCCAGCCGGATTGAGCCACGCGGGCCGCTATTTCGATCCAGATTCGACATTGGAACTGGTCCGGCCCTGGTCCAGAAACGACTGGACCTGCCCGCAGACCTCCCGCCAGCCATGGTCGACTGGAATCACATGCCCGGAGCGGTCGTTGAAGACCAGCTGCTTCGGCGCGCCGCCCCATTGGCCGTAAAACGTCTCGGCGGCCCCCCAGTCGATCACATGGTCTTCGCGCGAGATGACCATCAACAACGGGACTGTCATCCCCGGCGCGATTTCGCGGTTGGCGTCGACCAGCTCAAAGGTCTGGTTGATCACCCGGCGTGGCGTAAAGCGGGTCCGGAACGAGTCGTCGCGGGCCTCGGGATCGACGATGTCATTGTTCCAGGGCGACCAGACCGTGCGGGTGAAAACCAGCAGTCCGCTGATGTTGTGCCACCAGCGAACCGGCAACAGCGGACTGCGGTCGCTGCTGACTCCAACTGCCGGAGAGAGCAGCGTGATCGAATCGACGCCGTCCGGATGCTCCGCCAGCCAGCGCAGCGCAATGGCGGCGCCCAGCGAATGGCAAACGAGGTGAACCTTGCCATGCGACGTTCGCAGCCGCGCAACTTCCCCGTCTATCGACCGCACCCAGTCCGCGCTGGAATGCGCGCGGTAACCCTCCAGCGGCTCGGCGAAGCCCGGCAGGCGCATCGCGCGAACGTGCCAGCCTGCTTCGGCCAGGACGGGAGCCATCCGCCGCCAGACGGCCGGACTGTCGTTGATGCCGTGAACCAAAAGCACCGCATCCTTGCCGGATCCAAGCGAATAGTCTTCGCAACCTTGCAACACTCCGTCGGCACCTCGCTCGATCGTCTGTTCCCAGCTGCGGATGTTCCAGGCAACGTAGCGTGAATAGCCGAAGTCAGCGCCGATGAACAGCAGCAGGGCGAACAGCAGGAACTTCAGGAGCCGTCGACGTTTTGACCGCCGCTTTTCGGCGGGCTGAATTGGGGCCAATGCTTCGGTTTTTCGCTGCGCCATTCCTTGTTCCATCTTTGTACCGGCCCGCCTGACCAGGCCATTTCTGGTTACCTTAGCCTGTTCGCGCCCGGCCAGCTGATGTTGGAGCTTGCCGGCCCATCCTTTGGCAATCCCGCCTCGAAACCAGTCATGAACCAGCGTTCGGCCATCGAAGTCAACCGTCAGGCGTGGCAGCGGCTGGCTTCAGAAAACCACCGGCTGACTCTCACCGCCAACGAAGAAGATTTTGCCTGGCCGCTACGGAGCGTCGATGGTCCGGGCTGGCTGGGGCCATCGATCGCCGGAAAAACCGTGCTTTGTCTTGCCGCCGGGGGAGGCCGCCAGGGACCGCTCTACGCGGCCGCCGGGGCGCGAGTCACGGTCGTCGATTTCTGCGACGCGCTGCTGGAGCGCGACCGGCTGGTCGCCGCTGAACGCGGACTCGACCTGCGAACGGCCAACGCCTGTATGACCGACCTGTCGGAACTGGAGACCGCCTCGTTTGACTTCGTGATCCATCCGGTCAGCAGCTGTTATGTGCCCGACCTGACGCCGGTCTTCGCCGCAGTCGCCCGGGTCTGCCGGCCGGGCGGACTTTACATCAGCCAGCACAAACAGCCGGCCAGCCTGCAGGCCTCGATTCGTCCCGGACCAGACGGCTACGTTCTGCGCGAGGCGGCCGACCGCCATGACCCGTTGCCAGCCGTTCACGGCGACAATCTGGTCCGCGAACCGGGTACGGTCGAGTTCATCCACGGCCTCGAGCCAATCGTCGGTGGAATCTGCCGGGCCGGCTTTGTAATCGAAGACCTGATCGAACCACCGCACGGCGACCCGAACGCCGAACCCGGCAGCTTCGCCCACCGCAGCCGGTTTCTTCCGCCCTATGTCCGGATCAAGGCCCGACGAACCAGCTTGGCACCCGCAGTGAATCAGCGGGTGATCTGGAATCCCGACTTCTGAAAAACAGCGCTGGGCAACATCCGGGTCGCGCAAACTGATCACTCAGGCCGCGAACAGAACAGGCAGGCTACCGCAGCGTTTATTCCTCAACTCCGAACTCGGCCTTGAGGTGCTCCAGAAAGTCCCGGACTTCGCGCACCATCGGGCCGGCGGCAAAGACAATCAGCCGGCCATTCAATTCGTAGATCTCTGCATCTCCATTGCCGGTTCGAGACCACTCGTCCGGATCAACCACGGCAGAAACAAGCTCTTCCAGTGTGGTCATCTCCGGTCTTGGAGGCACAGCAGGTCCACCGTCACCGCCCAAAGCACCTTGTTCAGTGTTGTTGACAAGGACAGTCGGAAACACTGGACCAGGCTGTGCAGGCGCGTCATTCGCTGCCTCTGCTGCTGAAGGGCTGACTGATTCTCCTGCATCCATGTTTTCCCGCAGAATCCTGTCCTTGAGCCGTTTGGGCAACTTTCCGGCCAGCGCGGCACAATCGAAGACTCGTCTCTCAAAAAAATACGTGTCCTCGGCCACGTCTTTCGAGATCACCTTGACGATCCCATCCGACACAATGAATGTCGCATTGTGGGGGTAAAGCAACTCGGACAGCCCACGCTCAAGACTGACGCCGGCGAGGTCAACAGATACAGTGGTGTCCTCGTCGAGCGAGTCCTCGGTCGCGGAACGGTCCAGCAGCATCGAGACCCCATACCTCGCTTCAAGTTCCCGGATGACATCCGAGAACGGTGTGTCGTCGAAAATGATTCTGTCGACCATCTGTTGCATGATCTTCTCGGTCCGGTCATTGAGGAACCGGCCCGGCACTACGGTCAAATGGTCGTCGCGCTTTCCGTTCGGACCCTCCAGCAAACTCCGCCGGTCGCGTTCCGCCCTGCTGGAAAGCAAATCGCCCTCCGCGGGACCCTCCTGTTCTTCGATCTGCGCCGGCGGCCCCGATCCTGCCTGACCCGCGCAAGGCATGACTGCCGCCAGGGCAAGGCCCGCCATGCACACCGCGACCGAAAGAAAACGGACTTGCCGCACGATCCGACTTGAACACAAACAGCCCATGACTGCTCTCCCGAAATCAAGCACTGGCGGTTGGAACTGGTCCACCGGAGTGCTGCCACGATCCGACCCGGACAACACGCGGGAAGTCGACCAGCTGCCAGCCCTTAAGCCAGGCCGGAACGCGAATCATCAAAACGAGGTTCGCGCAATCTATCCGCCCGGTAGGGATTGTCAAACTTTTCCTGGTTGCGTTCCGGGACCGCAGTGGACCGTGCCCCTTTGTAATCCACCCGCCCGGCGTTCCAATGACAGAATGAGTTTGCCCCACGATCTGGTCGAACTGCTTCGTTGCCCGTTGACCGGTTCGCCGCTGTCCCGGCTGGCGGACGTTGCCGTCGTTGAGTTCAACCGGCTGATCGCTACAGGCGATGTTGAGAATCGCGGCGGCCGGACAGCGACCGAGGGACTTGAGGCTGCGCTCGTTAACGCTGACCGTTCGCTCGTCATCCCCGTCCGGCAGGGAATCGTGGTGATGGTCGAAGACGAACTGTTGCCGTATCTTCTGGGCTCCGATGGATCGAAGGCGCAACCAGTTGCCTGGCGCGAGTCCGCAGATGGCTGACCAGCGAACCCTGTTCAAGCGGATCATCGACGGCGACTTGCCGGCCGACATCGTTTACGAGGACGAGCACTGCCTCGCCTTTCGCGACATCGCGCCGGCGGCCCCGGTCCATGTGCTGGTCATTCCGCGCAAGGAAATCACCAGTCTCGCCAGCGCAACGGACGAAGATGCGGCGCTGCTGGGTCACCTGTTGCGGGTCGCGGCCAGAATCGCGGCCACCGAATGCCTTGAACAGGGCTATCGCGTCGTGACCAATATTGGCCGCGATGGTGGACAAAGCGTCCCCCACCTGCACTTTCATGTCCTCGGCAAACGCCGCCTCAACTGGCCGCCGGGATGATTGCGATCCGTCCGATCTGACTGATCTATCGGATCTGTTGGACCTGACTGACCCGATTGACCTGATTGACTGGTTATTCAACAGAAAAGCCGGCTGGGTCCGCGTCACATGGGACCCGCCGGCTGTTTCCGTGGCTTTCGGTGTGCGGCTCTCGTCAGGTCGGCAAGAGGCCAGACCGGGGGCCGCAAATCTCAAATCTCAAATCTCAAATCTCAAGTCTTGGATCGAGACCTATTCGTTTACTGCATGGTCCGGCCGTCCTGGATCATCGCCGGCCGGGTCGCCTGGCGTTGCGGGACGAAGCTGGCTCTGGATTGCTGAACCTGCTGCCCGGAACGGGCCGGTTGCCGGGCGCTGACGGTACCGCAGTTGGCACAGCCGGACATCGGGGCGGGAGCGGCCATGCCTTGATCAACCCAGCCTGCACCAGCGTCGGCCGACATGACGCTTTCGCCACACGCATCGCAACCGCCTTCGACCCAGCCAACATCACAGCCACAATCGTCCGCGGTTCCGCAGTCGTCACTGAATCGCTTGCCATAGAGCCCGACGGTCAACCCGTGGAGCAGCGTCCCTGGCACGCGGCAAAAGGGTGCGCAGCGCACACCGCCGCCGGCGAACTGGTCGCCACAACAGGGGTCCTGGGCATAGGGCGGCGTACTGGTCCATTCACCGTAGTAGACTTCGCCGCAACCGCCGCCGCAGACCAGCGATCGCCGAGCCTGGCGGAGAGCATCCAGCGGGCCGCAAGCTGGTGCAGGGCCAAAGCCGCCATCGCAGTCCTGGCAGCCGCCATCCAGCGCCGCACAACCGGGACCACAGCCCATCGGACCGCAACAGCCGACGCTTGCCGCGAGCGACGTCAACAGACTCAAACAGATCAGCGCACGCATGTTGAATCATCCCCCCGAGCGGAGTCATCTTCTGGACCGGACTGTTTCGTCTATCGGCCGGGAAATCTCCCTCGATCAGCAAAACTGATACAATCGTCAGGGTTTGACATCCGCGGCGCAGTCGCATCGTGGCGGCCGGTGCCAGCATCGCGCGCCAACCGTTTCGATTCCTTGCCCGATCGCATGCCAAACCGGTTCGCCCCACACGTTCTGCCACTGGCCGTGCTGTTGCTTGCGGTTTCCGGTTGCGGCAATCCCGACGCCGAACGGCTCGCCGGAGTCTGGCAGCTCGATCCCGACGCGGGCTTGGAATCGCGGCTCGGAACGGATCGCGTTGCCGAAAACAATCCGGACCGGATCCAGCTTTCAACTGGCAGCAATCGGGTGGATGCGACGGGTGCGGAACCGCCCGGAACCAACTGCGGCATGACGCTCAGCTTTCAACCCGGCGGGCGACTGGAGACGAAGACCACGACCGACGCGATTGATTCGCTCAAGACCGGGACCTGGCAGCTGGTCTCCTTTGACAGCCAGCAACAGAGTGCTGTCATCGCCTGTACTTTGGGTCAGCAAACCACCGAGCAGACCGTTCAGTGGATCGATGCCGACACCATTAAATTGACTCCGCCCAACATGGCGGGGCTGTCGATAAAGCTGGTGTTTCGCCGTCAGCAGGGCCAGACCAGCCGCTGAAATCTGTTCGCGCGGCGATGCTCAGCCCGGAAGACCGTACTGCATTCAGCCGGGCATTGTCCGGCTCGCAATCGCGGCCCGTCCACCAGCAACCAGACTTGGAGAATCGTCATGCGCATCCGTGCTCTGGCCGTCGCGGCCATGATGGCCATCCAGTTCAACGCTCCGGGGACCGCGCAGCAAACGGCACCGGCTGGCCAGCCGGCCGTGACCGGACCTCAGATCGCGCCGGTCCTCCGGCTGGACGGGGTCTGGGCCGGAGTCGGCTACCTCGACGAAGAAAAGTTCGCCGCCCAGTTGCAGGCAATGCCCGAAGGCGAGGCGAAGACTTCATTGATCACCAAAGCCAGCCTGTTCCTGAGTCT
>JANOFL010000178.1:0-6367 GCA_031405895.1 Planctomycetota bacterium
TGTCGCCCGATTCGTTGTCGCCCGATTCGTTGCTGCCCGATTCGTTGCTGCCCGATTCGTTGCTGCCCGATTCGTTGCTGCCCGATTCGTTGCTGCCCGATTCGTTGCTGCCCGATTCGTTGCCGCCCGATTCGTTGCCGCCCGGCTGACGATCGCCTGGCTCGCTACCGGGCGTTTGGCCTTCTCCCGATTCATTGCTCCCCGGCTGATCATTTCCCGATTCGTTGTTTTCCGGCTGGATACCGGCGGATTGGTTCCCTGCGGATTGGTCACCTGGCGGCTGGCCGGTGGGCGACTGGTTGCCGGGAGACTGGCTTCCGGACTGCTGGCCAGTCCCGGTCTCGCCCTGGCCGCTGGGTTGCTGGCTCTGGCTATCGGCGGAACGTTGGTCCTGGCCGGGGTTTTCGTTCAGGTAGTCCTGCAGGGCTTCGAAAACTTCGCCATCAGTCGCCTGGTTGCCCAGCGACTCGCGCTGGCCTTCCTGGAGAGAAGAGTCGCGGCTGCCGCTGCTGCCGCCCTGTCCGGGCTCGTTTGTGTCGCTGGAAGGAGTGGCCGAACCTTCGCCTGGCGAGGGCGTCGAGTCGGTGTCGCCCGAACCAGGTTGCGATCCGGCTTCGTTTCCGGCAACGGACTGGCTGGAGTTGCCGGAACCTGGCTGCCCGGCCCCGCCTTGGCCATCGTTCGCGGCCGATGGGTCTTGAGCGGAAGGCTGACCGCTGCCCCCCGGGTCGTTTTGGCTATCGGCGCTCGGGTCGCCCGCCGAGGGATTCTGGCTGGCATTGTTCGCGTCTGAATCACTTTGGCCTGTTCCATCGGAGGCGGCAGATTGCGCTGAGCCGGCGTCGCCTTGTTTGCTGGCGGATCCTGAACCCTGTCCGCCCGATGTCGAGGATTCGTTGCCGGCAGATTCTTCCGGCTGGTCGCCGGATTGCTGGTCGCCCGACTGCTGATCGCCGGATTGCTGATCGTCCGATTGCTGGTCTCCCGATTGCTGGTCGCCCGATTGCTGGTCGCCGGGTTCTGATGTGGCTGACCCATTGGACGATTCAGAACCTTTTGGTGGTTTGGACGGATCGGACGGATCGGGTGGGACTGGATCGGACTGCCCGGATGCAGGCGACTGATCGTTGCCAGATTGGCCACCTGGATCCTGTTTTTCGGCGTTGGGGTCGGCCTCGGTTATCAGGATGGTTCGCGAGCTGCTGACGGCTTCGTTGGGATCGGGGGCAAAGCTGTTGGGCGACATCCGGTTGTCGAGGGCCCGCGCGAACATGACGACTTCATCGCCGGGCTTGAGGCGCAGTTCCGCGGGCCTGATCTGCCAGCGGCTGGTGACCTGCTGGTTGCTTCGGTCCTGGGGCAGTTCCAGCTGCTGGTCGTGGAGCCGCGAGCCGCGATGGTCGAGCACAAGCTGGACCGAGCTGATTTCGTAGTCGAGGTCGGCGGCATGGACTTCGACAGGCAGGGCACCGTTGACGGGCACGCTGACCTTTTCGTCTTCTGGCCGGACAATCCGGACTTCGGGCGCGGCGTCTGGAATGATCTGGACCGGATGAAGGCTGGCGATTTCGTTCCGCTGGTCGTCGCTGGTCCGGAAACGGAGGCGGTAGTGGGTAAAGTCCTGCCCGGTCCGGTTGGCGTTGAGCAGCAGCAGGAATTCGCCCCGCGCGGTGCGCGGTTCGCCCTCGGCCGGATGATCCACCAACATGTTGATCGTCTGGGTGACCGTGATGTTCCCGGCCATCGCGCTGGCGGCACCGGCCTGGGGTGCCGTCACCAGCTCGATCCAGGCGATCTTGACCGGCTGGTTGGCGGTGGCAGTGATCCGGACGCGGGAGCCTTCCGGAGCCCTGATGTCGCCGCGTCCCTGCTGCTGGCTTTCGGGCAGCCGGGTGTAAGCGGGTGGCAGGATCGAAACGGTGTTGACCGTAATGGTCGGGCTGGGGCGAACCGTGACCCGGTATTCGGGAGAGCGGCCATCGCCGGCTTCGACGTGATAGACAAGATCGCCCTGGATGCCGTCCGCGCCGCCGGAGACGTCGCCGCTGTAGCCACCGCTTTCGACCGGCACCATCGCGACTTGCAGCTGTCGCAACTGTCCGTCGACCGAAGAATAGACAATCCGGACGTCGTCGGGACTGTGTTTGCCGTAGACTTTCGCCGTGACCTTTAACCGCTCGCCGTAGAACAGTGTGGTGTCACGAGGACTGACGTCGGAGACGGTAACGGCGGACGCCGGTGCGAGCCCCGCTCCGGGAGCCAGAATCCGGCCGAGCGAGATCCAGGGGTTGCGCGGCGAGAGCAGGAGGTAGGCGACGAGGATCGCGAGCAGGCCAGCCACGACCATGCCCAGCCGGATTGTGCGGCTGAAATCGACCCGGCGGTCCTCTTCCAGTGCCGACAGGTTGTTCGCCGCATGGCTGGCGACAGCGCCGGCCACCGCAGCGCGGGCCCGTTCGGGCTGAGAGCGGACAAAGAGCCAGGTCAGCAGGCTGTTGTGAAACTCGGATCCCGAACGCTCGATCATCCGGGCGACGTAAAGCGGATTGATCCGTCGCAGGAGTGGCGGCAAGGCACCCCAGAGCAGGATCGCGATTGCGCCGCCGGCAAGCAAAACCAGGCCGGCCAGCCGCCCGAGGCTCGACAACGGCACGAGCCAGGTGTCCACCAGGACGAGCAACAACGTCCCGGCCATGACCCAGGCGAGTGCCGCGAGTATGGCCGAAGTGATTTCAGCGGTTCGCAGCCGACCGCTGGTCTGTTCCAGTTCGCGGGCAATGTACTGGTCCAGCCGCGAGGGCTGGGCGACCGGTGAGGCCGTATCCGTCGCCATAAGCAATCGTTGGTCCGGGTTTGCCTGTCCAGCCTGACCGGCCGGGGTCCATCCCCAGCTCTGCTGCCATTGTAGACGTTCGGACAATCGCGGCCGAACAGAACAGTCAGATCAGTTCGACCCGCCTGATCGCCGCGAATTGCCAGCTCGTTCCTGCTGGAAACGAATATACCGACGCATCAGCAGCCGGGTTCGTTCCTCGGAAGGATACCGGTCGAGTTCAGCCTGCTCGGCGGGAGTGAGGTTTCCCTTGAAAAAACGCAACAGTTCCTCGCGCGAAGGTCCGGAACGCACCACAATCCGCTCGCCTTCACAACGGACGCTCCGGATTTCCACCAGCCGCTGGTCCGCCGGCAGGTCGCTCAACCGGGCCACGACGTCCTGGTCCAGAGTTTTCAGCCATTCGACGTAGCGATGCATGACACATTGCAGGGCATCGCTCCGCGGATGCGTCACGAGGGCCGCGTGCAGGTCGCGGAGCCGGTCCTGTTCGCTGGGGGGCAACCGGTCGAAGCGGGCCTTCCTGGTCCGCAGCTCGGCCAGTTCGCGGCTGTCAAGCGAGGCGAGGGTGGCGCGATTGCTCGCCACTTGCTGCTCTCCAAACGGATCGGCGGTTCCGACAGGCACGTTTTTCGCCGTGCTGTCGCGCCGCGCCGCCGCGGTACCCAGCACGACGGCGACAACAGCAATGGCCGCGAGCAGATATCGCGGCCGGCCATCATTCCTGGTTGGCATTGGCTGCTCCTTCCATTGCGAACAGGCCCGACTGGTCGAGCTGTTCCAGAAAACCAATCCCTGGAATCCGGGTGTAGGTGTCGACATTCCGGATCACGTCGAGATCGCGTTCCAGTTCGGCCAGCGGCAGGAACTGGGCCTGCCGGATCAACCAGAAACTGATTGTGCCCAGCAGCAAGGGAACCGCCACGAGACCTGCTGCGGCGAACAGCCTTCTCCGCTGCCGACGCCGGCGAATTCCCTTTTCCCGTCCGACGTCGCCGAGCACCAGCTCGATCGTACTGCGGGTGAAGACATCGGTTGGCGCGCCCTGGGGCAGCGTCTCGAGCAGGTCCCAGGTCCGTTCCAGTTCGGTCAGCCGGCCGCGGACCCGCGGATCTGTCGACAGCCGCGCCTCGATGGTCTGTGCCTCTGCCGGCTCCAGTTCGCCATCGAGGTAAGCGACCAGATCGTCATCCGTCGGCAGGGCAGGGTCGGATTCTTTGCTGGACATGATGGGTCCGTGTGACGTTGCGTCAGGCGCAGGTTTCAGTCATCGGCGGGGATGGCGGCGGGATTGACCGAGGGGCGCAAGCCAGCTTCCAGATAGGGCTGTAAAACATCGCGGAGGTTGGCCCGGGCGCGTGACAGAAGCGACTTGACTGCTTTGGTGCTCAACTGCATGGCATCGGCGATTTCCTGGTATCCCATCCCTTCAAATTTGCTCAGGTAAACGGCCATCCGCTGGCGTTCGTTGAGCGTCTGCATGGCGAGGGCCACTACTTCGGACAGTTCGACCTTGTCCAGCTGGCGGACCGGCATCTGGCCGCTTGGCGCCTGGGCGAGGGCGTCGAGCGTCCAGGTGGCCTGGGAGTCGCTGGAGCTGGCCGCGGGCTGGACTTCGCGCCGGCGGCCCTGGCGGCGATTGCTGTTGCTCGCGACATTATGGGCAATCGTGTAAAGCCAGGTGGAAAAACGGGCCCCCGGCCGGTAACTGCCACGGGCCCGATAAACTCGCATGAAGACCTCCTGAGCGAGATCTTCCGCCACATCGGCAGTGGTCATCTGGGTCAGGAAGGCCACGATCCGCCGCTGGTAGCGACGCACCAGCTGTTCAAACGCGCTCGCCGAACCGTCGCGGACTTCGAGCATCAGCCGCACGTCGGGATCGGTCAGCAGATAACTGCCGGAAGTGGCTTCGGGACTGTCGCTGGCGGACAACGGGCGGGTTCCAGGAGCCATCGCGGGAGTATGGGTGGCTACGGAAATCGTACCACGCCCCCTGGTTCGCGCGGGTTCTGGACTGCCTGCCGCTGCCATGGTGACCAGGCACCCGCCTGGTGCTTCGTCAACGCTGGGTTTTAGGTTGGTCTTGGTGAGCCGGGACGCGCTAGCGTCCGGGTTCCTCGAAAAGCCCGCGGCTAGCGCCGTCGGCTCACCCTAAAACCGGCCTGTGACGTGGCACTAGTCTTCCTGTGGTGACCGGGCACCCGCCTGGTCTTCGGCGATCAACCCAGGTCCCCACCAGTCTTAAACCCCTCGCAGCGAGGGCGGTTCCGCGCCGGGGTCAAACGGCGGGGGCGTCTTCAGACAAAGCCCGGGACTCGGCGTCTTCCCGGCGAAGCTGCCCACAAGCCGCATTGATGTCGTCGCCCTTGCGTTCGCGAATCTGGATCACGATGCCGGCGGCTTCAACAATCTCGCGGAAGTCCCGCACGGCCGCCGCGGAAGGGGTCTGCCACGGCAGGCCCCGGACCGGGTTGTAAGGAATCACGTTCAGCAGCGCGATCCGGCCAGACAGCAGTTTGGCGAGGGCCCGGGCGTCCTTCGCGCTATCGTTGATCCCGGCCAACAGGACATACTCAAACGTCAGCTTCCGTCCGGTTTTTGCGAAGTAGTAGTCGGCCGCCTCGATAATCGTTGCGACGCCCGTTTTGGCATTCACGGGGACCAGCTGGTTGCGCAGCTCGTCGTCCGGGGCATGCAGGCTGATGGCGAGGTTGTAACGGCAGTCTTCATCAGCCATCCGGCGAATCGCGGGGGGCAGCCCGACCGTTGAGATCGTGATCCGCCGGGCGCTGATGCCCAGCCCAGCCGGGCTGGACGCCACCTGCAACGCGGCCAGCACCCGGTCGAGATTCGCCAGCGGCTCGCCCATCCCCATCATCACGATGTGACTGAGCCGTTCTTCCACCGGCAACAGCCGCTGCAGCCGCAACATCTGCTCGATGATTTCGCCGGTGGTCAGGCTCCGCTCGACGCCAACCAGGCCGCTGGCGCAGAAAACACAGCCCATCGCGCAGCCGACCTGGCTGCTCACACAAATGGTTCGTCGCTCACCATCGCGGAGCAGGACGCATTCGATCCGGCCGCCATCGGCGAGCTGGAGCAGCAGCTTTTCGGTCCCGTCGTCGCTTTTTTCGTGCCGGGCAACCGTGGTGGTCCAGAGGTCGAAGCGGCCGGCGAGCCGCGCGCGAAATGCGGCCGGCAAGTCCGTCATGTCGACGGTCGACAGGGCCCGGCCGGCGAAGACCCAGCGCCGGACCTGAGCCGCGCGAAACGCCTGCTCAGCCTGACTCGCGATCCAGGCAGGAAGTTGGTCGAGCTGGTCGAGCAGGTGATCCATGCGGAACGGATACGAGGATTGGTCCAACTCAAACGGTCAAGGGCGACCCGTGCCCGTAACATGTTACATCGCACAGCAACGCCGGGAGCCAGTGTCGGCGGTGGCGCCGCGGCAGGGCGCGGCTGCCGCGCGGGGGGGGGTTTTGAGGGACGCAGGTTGTACGGCGCCCGCCGATAGCGGCGCGGAAGGCGGCC
>JANOFL010000207.1:0-24644 GCA_031405895.1 Planctomycetota bacterium
AGATTCGAGACTTCGCTCGCCCGGCAGCCAGTCGCGTAGAGCGTTTCAAGCAGCGCCCGGTCACGGACCGCCAACCGGTCGAGCCGGCCGGGTGCCCGCAGCAGGTCATCGATCGCGTCGGGTGCGAGGACTTCGGGGACCCGCTGCCAGAGCTTCTGGCTACCGAGAAGTTCCGCCTTGTTATCGAGCAGGACCCCTTCCAGCTGCAGGTAGCGGAAGAACATCTTCAGCGCGACCAGACACCGCGCCACCGACGACGGAGCCAGCCCATCATCGCGCAGAACCCCCACGAAGTCCGAGAGCCCGGAGACTTTCAGCGCCGCGACATTCCGCTTGCCCAGCCAGTGCGAAAACCGCCGCAGATCGCGCCCATAAGCGGCAACCGTGTTGTCGGCGAGATGGCATTCGCTCCGCAGATAGCCGGCCCACGACTCGATCCACGCCGCCGCCGCGACCGGTGCCGGCCCGCTTTTCTGCTGCAACAGCTTCTGCAGCCGGCTGCCGGGAACCTTTTTGATCATGGGAGATCCAGCTGACGCTGCACGGGCGCAATCGACGAGTGACAGTTGCGATGATCAAGCGGCCGGCCGTACGACATTCTTGATTCTTGCTCCCCTCTCCCCCGACGGTTACGGTGTTTGCGGAACCGTCGGGGGTGAGGGGGTGGGGGGTGAGGGGGCCGCGGCTCGGACAACACCGGCCCGTGTTTCGGCAACCGGTTTGCACCCGACTCCAAAAGCACCCAAGCGCGCGGAACCCGGCTTCCGTCCCCAATCTTTCCGCCAGCTGGAGCTTCCAGATTGAATCGGGTTGGTTCAACGACAACGGATTGACAGGGGTGGACCGCAAATCCCCTTCAACCCGTTTTGTCATTCGGTCAGTCCGCCTGTGAACCCGCGGCGGCTGTATTCTGTCTGCCGGACGAAGGTTTCGCCCTCAGCCAAACCGTGGCGCCGTTGCGCTCCCATAATCCGGGGACCCCCCATGCACGAATCACTCCACAACGGCTCGCTAATTGTCGATTTGGAACTGGCCCGCAGGCTCGAGGACACCGAGGGACTTGCCAGCTCGCGCTTTGTCGAAGCCCGTCAGCGGGTCGATCCCGCACGGGGTGCCGGCTGGTTCGGGGTGGCCGGAGTGCGGGCCATGTTTGATGGAGCCGACTCGCCGCTCAACCAGACGTTTGGCCTCGGCCTGCAATCCGTTCCAACCGCGGGCGAATGGCGGGAGCTGGAACAGTTCTTTGAAGAGCGAAACTCTCCGGTCTTCCACGAAGTCTCTCCGCTGGCCCCGATGGAATTTCTGGCTTCGCTGCCGGACCGGGGCTACCGGCCCTTCGAGTGGACCAGCGTGCTCTACCGCTCCCTTGAAGATTTGAAGCAGGGGTCTGACCCCCTCTCTGGGCCTTCCATCGAAGTGCGGCGGGCCGGGCCGGAAGAGAGCGACGTCTGGGCGGCCCTCTGTGCCGCGGGCTGGAACGCCGATCCGGCAACGGACTCCTTCCTTCGCAATTTCGGCGCCGTGTCGGCAAGCACGGTGGGGCAGGTAGCCATGACCGCCTTTCTCAACGGCCAGCCGGTCGCGACGGGGAGCCTCTTTCTCGGCGACGGCATCTGCATCCTCGCCGGGGCCAGCACGATTCCTTCAGCCCGCGGCCAAGGAGTCCAGTCCGCCCTCCTCGCCGCGCGACTCAAGCACGCCGCCGACGCCGGCTGCCAGCTCGCCATGATGTGCGCCCAGCCCGGCACCCCCTCCCAACGCAACGCCCAGCGCAACGGTTTTCATATTGCCTATACGCGAACGAAATGGCAGCGCGCTTCAGGCCAGTGACTTTTTTAGCCCCGTGTTGATCGCTTCCAGAAAATCTTCGGTGTTGAGATAGTGCTGGGGCTGGACGTTGTCGCCGTGGACGCAGGCGGCGAGGTCTTTGGTCATCTGGCCGGCTTCGACCGTGTCGATGCAGACTTTTTCCAGCGTCTCGCAGAAGCGAACGAGGTCGGCGTTGCCGTCGAGCCGCCCGCGGTGGGCGAGGCCGCGCGTCCAGGCGAAGATCGACGCGATCGGATTGGTCGAGGTCGGCTTGCCCTGCTGGTGCATCCGGTAGTGTCGGGTGACGGTGCCGTGGGCGGCCTCGGCTTCCATCGTTTTGCCATCGGGTGTGACGAGGACCGATGTCATCAAGCCCAGCGAGCCGAAGCCCTGGGCCACGGTGTCCGACTGGACGTCGCCGTCGTAGTTCTTGCAGGCCCAGACGAAAGCCCCTTCCCACTTGAGGCAGGCCGCGACCATGTCGTCGATCAGGCGGTGCTCGTAGGTCAGCCCGGCCGCGTCCATCCGGGGCTTGAACTCGGACTGGTAGGTTTCCTCAAAGATGTCCTTGAAACGGCCGTCGTACTTTTTGAGAATCGTGTTCTTGGACGAAAAGTAAAGCGGCCACTTCTTCTGCAGGGCCATGCTGAAGCACGATTTTGCGAAGCCCCGGATCGACTCGTCGGTGTTGTACATCGCGAGAGCGACGCCGCCGCCCTGGAAACTGTAGACCTCGTGCTCGATCTTCTTGCCGTCCTCGCCCTCGAACGAAATCCGCAGCTTACCCTTGCCCGGGACCACGAAATCGGTCGCCCGGTACTGGTCGCCGAAGGCATGGCGGCCGATGCAGATCGGCTTGGTCCAGCCAGGTACCAGCCGCGGCACGTTCCGCATGATGATCGGCTCGCGGAAAACGGTCCCGTCGAGGATGTTGCGGATCGTCCCGTTGGGGGACCTCCACATCTGCTTGAGGTTGAATTCCTTGACCCGGGCCTCGTCGGGCGTGATCGTCGCGCATTTGATGCCGACGTTGAACTGCTTGATCGCCTCGGCCGCGTCGACTGTGACCTGATCACTGGTCTGGTCGCGGTATTCCATCCCGAGGTCGAAGTAGCGGATGTCGAGGTCGAGGTAGGGCAGAATCAGCTTCTGCTTGATGAAGGCCCAGATGATGCGGGTCATCTCGTCGCCGTCGAGCTCGACGACGGGGTTGGCAACCTTGATTTTGTTCATGGCGGTGGGAGAGGGGTGGGCGGCCTGATTCAGTTCAGGCCGAGCGGACGGATCGGGCCGGACTTTTGATTCGGGAAAACGGCGAAGTTTATCGCCCGCGGCCTTTTTTGGGGAGTTGCCTCCGCGGGGCGACACGGGGATGCACGTCATCACGTATTCGGTTGCGCGGTCACCCCCTCCCACCGCCTTCCCCGCACCGCTTAAAGCAGCGGCGTGGGAGGGAGCCGGAAAAGGATTCTGGTGCTGCTCCCCGCACCGCTCAAAGCCGCGGTGTGGGAGGGAGCCGGAAAAGAGACTCCGGTGGCGCCGCCGTGGTTGAAGTTGCTGTTCGCGAGCCGTGAAATTCGCTCCGTCCGAACGACCACAACGACAAGAGGTTCCGGGCAATCGGCTGCGGCACTACATTGCGGGCTGGCGGCGACGGTTGCCGTGCCCGCCCCCAAATCCGATTTCCGGACCCATAGTCATGAACCAGCCCGAAACCGGTTCGGCCCCCCCGCGTTGGCAGCCGTTGACCCGTGAACAGCGGCGCGTCGCCGGCGTGCTGGTCGAAAAAGCCAAGACCACGCCCGACGTCTATCCGATGACGGTCAATTCCATCACCAGCGGGTCCAATCAAAAATCGAACCGCAGTCCGCTGATGGAGCTGGAGACCGACCGCGTCCAGCAGGTTCTCGACCAGCTTCGCGGCCTGGGTGTCGTTGTCGAGATTCACGGCGACGGCCGTGCGATCAAGTACAAGCACCTGCTCTACGACTGGCTGGGTGTCGACAAGGTCGAGCTCGCGGTAATGACCGAGTTGCTCTTGCGCGGGCACCAGACGCTGGGTGAACTCCGGCAGCGGGCCAGCCGGATGGAGCCGATCGACGACCTCGGCCGGATGAAACAGCTGGTCGATGGACTGGTCGCACGCGGGCTGATGCTGGAGTTGACTCCGGCCGGACGCGGACAAGTCGTCTCGCACAATCTGTACGGCCCCGAGGAGCTGCAAAAGGTCCGCAACCAGCTGGCGGCCGAAGGCCATGGGTCCGGAGAGGACGACAGGGGGAATAGTGACGGGCCATCAGACCGGACCTCGGTCGCACGACCCGACACCGGGCTCGCCCTGCGTTTGGCGGATCTGGAGCGGCTGGTAGCCGACCTGACCGCGCGGCTCGACCGGCTGGAGAGCTGACCGCGGCCTTGTCAGTGGAGCGGGAAGCCCCGGCAGGCCTTTGTTCCGTCAATGGCCTGCCGCGTGGTTCCCTGGCCCCTCCGTGTGCGTTACGGTGGTTTAAATCGCACACTGCGCGGGCGGGGTTCGCGCGGGTAGTCAGGATTCGGACTGCCCAAGGGCAAAATCCCGGGTTTGGACTCCTGGCACGCCATTCGTTCAGCAGACGCTTGCGTCGGATACTGGTGTTGAGACCTTCTGGAGGGCAGTCTGATGGTACGGCGGCTTGTGATCATGGCGATGGCCATTCTGGGTTCGGGGGGCGCGGCATGGTGTCTGGTCCGTCAGGAACCGGAACCCGTCCAGCAATCCAATCGGCCTTTCATGCAGGCGAAGCTCGACCACGCCAAGGCGATTGTCGAGGGGCTGGCCCTTGAGAACTACGACATCATCCGGACGAATGCCGAGCGGCTGACGCTATTCAGCATGGAAAGTGCCTGGAATGTGATCCAGGCCCCGGAGTACCTGTCGATGAGCAGCGAGTTCCGGGGCAGCACCCAGCGGCTGCAGGAAGCGGCCAAGGCAGGGAACATCGACGGTGCGACGCTGGCCTGGTTTGAAGTCTGTCTGAACTGCGTGCGCTGCCATAAGTATCTGCGCCAGAAGACTCACAGTGCCCCGATCGACAAGGGTCCCTGATTTCCGGTTGGCAGTCCGCTGGCGATCGACTCGTTGACTCGTGCCGGGGCTCTGCCCTGGCACGCGCTGTCTTGCAGGCTCTGCCTGCTCCCCCTGCCTGACAGTCGAGGCGGAGCCCCTCAAGCAGTGCGTTCCAGGGCAGAGCCCTGGAACGAGTCAGACGAGTCAGACGAGTCTGGGCTGGGTTATCATGAGGGGCATGAGTCAAAACCGGGACAACGCCTGGCATCGCGATCTCCAGCGGCGGACCTTTCTCTGGCGGTCGGGTTTGTCGTTGGGTGGATTGGCACTGGCGTTGCTGGAGGGACGGGCGGTTGGGGCGAGTGGTGGGCGGTTGACGGGACTGACAAAGCGGGAGCTTTGTCACCACGTCGGAACCGGCGATGACAGATCGACCACCGGGGCGGTGCGCGAGTTGCATCATCCGCCGAAGGTGAAGCGGATCATTCATCTTTGCATGGCGGGCGGGCCGTCGCAGTTTGAGAGCCTTGATCCCAAGCCCAGGCTCGACGAACTCAACGGCCAGGATTTTCCGGCTTCGTTTACGGCCGGCCAGCAACTGGCCCAACTCCAGAACACCCGGCTCGTCGCCCGCGGCTCGTTCACGAAGTTCAGCAAACACGGCGAGTCGGGTCAGGAAGTCAGTTCGCTGTTCCCCGAGACCGCCGCGATCGCCGACGACATTTGCATCATCCGCTCGATGCACACCGAGCAGATCAATCACGATCCGGCCCACGCTTTCATGAACTCGGGCTCGATCATCAAGGGCCGGCCGAGCATGGGGTCGTGGCTGCTCTACGGACTCGGTTCAGAGACCGAAAACCTGCCCGGCTTCATCGTGCTGACCTCGACCAGCAACTGCGGGGGGGCCCAGCCGGTCAGTGCCCGCCAGTGGTCGGCTGGATTTCTTCCCAGCCGTTTCCAGGGGGTCCAGTTCCAGTCCCGCGGCGCGGCCGTTCATTACGTTGGCAATCCCGAAGGAGTCTGCCAGAGCACCCAGCGGCAGGTGATCGACGAAATCAACCGGATGAACCGGTTGAGCGAACAGGGGCAAACCGATCCCGAACTGGAGACCCGGATCTCGCAGTACGAGATGGCGGCGCGGATGCAGCTGTCTGTCCCCGAGCTGACCGATTTTTCCGACGAGTCGGCGGAGACGCTGGCTTCCTACGGCGTGACCAAGCCGGGTGACGGGAGCTTTGCGTCCAATTGCCTGCTCGCACGGCGGATGGCCGAACGCGGGGTGCGAATGATCCAGCTTTATCATCGCGCCTGGGATCATCACGGCAACATTGAAAAGGACATGCCGGTGGCAGCGGGCGACGTTGACCGGGCCGGCGCGGCGCTCGTTCGCGACCTCAAGCAGCGCGGGCTGCTCGACGATACGCTCGTGCTTTGGGGCGGCGAGTTTGGCCGCACGCCGATGGGGCAGGGGAGCGGCCGCGATCATCACATCAGCTCGTTCTCGGTCTGGCTGGCCGGCGGCGGAATCCGCGGCGGAACCACCTGGGGCGCGACCGACGAACTGGGCTATCGCGCAGTCGACAACCCGGTTTCCGTGCACGACCTGCACGCCACGATCCTGCACCTGTTCGGCATTGACCACACTCGTCTCACCCGCCGCCACCAGGGCCGCGACTTCCGCCTGACCGACGTGTCCGGCGAAGTGGTCCAGGGCATCTTGGCCTGACGTGGTGACATAGCTCCGCTTTGTCAGTCAACCCAAGGCCATCTGCGTTCCGAACTGCCAGGAGATTTCGACTGCCTCAATTCCGTTTGGTACAATTAGTCCAGAATTGGACTTGCTTGCTTTCCGATTGTGGTTTTCCTCGTCGGCATGCCGCGAAAAATACGAGAACTGATCGCCGATTTGGAGCAGGCCGGTTTTCAGGACCGGGGCGGCAAGGGCAGCCATCGCAACTACAAGCACCCCAACATGCGCAAACGTGTAACGTTGAGCGGCCAACGCGGTGACGATGCCAGGCCCTATCAGGAACGAGCGGTCCGCAAGGCCATCAAGGACTCCCGAAAATGACAGACGCGAGGAACTATTTCAAAATCGTCGAATGGTCAGTTGAGGACAACTGTTATGTCGGCAGCTGCCCGGGGCTGTTCTACGGCGGTTGTCATGGGGACGATGAGCGGGCCGTTTTCTCGGAGCTCTGCGAGATCGTGGAAGAAACGCTTGCCGATTTCGCGCGGGATGGACAGCCTCTGCCTCCGCCAACGGCGGGCCTGGACGTTGCCACCCTGATTCAGAACAGCCTGTCGCAGCGCTGACGTGGTGACAAAGCTCCGCTTTGTCGGTCCAGAAACTGTCCCCAGAATCCCGGAACCTTCGCCAGCCTGGAGGCGTCCCACCAGAAACCGTCCATTTCGTAATCGGGACCTTCCACCCATGTGCTGTTTCGCCCAACCCGTCCTCTCCGTTTCCGGCACCCAGCTGTTTGCCCGCGTGTCGGGCCAGGGGCGGCAGTGGCTGGTCTATCAGATGGAGTACGAGTCCGCCGTTCCAAATGCCATGATCTTGCCGCTGCCGGTGGCGTTGCCGGCGCGGGAAGACTCAGTCCGGTTTGTCTCGCTGGAGAAGTACGAGGACTTTTTCGTCGACCTCGACCGGGCGTTTCCGCAGCCTCCTCCGCCGGCTGAGTGGTTTGCCGGTGACAAAGTTTCAGCCATGGCCCCGGGCCGGGCCCTGGAAGTTCACCAAGTCGGCGATTATGTCGCCTCGTTTGTTCCGACCGTCGCGGACTTCAGCCGCCTCGATCCGCAGTTTGTCATTCCCCGTTCAACCTGGGACCTGATTCCGGATTACGCCGACTACGGCTTTGCTGTCTTTCAGCTCAAGGCGCTCAAGGCCAAAGCCCATCCGATGGCGTTTGAGTTTGCAACACGCTGGCCGGACCAGCTCTTTTTCCCGACTGTTCATATCCACGACGGCGAAGTCCACGACGAGGAGGACTTTGATCATGTCATTTATCTCCAGCATCCTGAGTTCGACCGGGTGGTCGGTCCTTATGAATTGCCGTGGACCAAAGACGCAACGACAGGCCTGGTTCGCTCAAAATCGCGCGCTGGCGACTGGTGTCAGACCCAGCTGACCTCGGGAATTGTTGAGCCCGACCTGTTGTTGCACCGCGTCGAGCTGCATGGCCAGCTGATGAATGAGGACTTCATCCAGAACGTTTCAGCCGAACGAACAGGATCGTGGAGCCGGCCCCAAAGTCTGCTCGACTGGTGGCCGGCGCTGCCGGCGCTTGCCGGTGCCGCCGGGATCACCTGGATGATCGGCCGCCGCGCCAAACTGATGTCCAACGCCGGCCCGGACGAGTGAAGTCGGGCGGAAAGCACAGCCCGTACTCGTTCCACGGCTCCCGCCGTGGAACGCAATGTCCAAAGGCTCCGGCCTCCATCCGTAATCCCGCCGCCGACGCTTTCCGGGCTTTTGACGGCTCTTCGCCCCGGAGGGTGCGCCGGAATGTAGCCACGGGTGTAGCGATGCGGCTCTGGGCATCGCGGAACCCGTGGATGACGGGTGTTGTCTGGTTTTTCGTCCCGGAGGGCCGACGGAGTTGTCGTTCCGGACCCAGTCCTTGTGGGAGACTCCACCGCCCGCTTCGGGGCGGAAGAACTTTCTGGACAACGGGTTCCACGGGTTCCACTCCGGTCCACAAAGCCGGACCTCCGTTCCACCCATGGCTACACTCCACCGTCCCTCCGGGACGAAGAACGAAGCCGTCTCTTTGGTCCGGGTGAAGCCATGGACCGAGATCACCGGGTTCAATCACCCGTTGACCCGCTTGCGCACCGTCTCGACGCAATCCGCGGCCTTGATCCGGACCTGTTCCAGCGTGTCGCGGTCGCGAATCGTGACTGTGCCGTCCTGGAGCGACTGGCCGTCGACCGTGATGCAGTAGGGCGTTCCGATTTCGTCCTGGCGGCGGTAGCGGCGGCCGACCGCGGCTTTCTCGTCGTAGAAGACATTGAACTCGCGTTTGAGCGCAAGGTAGATCTCGCGGGCCATTTCGGGCATGCCGTCTTTTTTGACCAGCGGAAAAACCGCGGCTTTGACCGGCGCCAGCCGCGGGTGAAACCGCAGCACGGTCCGGATCTGCATTTTGCCGTCTTCGTCCGGAGCCTGGTCTTCGTGCCACGCTTCGCAGATGAAGGCCAGCGTGCCCCGATCCGCCCCGGCCGATGGCTCGATCACATGCGGGAGGTAACGCTCGTTGGTCAGGTCGTCGCGATAGGAAAGATCCTTGCCGCTGCCGCGCCATTTCGGCTTGCCGTCCGGGCCGAGCTGAACCTGGAGCGGGCGGGACTTCTCATCGAGTTTGCCCTCCATGTGGCTGCGCAGATCGAAGTCTCCCCGGTGCGCGATCCCTTCCAGCTCGCCGAACTCTCCTTCGGCCAGGAACGGAAAGGCGTACTCGATATCGGCCGTGCCGGTGGAGTAGTGCGAGAGCTCTTCCGGCTCGTGTTCGCGGAGCCGCAATCGCTCGCCGCGGATGCCGAGGTCGCGATACCACTGCATCCGCCGGTCGCGCCAGTAGCGGTACCAGCCGGCCGACTCGTTCGGATGGCAAAAAAACTCGATCTCCATCTGCTCGAACTCGCGCGAGCGAAAGGTGAAATTTCGCGGCGTGATCTCGTTGCGAAAGCTCTTGCCGATCTGGGCGATCCCCAGAGGCAGCCGGTAGCGCGTGCTGTCGATCACGTTCTTGAAGTTGACAAAAATTCCCTGGGCCGTTTCGGGACGGAGGAAGGCCCGCCCCTCTTCGCCCGAAAGCGCGCCCACCGTGGTGGGGAACATCAGGTTGAATTCGCGCGGCTCGGTCAGCGTGCCCAGGGTCTTCGCGTCCGGGCCGAGCACCTCCTCAAAGCTGGCCATTGTCGTCAGGCTGGCGGCCGGCGTTTCCCAGGCAAGTTCGTCGAGGCTTTTTGCCCGCAGATTGAAGAACTTCATCGCCTGCCGCTCCATCGCGGCTTGGGCTTCTTCACCGGCTTGAGCGGTCACAAAGACCCGTTTACCGCGGTTGCTGGCCCAGCGTCCCACGATCTGGTCGTGGCGGTAACGCTTCTGCGACTCCCGGCAGTCGACCATGAAATCGTGGAACAGGTCATAGTGCCCGCTGCACTTCCAGACCTGGGGATGCTGGATGATGGTGGAATCGAGCCCGGTCATGCTGAACGGCGTCGGCGCGCCCGGCAGCGTCCCCAGGTCATCGTGTCGCTGGACCATGTCCTGCCACCAGGCTTCCTTGACGTTCCGCTTCAGTTCAACTCCCAGCGGCCCGTAGTCCCAGAACCCGTTCAGCCCGCCATAGATTTCGCTCGCCTGAAAGATGAACCCGCGGCGTTTGCAGAGCGAGACGATCGATTCCATGTTCATCGGCGGGTGGGACGCGGCTGTGTTGCCGCGGAGTCCTGGGGTGAGCGGGGGTTCGGCGAATCAAACATCCTACCGGCCCTGACCAAGGCTTGAAACGTCGGAAGGACCGGCCGTGGTGACCAGGCTCCCGCCTGGTCGTGGAACTTCTGGCCGGACTTGCCACATCGACCCGTGTCCGTTGGTCCGATGGACCAGGCAGGAGCCTGGTCACCATGGGAGAAGATCTTTGTTAGTCGAGGCGGATCGACCACGTCGGTTCGTCGAGGCGGGGCACGACGGGCAGAAGATCGCTGGTCGCGCAGAAGCGGATGTCTTCGTCGTAGCCGAGTTTGACCAGGTTGCGGCCGCCGTGGGAGATGCGGAACTGGTGTTCGAGCGTGGTGGTACCGGAGTTGATCTGCGTGGAGATGGTCTCCCACCAGACGCGCGCGATGCGGGCCGCATCATCGAGAGTGGGGGAGCCGGTGGTATGGCCGAGGGCGGCGGCGAGGGCACCGGCGAAGAGGATGTCTTCGCTGGTCACCATCCGGTCGGTACCGGAGCAGATCACGGTTGCGCGATCGCTCGTTCGAAGCTGTTCGGCTACGGCGTTGAGATTGACGAACGCACCGATCAGGATCCGGTTCGCTCCGCGAGCTGATTCCATCGCCACCGTGCCGTTGGTGGTGCAGAGGACAAGCGTTTTGCCGCGGACGACCTCGGAGGTGAACTCGCGGGGCGAGTTGCCGTGATCGTAGCCGGGGATGATGACGCCTTTGCGTTCGCCGCCAAGCAGGGTGTTGTGGCCGAGCCGCTGTTTCAGTTCGATGCCGGCCGGTATGTCCGGGGTCGGGACGACGGCGGTTGCCCCGTTGGCCAATGCCGCGATGATCGTGGTGGAAGCCCGCAGGACATCGGTCACGACCACATCGCAGCCTTCAATCGTGCCGGGGCGGATTGCGGCGGGCAGGAAAGCGACGGAAAACTGCTGGCTGGGGGGGTCCAAATCCGGCACCTCGGGATGCGACTAAGCGGCACAGGCGATGAAAACCGCAAGTCTGGCCGCCGCGGCTTGCGGGTAGTCTACTGGCGGATTGGGGGTTCGCGGGGGCGTCACTGAGCCGACGGCGCTAGCCGCGGGTTCCGGAGTTCTCGGGATAGACAACCGTTCACCCGCGGCTAGTGCCGACAGCCCAGTTCACCCGCGGCTAGCGCCGTCGGCTCAGTACCGAAATGCCGGTTCAGGAACATGTCCCTGACGATCGACAAATCAGACGACAAAGTGCGGCGGATGTTCGGCGAGATCGCGCCGGCTTACGACCGCATGAATCATCTGCTGTCGATGCAGGTCGACCGCTATTGGCGCTGGCGGACCGTGCGGATCGTCCGGCCGGGGGGAGATCGGCCGATTCTGGACTGTTGCAGCGGGACGGGCGACCTGGCTTTTGCGTGGGAGAAAGCCAGCCGCAAGCGAGTGCCCGTGATCGCCGCCGATTTCTGTCCCGAAATGCTGGCGGTTGGCGAACAGAAAAAGCAGCGCCGCAAAAGCCGTGTCGAGTTTCTGCAAGCCGACACGCAGGCCTTGCCGTTTGAAGACAGCCGGTTCCAGATCGTTTCGGCCGCGTTTGGCCTGCGCAACGTCGCCGACACCGACCGCGGGCTGCGGGAGATGACGCGGGTCTGTGCGCCGGGCGGAACGGTGGCGATTCTGGAGTTCTCGACGCCACGGCGGCAGCCGGTCAAGGCGCTTTATGGCTGGTACTTCCGGAACGTCCTGCCCCGGCTCGGCCAGTGGCTCGCCCGCAACAACAGTGCGGCCTACGAGTACCTTCCGCAAAGCGTCGGAGAGTTTCCGGCTTATGAAGCGCTGACTGGCCGGCTGACTGCGGCCGGTCTCGAGCGGACACGTTATATCCCGCTGACCTTTGGCATTGCCACGCTTTACCTCGGCGAGAAACCGGCATGAGCACGGGCTCCGGAAAACTGCCGGTGGTGCTGGCCTTCACGGGAGCCAGCGGCGTGGTCTACGGCCAGCGGCTGCTGGAATGTCTGCTCGCGGCAGGCGAGGAAGTTCACCTGACGGTCAGCGATTCGGCACGGCAAGTCTTCTGGCAGGAACTGCGGATCAAGCTGGAACCTGACCAGTCGTTTGATCTGCGAACGATCTTGCCCAAAGCCGAAAAGCTGCCTGGCCAGGTCCACTACCATCACTATCGCGACTGGTTCACGCCGATCGCGAGCGGTTCGTTCCGGACGCGCGCGATGGTGGTCTGTCCGTGCAGTGGCGGGACGCTGTCGGGGATCGCGCGGGCCAGCAACAGCAACCTGATCCACCGCGCGGCTGAAGTTCATCTCAAGGAGCGGCGGAAGCTGGTGCTTGTGACGCGCGAGACGCCAATCTCGCTGATCCAGATTGAAAACATGCGGACGGTGACGCTGGCCGGTGCGGTCGTTTTGCCTGCTTCACCTGGCTTTTATCATGGCGTGTCGAAAATCGAACAGCTCGTCGATTTTGTCGTGGCCCGCGTGCTGGACCAGCTTGACATCCCCAACGACCTGATCCGCCGCTGGGACGCGCCGGCCGGGCATGGTTCACTGACTGCGGAGGATCACGGGCAATGAACAATCTGGTTCGTTTTCCTGGAGTCAATCGCAAGGACCTGAAAAGCCCGGCGTCGGCGATTCGCGACCTGCTGGAGCTGATCCGTTTCAGCCACACAGTGTTTGCGTTGCCGTTTGCGCTGCTGGCCGCGTTGTGGGCCTGGATTGCACCTGCGAATCCGCCAGCCGTCTTCTCCTGGCGGACATTGGCCGGCATCGTCGTGGCGATGGTCGGGGCGCGAAGTGCCGCGATGGCCTGGAACCGGATCGTCGACCGGAAGATCGACGCGGCCAATCCCCGGACGGCAGGGCGGCATCTGCCATCGGGCCGGATGCCGCTGGCTCACGCGGTGGCGTTCATGCTGGTGTCTGTGGTCATTTATCTGGCCGGAACCCTGATGTTCTGGCCGAACTGGCTGCCGGCGGCCGTGGCATTGCCGGTACTCGCGGTGCTGCTCGGCTACAGCCACGCCAAGCGGTTCACGGCGCTTTGTCATGTCTGGCTGGGGCTGGCCCTTGGGCTGGCGCCGGTCTGCGCGTGGTTGGCAGTGCGGGGTGAAGCTGTCCTCGCGAATCCCGGCGATGTCGTGCCGGCCATGATTCTGGGGCTGACCGTCCTGACATGGGTCAGTGGATTCGACATCCTCTATGCCTGCCAGGACGCCGACTTTGACCGGGACCACGGCCTGCACAGTATCCCCGCCCGGTTCGGCGTTGCCGCAGCGCTGCGGATCAGCGCGGCGTTCCATGTGGCCACGGTGGCCGGACTCGCCGGGCTGGCCTTCAGCCATCGGCTGGGTGGACCCGATCTGGGGTTGGGTCCGCTCTGGCTGGTCGGGATCGTTCTGATCGCGGGACTGCTGGCCTGGGAACACGGCCTGGTCAGTGCCCGGGACCTCAGCCGCATCAACGCAGCTTTTTTTAACCTCAATGCAGTCATCAGCGTTGGCACGCTGTTGCTGGGTTGTGCGGAAATATGGTGGTAGTCCGTTTCCGGAGGACTGGCCAACTGGTCCCCCAATGTACCTGCTGAAACCTGAGCTAAAACACGAATCGACATGCTCCACACTGTTGACCCGCTTCTCAAGCCCGTTCGCGACAAGGTCGAAGCGGGCGTTCGTTTGTCGCTCGAAGACGGCCTCCTGATGTACCGGCCCGAGGTCCCGGTCAACGACCTTGGCCAACTCGCCAACCTCGTCCGCGAGCGGCTCAACGGCAACGTCGGCTGGTACAACATCAACACGCACCTCAATGCGACCAACGTCTGCGTCTACCGCTGCGTCTTTTGCGCTTTCCGGTCGGACTTGCGGAGCCCGCGGGGCTACCTGATGTCTGACAACCAGATTCTTGCCCGCGGCCAGGAAGCGAACGACAACGGCTGCACTGAGATGCACATCGTGGGCGGGCTGCACCACCAGAAGAAATTCGACTGGTACCTGAACCTCGTCCGGCGGCTGCACGAGCACTTTCCGCGACTGCACCTCAAGGCCTGGACGGCGGTCGAAATCAACTGGTTTGAATTCCTCACAAAGCAGTCGACCGAGTGGGTGTTGCGTGAGCTGATCGCGGCTGGCCTGGGGAGCCTGCCTGGTGGCGGGGCCGAAATCTTCCACCCCGAGGTCCGCGACCAGATTTGCGAGCACAAGGCTGACGGCTCGAACTGGATCGACATTCACCGGACGGCCCACCGGCTGGGATTGCGGAGCAACTGCACGATGCTCTACGGGCATGTCGAGCAGCCGCTGCACCGGATTGACCATTTGCTCCGGCTGCGGTCGTTACAGGATGAGACCGGCGGATTTCAGACTTTCATTCCACTCGCCTTCCATCCCGAAAACACGGGGCTGAGCCACCTCCGCAAGCCGACCGCCGCGATGGACTTGCGGACGATGGCGATCAGCCGGCTGATGCTGGACAACATCCAGCACATCAAGGCCTACTGGATCATGCTCGGGATCGGGACCGCCCAGACCGCGCTGGGCTACGGTGCCGACGACCTCGACGGCACCGTCCGGCACGAGCTGATCTACCACGACGCGGGCGCCACGACGCCCGAGCTCCTTTCCGTCGACCAGATTCGCGGCCTGATCAGCGAAGCGGGCCGGGAACCGGTTGAGCGCGACACCCTGTACCGGAAGGTCAACCGGAACCAGCCGGATCCGGCCAGCTGGACGGTCGAGCAGCCTGTAACAGCTGCTCCGGCGCTGGCAGGTTGAACTTGAATCAGCCCCGACGTCGGCACCCTGCCCAGTGCGTTCTGGAACAACCGTGACATCTGGCCTCTGTCGACGCCTGCTCGCTCCCTGCCAAAGGTTCCGCAGACCTGCATCTTTCGGGCTTTGGCCATGACGTTCTTGCCGTGTTTTGAGCCGTTTCTGGTTTCAGGCCCGCCGTTTTTTTGGACGGCGCGATCGTCCGAACCGGCTTCGCGTGGAGAATCAGGCTTGCCGGATGTCCGCCCGCTGGAGCTTGTCGGGCGACCAACGAGCATCCAGGGAAACTTTGGCTGGGGTAAAGCAATCGGCTGACTTTGTTGACGGTCCTCCCGATAGTGGGTATCGTCAAAGCGTCAAGGTGTCGTTTTTCCGGAAGCCCGTTTCTGTTTCTTCCCTTGATTACCGGACACCTTGCCAACCCCCCGGAGAGTGTTTCTTCGGGGTGTCAACCAGCGATGGTCGGGAGGGCGTGCTTGTCGACGATGGGGTGCGGTGCCATCCGTGATTATTTTTCCTGTGACCGCTGCAAGCGGTAGTTCATCGGATGATTCAGCGAACGTTGTCGGGCAAGTTGGCCGGTCAGGCTGGTGATCCTGTTTCTGTCAGGGAGATGTGGTCATGATTTGTTCCCTTCGTTCAGGGCGTCGTGGTTTCACTTTGGTGGAACTGCTCGTGGTCATCGCCATCATTGGCGTCCTGGTGGGCCTGTTGCTTCCGGCCGTCCAGCAGATTCGTGAAGCGGCCCGTCGCACGCAGTGCCAGAACAACCTCAAGCAGCTGGGACTGGCGGCCCACAATTTTGAGTCGGCCCACAAGCGTTTTCCGCCGGGCTGCATTTCGGGGTACAACGGGTTTGACGACCCCATCGGCGGGGACTCTTTTTCGTTCACCAACGCTTCCTGGGTTGGTCACCTGATTTTTCTTCTGCCCTACATTGAACAGCAGGCCCTCTACGACGGCTGGGGTTCGAAAAAGGTCCTTGATGCCGACCCACCCCGCCTGACCACGTCAAGATACAACTGGTGGGGCAACAACTGCGAGCCTGAGAACATCGGTTCGATCGACACGCTGCTTTGCCCTTCTTTTGGTGCCAACATCATCGCGCCCTATGTGGATGTCGAGACGCTGTATCACGAGGGCTGGGACGGTGCATACGACTACCCTCTGGCCTACACTGCGGGCCAGTTTCCAACGCTCGATTTCTGGATCAGGACCAACTACGTCGGATCAACCGGCAAGCACGGCTATGTCGGTACATATTGGGCCTCACAGGGATATGGGAGTGGCCGCTCAGACCTGCACGGAATCTTCTTCCACCGCAGCAAGACCCGGTTTGCGGACGCAACTGACGGGACCTCCAACACGGTCATGTTTTGCGAAGTGTCCGGGTACTTCCCCGAGTATGGCCTGGTGGGTCTGGCCAATGCCAAAGGCAATCCGACCTACACCTTTGGGGTGAATTCCGGGCCGATGAAGAGCTACTGGCACACCTGGTACCACAATGAAATGGGCTGGGACGACCAGTTTGGAAGCCTTCACTCCGGGAAACTGCTCCAAATGGTCCTGGCAGATGGCTCGGTTCGCACTGAAAACGCGAGCAGCAACTCCGGTGCGGTTTTCGTCAACGCAACGTGCATGATGGACGGGTCATTGACCACTTTGGCGCAGTAACATTGAGGACGTGAAATTGAGGAATCGCCCGATGAGCAAAATTTTGACCGCATGGGTGTCGACGTTCCTGGTTTGCCTGACTGTGGGATGTTCGCCGAAAAAAACCGGTACTTCCGGGCTGCTTTCTCTGGAGGCTGCTGCCGCCAAGGCTGAAGCCGAACGGGTTGTTGCCGGCGAAGGGACAGCCGACCCGGGAGTCGCCGACCAGGCAATCACCGGGTCATCCGGAAACCTGGCGGCGGAGATGGAAGCCCGCGTCAACCAGCAACGGGGTGCACCGATTGTTCCCAACGCAGACGGCAGTCCACCCTCGCGGGGCGGACGGTAGTCCCGGAAAAAACGATTGCCTGGCAACGCCGGGATTTTTCGGGCTGGCCGTTGGGGGCAGTGTGCGGTCTCCTTTTGCATGCGGCTGCGACGGATTCCCTTCCTCCGAGGAGCCGGGTGAGTGCCGATGGCTGATGTTTACGAGGCCATTGCCCATGGCAACGACCGCTTTTTTTCGCTAACTGCCGAAAATCGACTGAAAACGAGCATGGACTGGCGGTACGTTTCACGCTCGCAGCTTTCAATCCACCAAAAACCAGCCTTGATCGCCGAAGCCGGACGGGAACCGGTTGAGCGGGACGCCCGGTACCGGCGCGTCAATCGGTCCCAAGCCGATCCTTCAAGCTGGACGGTCGAGCCGGTGGTACTGACTGCTCCGGCGATGGCAGATTGATCTGGAATGAGCTTGGACTTTGGCATCGTGTCCAGTGCGATCCCGAAGAACCGTCTCACCCGCCTCAGCGGCGGTCTGGACCTTCCCCGCCACAGGCTCGTTAACACTCGCATCCAACGGGCCAGGACCAAGATGCTTTTGCCGTGTTTTCAGGCGTTTCTGGTTCCAGGCCCACTGCTTCCCGGACGGCGCGATCGTTAGGACCGGTTTTCACGAGGAGAATCAGGATTGCCGGTTGTCCGTCCGCTTGGGTGTGCCTTGGGGCGAACAGACTGCCTCGCCAAGATCAGCCGGGAGCGAAAAAATCGCCCGGCTCGGTTGACCGACCTTCCGATAGTGGATATCGTTGAAGTGTCAGGGTGTCGGTTTTCTGGAAGCATGTCTCTATTTCTTCCCTTGTTTCCAGACACCTTGGCAAACCTCCGAAGAGTGTTTCTTCGGGGTGTCAACCAGCGTTGGTCGGGAGTGCGTGCCTTTCGGCAATTGGGTTCTGTGCCATCCGTGATTATTTTTCCGGTGGCCGCTTCAAGCGGTTGTTCATCGGGTGGTTCAGGAAAGTTGTCCGGGCATTTCTGTCGGTCAGGCTGGTTATCCTGTTTCTGTCAGGGAGATTTGGTCATGATTTGTTCCCATCGTTCGGGACGTCGTGGTTTCACTTTGGTGGAACTGCTCGTCGTCATCGCCATCATTGGCATCCTGGTCGGGCTGTTGCTGCCAGCCGTCCAGCAGATTCGTGAAGCGGCCCGTCGCACGCAGTGCCTCAACAACCTCAAGCAGCTGGGTCTGGCGGCCCACAACTACGAGTCGGCCTACAAGCGGTTCCCGCCCGGATACCTCGGTGCCCGCCCGATTCCGGGCGACTATTCCCAGAACTCGAACACTGGCCATCTCGTATACCTGTTGCCCTACATCGAGCAGCAGGCGATCTATGATGGCTGGTCATCCAAGAAAGACCTCAACGTTGATGGTCCCAGCCTTCCGCAACCACGCTACGACGACTGGTGGATATCGGTTGGCCCCAACAACCATTGCCGCGAAGACCTCAAGTTTAGCATCCCGACTTTCGAATGCCCCTCGGATTTTCAGGTTTACGACGTGACGCAAGGCCCCTTGGTCGAGTTTTTTCCGGAAGCCGGATTTGCGTATTACTACCCCATTGGTGGCTTTGACAATTCCCAGCTTTACGGGCGGACTTCATACCTTGGGAACTCCGGGTATTTAGGCAACCCCGATGGAGATGCTTTTCGCCAGGGAAAGCTGGGCGTCTTCTACAACCGGAGCAAAGTTCGTTTTGCCGAAATGGTTGACGGAACGTCCAACTCGCTCATGTTCGGCGAAACGATTGGAGATATGACTGATGAAGTTCGCGGTTCAGGCCCCAAAGAGTTCAACTGGACGTGGAACAGTGGCCCCCAAGTTTCAGAATACCACCGGCCCGGGTATGCACTTCACGGCCTTTTCCGCTGGTACCTGTACACCACGCCGCACACTGGCAAGATCTGGAATTACTGCAAGGGAGACGGTTCCATTTCATCAGCGAATTTCGCCAACGAAGGCCAGTGGTTGTGCGACATGTCCGCCGTTGACGACGGATTCAATGCAACCAACTTTGAGTGAAGTGGGCTCTCGTGCCCCCAGAAAGGTAACCAACTCGATGAAAACTGCGATCGGAACTGTTGGCTTTGTCGCCGTCTGTTTCATGCTGATTGCTGGCTGCAATCCGTCCGGAAATAGTGCGGTCGGACCGGCGCGACAGAACACTCCGGAGAATGTTGGCGCATCGGAAACGGGTTCGGCCGAACCGCCGGCACCTGCCTCGGTCGACGATACTCGTGCGCAGGGCATGGCAACCATGCCGGCGTTGTTGCCACCTGACACGAACCGGGCGCCGCAGACTACAGACCAATAGAGGCTTGCCCTTTCAGGTCCATTCTGGAGGAGCGGGATTCGACATTGATTCTGGTTGACACCCAGGCCAGCCATTCGGTTGGCCTTTTTTGTTTCCTTTGCGTTTCGAAAGGCGACCGTGGAGGAACAGCGCGAACGAAGAACAATGGAACCGCGGCCTGCGCTGGCTGTCTGAACCAGACCAAACCGGGAAGCTGGATCCAGGCTGGTTGTGTGATTCATTTGAGCTCGCCGCCCGGGTGCGAAAATCATCAGCGAAGCCAGCTCCCTGGGAGCTGGCTTTTCTTGTTTATCGCCATGGAACCTCGTGATCGGGCGCGCAGAAAAGGCCCCGCGGAGGAGGCAGGTTCCGCGTGGCCGCCGGCGGCCAATTCCAATGGGGAGTGGGCCAAAATCCCAAAGGAGAGAGGCGGATCGGTTAGCCTTGAATCCCGCGGCCTCACCCGGGTTCCCTAAACAAACCAGGCATGGCCGGTATTCCACCAGCCGCCCTCGGCGAAGTGCAGCAGCTTGAGCCGGTCCCGCTGGCGGTTGAGAAACGGAAACAGCGTCCCGTCGGTCGGCTCGGCCGCCAGCTCCCCGCGCTCGATCCCTGACGAGCCACAGATTCCCTTCCGCATGTCGGCCGGACGGGTGTAAACCAGAATCCGCAACGCTGCCGGGCCGTACCGATTCAGCATCGCCCGGCTCCTCGCGGCGAAGTCCGCTGCTGTGCTGTATGCGGCTGGCCGAAATGTTGTTGCGGTGTACCTGCGCGGGACGCTTCAGCCAGACCTCGGTCAGCCAGCCGTTCCAGCGCCATGCCCTACAGCGGCGCGACCAGCTCGCCGCTGCCGCTGACCCCGATCGTGACCCCCTCGCCAAGCCGGATCGCGACTCTTACCTCCGGCCAGCCGGCCAGCAGCTCCACCGTCTGAAACGAAGCGTCACCAGCGACTCGCCGTTGCCCCGCAAAAGCCGAACCAGCTGCCAGTTTCCTCCGCCAGCCATAAAACGAAGCGACCGACACGCCCTCGTTCGCACAAAACCTGCTGACCGTCAGCCCGCCTCGCCGAAACCGCTCCAGCCTCGCCCGCCACCGCCCAGCCAACCCCAAATCCGCCGTCTGTCCCATGACCTTGCCCTCGCCCGTGGTGCCGAAAACCACCAAGCTAAAGGCAACCTCAACAACCCCGGTGATGTACGCTTACTTTTGACCCGCGACCGGCCAATGCGACTGACCTTTCAGTAAAGCCGAAGCAGCCTGGTTGCCGCCAGACCGACACCGTGGCGGCGTCCAGGAAGGGATCCGGGTCTGATGGCTTCCGGCAACGCCCGCCAGAAACCGTTATCCGGTACCGCCCAAGTATCACTCGGGCACGCCAATCCACGGGAAAAGCCAGCTAGCCAGCCAAGCTGCGAGCGCGTGGTTTTCTTGACCCTTTGCTCATCAGCGGGTAACATTGGGTCAACCCATCTCCTGATTTTGTCATTTTACGGGGAGGGGATTTGGACCCGACAGAACTGTTCTGGCGGGCTTTCCGACACTGTTGGGCGGAGCATTCACAAAAAACGCGGACCAATTTTCAGGCCATCGTTCCGGTATTCAGTTCATTTCCCTGAATACCTGTTTGAAGGGATCCGCGCTGGACATGTTCTGATGTCGCCAGAAGGCTGGCCAACAGTGAACGTTTTCCTGTGAAGGAGATTTCAGCATGTCTAGTATTTTCCGTTATGGACGCAGCGGCAGGCAGGGTTTCACCCTCGTCGAGCTGCTGGTCGTCATCGCCATCATCGGCGTTCTGGTGGGATTGCTGCTCCCCGCGGTGCAGCAGATTCGTGAAGCGGCACGGCGCACGCAGTGCCTCAACAACCTTAAGCAGATCGGTCTTGCGGCGCACAATTACGAATCCGCCTTCAAGAAGTTTCCTCCCGGCTACACCGGGCAGGACTATGACCTCTTTGGCTCCGAGATGGGCTATTCAGGCAGCCCTCCGGGAGGCCCGGGCGTCAACGGTGCCTACAACACCTATGTCGGCACTCTCGTCTACCTGCTTCCCTACGTCGAAGCCAACGCGATTTACGATGCGTTCGCCTCCAAGCGGAACCTGTCGACTGACTATGTTGCTGGCGGGGGGCAACGGAATCGCTGGTGGGTCGGCAACTACAGCGGTGGAAATTCGTTCTCCTGGAACGGCACGATCGACTGCTACCCCGATGCCTTCGCCCGAGTCCCCACGTTCGAATGTCCCTCGGACAATCCCGAGGACTCTTCCGTCGCCAGCATGATCGCGATGTACTGGACCGGGACCCCGAGCATGGCCGGTGTGGGCCTTGCGGATGATCCCTCTCTCGGTCTCGGCCCGTTTGGCCGAACCAACTACCTCGGTGTTGCCGGCCAGCGCGGCCTGTTCGCCGGTGTCGCGCCGAATGTTTATTACAACGAGTACCTCGGCATCTACTTCAACCGCTCGAAGACGCGGTTCGGAGACGTCGCCGATGGCGCTTCCAACACCCTGATGTTCGGTGAAGTCACGGGTGATTTCGCCAACCGCGACCTGTCGCTTAACCGGACCTGGTCCTTCAACTGGACCTGTGGTCCGCAGGTGACGGAGTACCACCGGTTCACTCCGACCTACGATGCCCTGAACACTCCCAAGTATCGGGCCTGGTTCCTGTTTACCAGTTTCCACACTGGAAACCTTGGTAACTGGTGCCTCGGAGACGGCTCGGTTCGCACAGTGACCCGCGGCCAGAACAACAAGGATATTGGTCTCAACATCGCCGGCGGTGCCCATAGCCTTCTGGTTGCATTGGGTGCCCGGGACGATGGTACTTCATCACTCAAGTTCGAGGATTAACCTGAAATGCGGAAACTGTTCCTGCTTCCATTGGCGGCGGTAGCCTTGCTGGCTGGTTGTGACAACAAGCCCGAGGCGATTCGCAGCAACGTCGAACTTGGCACCGAGATGTCGGGCACAGTGGGACCAAGTACCACTACCGGTGCCAACTCCGGCACCACGAACGACGCTCCTGCTGATGGGGGAGGAGGCCCTGGCCCTGCCGCGCCCGTTGCACCACCGGCGGCGATCGACTGATTGTCCCCGGCAACCGGGTTGAAAATCCTGGGCGGCTACCGGAAACGGTGGCCGCCTTTTTTTCGCTCCGAGGGCGACAGCGGACAGAACACGGATCGGCCTGACCAGCCTGATCCGGTCAGAGCAGCAAGGATGCGCTGGGTCCGTTGAAGTCGGCCCCTTCCTCCCAATGACGGCGGATTTCGCGCAGTCCGTAACAGCAAAGCTCGAAGCGATTGCTCAGCCGCTCCAGCACTTCATCCGACAGGTCATCGTCGGGGGTCGCCTCCGTCTGGCTGGCCAGATGATACGAACGTTTTCCCTGCTGGCAGTAGTCCGCGAACTGGTCGCGCGGTTCGCCTGTGCCCTGGCGCAGCGCCTCCGGATAGACGCCAGCCCAAAAGAGAGTGAAGTCACCGATCTGGCGGTACAGGGCGCGCCGCGCCGAACCAAGCCGGACGGCAGCTTCCGCCGTCATCTCGTTCACCGTCAGCAACGGCCGCCCGGAAAGGCCGCGGATGCGGTTGACGACATCCGAACGGACAAACCGGACCAGCAGATCGGCCACATAATCGACCAGTGGCGGATCGACGATCCCCAGCTCGGCCTCAAACGTCGTTTCCGTCAGCCCGGCGAAGTAGCGCTGGATCGTAAAAGGAGGGCGTTCTGACATGCCTGGTAACTCCGGCTCTGGCCGGTCAACCAACCGGCGATTGCTTCTTCAACTCTAGGAAGAGCCAATCCACCAGGTCAAGCGATTTTTCCAGTCGGACCCCGCTTCGCTGGCTGGCCGGGCGATTCTTCCGGTTTTCACACCTGTCAGGCCGCGTCCGAACGCGGCTCCCGCCGGACCGGCAGGCGGATTGTGAAAGCTGTCCCGCTGCCAGGTGTGCTGTCGACCCGGATCCGGCCGTGATGGGCATCCACGATCGCACGACAGGCCGAAAGGCCCACGCCGGCACCCCCCCGGCCGCTCTCGTCGGGTCCGGACTTGGTGCTAAAGCCATTTTCGAAAATCCGCGGCAGCCGCTCGGCTGGAATCCCGACGCCAAAATCGCGGACGGTCAGGTCGACAAAACCGGTCTCCGGATCGCTTCGCAGCCGGACAATGATCCGCCCCCCTTCGGACATCGCCTGCCGCGCGTTGATCAGCAGGTTCAGCAGGACCTGCTGGATCTGGCTGGCGACAACCGGAACTTCGGGCACCGGCTGAAAATCGGTCTCGACCGCAATCCGGTACTTCTGCATTTCCTTTTCCAGCAGCAGCAGCACGCCGCGAACCAGTGGCTCGAGACTGGCCGTTTCGAATCGTTGCCCGCGGTTGCGGGCCACGCCAAGAATGCTGCCGGTGATCGCCGCAGCCCGGTCGGCCGCCTCGATGATCCGCTGAAACGCCCGCTCGCGCGCCGCCGGGTCCTTTTGCCGCAAGCCCATCCGGGCATAGTTCATCACTGTCATCAGGATGTTGTTGAACTCATGGGCGGTTGTGCTGGTCAGCTCGCCCAGCGCGCTCAGCCGCTGGGTGATCACCAGTTGCTGTCGCAACGATTCGATCTCCGCGCGCAACGCCGCGGCTTCCGGCCCGTTGTTCCAGTCCATCGGCTCAATTGTCATCGCCCCGTCCTCCCGGCCATTCCGCGCCGCTAGCAGCCAGTCCGCACTGATCAATACAGCATGGCGGTCTCCAGTCCGGCACCCTACAATCCCGCCGCGCCGCGCGACAAGCCGAGAATTGCCGCGCTTTCTCCAGTGCCGGCGTAAGTCACGCAGCGCCGGCGCGATTCGCATCAGGTTTTTGGCCGCCAATCGTTGCGGGCTCCGCCCTGCTGGCCGCCCACCGGGAGTCTTTCAACCCATGTCCGCCGTCGCCCGGTTTGACCAGCTCGTCGAGCAGATTGTCGCGCGGGGCTACCTGGTCCGTTTCGAGAATCTTGGCGGGACGGGCGGTGGTGCCTGCGAGTATGCGGGCAAGCGGGTCTTCTTCGTCGACCTCTCGTTGAGCCTGCTCGACCAGATTGACCAGCTCCAACACGCGCTCGCGACTGCCGGAACTGGTGTTGCCCGCAAAGTGGCCGCCTAACTGGACAGCGGCACTTTCCACGACGTGGCGTATAGCTCTGCTTTGCGGTCCGGCCAGACTTGATCTTGGCGAGCGGCCGGGCGGCAGCCCGCCGCGTGCGGCCCAAAAAACAGAGGGGGGACGCCC
>JANOFL010000271.1:0-1517 GCA_031405895.1 Planctomycetota bacterium
AAGCCTGACAGCAGGCAACGACAAAGCGGGAGCTTTGTCGCCACGGAAGACGCCGAACCACCGACAAACGCCGCCTCCGGTCTGCCATAATTGGCGGCTTTCCAGAAAACGACCGGAGTCAAATGGCATGTCGGTTTTGAGATTCGTGATTGCCAGCAGCATCGCGCTGGGCTCGCTGGCGGATGCCGGGGGGCCGGCGGTCGCCCAGCAGCTCCAGCAGGGATCGGTCGCCGACCGGTTCAGCAAACAGGAAGTCCGCATTCCGATGCGCGACGGCGTGACTCTGCACACCACCATCTACACGCCGCGCGACCGGTCGAGGGCCTGGCCGATCCTGCTCAACCGGACCTGTTACAGCTGCCAGCCCTACGGCGCAAACGTTTACAGCTCGCGGCTCGGGCCGTCGCCGACCGTCGAGCAGGACGGCTACATCTTCGTCGAGCAGGATGTCCGCGGCCGCTGGAACTCGGAAGGGACATTCGACAACATGCGACCCCACCAGCCAGGGGACTTGCCGGTCGATGAGAGCTCCGACACCTATGACACGATCGAGTGGCTCCTCAAGAACGTATCCGGCAACAACGGCAAAGTCGGGATGTGGGGCATCTCCTATCCCGGTTTCTATTCGGCCGCGGCACTTCCCGAGCACCACCCGGCTCTGGTCGCGGTCAGCCCCCAGGCCCCCGTAAGCGACTTCTACTACGACGACTTTCATCACAACGGCGCGTTCCTGCAGAGCTACCTCGGCGCGACCGCGACCTTTGGCTACCAGCATTCTGGGCCGACGACCGAGGCGTGGCATTCGTCGCCGGTTCCTTCATCGGGCGACGCCTGGACTTTTCACATGTCGCTGGGCCCGCTTGCCAACGCAAGTCAGTACTACGGCGCGGACAATTTCTTCTGGCAACAGATCATCGATCACCCCAACTACGATGAATTCTGGCAGGCGCGCGGAATCCTGCCGCACCTCAAGCAGGTCAAGGCCGCGGTGCTGACGGTCGGCGGCTGGTTCGATGCCGAAGACCTTTACGGGCCGCTGAACATCTACAGCCGGATCGAGTCGAACAACCCGGGCACGTCGAACCAGCTCGTGATGGGCCCGTGGGGCCATGGCGACTGGGCACAAGGACGCGGCATCCAGCGGGTCGGCAACATGCCCTTCGGCCGCGACATCGCGAGGTACTTTCAGGAAGAGATCGAGGCCCCGTTTTTCCGCCATCACCTCAAAGGCGCTGGCGAAGCCCTGCCCTTCGAGGCCCGCGTCTTCGACACCGGCCGCCGCGAGTGGCATTCACTCCCCGCGTGGCCCCCAGCTGAAGGCCAGACCGCCCAGCTGTACCTGGCTCCGGGAGGAAAACTTGACACTGCCGCGCCTGCCGGTGTCGCCGAGGACCAGCAGGCCAGCCAGTACGTCAGCAACCCGGCCGACCCGGTTCCCTATCGCGCCCGCCAGGACATCCGCCACCAGTTCACGCCGCGCGAGTACATGACCGACGATCAGCGGTTCCTCGCCGGCC
>JANOFL010000260.1:0-7529 GCA_031405895.1 Planctomycetota bacterium
CTTCCGGTCCTCCACGGATGCCGAGGTGCGCAACCACTCTCACACCCGCTACCCATCTTTGCCTTGGTGGGCCGTTACCCCGCCAACAAGCTAATAGGACGCAGACCGCTCCCCTGGCGATAAATCTTTGGTCCGGAGACATTATCCGGTATTACCGGCAGTTTCCCGCCGCTATCCCGAACCCGGGGGTACGTATCTACGTGTTACTATCCCTTTCGCCGCTTTCATTTCCATTGCTGAAAAATCGCGCTCGACTTGCATGCCTAATCCACGCCGCCAACGTTCATTCTGAGCCAGGATCAAACCCTTCAATGTATTTGCATATCCGCAAGCCTGTTGTTCCCGGTTACCCGGTCGCACCAGCCCTGCGGCTGACTAGCCATTGAAAAATGTTTGACCGGACAGATCATGGATGGAAATTGTCCACAACCTGCCTGGTTTGCTTGATCTTGATTTGGCTGTCACTTTTCCAAAAAGGAAAATTGACTTGAACAAGAATTCACAACCGAATTGTCAAAGAGCAGCTGGCGGCGGTTCAGCCACCAGCGGGAGGGCAATCTTAGGCGATCATCGGCCGTTGTCAACGGCTCCACCCCTGCCTGCCGGAAAAATTCTGCCGCAGGGCCCCGGACAGCGAAAAACCACGAAAAACGGGCTGTTCTTGTAACTTTTCAGCCCTTCCAGTTCGCCCAGATTCCGCCATCCGGACAATGGCCCACTCGTTCGGGTTCGTCGCCTCGACCGCAGCGAACCGGATTTGGGTGCCGGTCTTGGGCTGCCGAACTCGCGCGGCCGGGCCATTGACAACCCAAGCGCTGGCTGTTCGCCGCTCGTCCCTCAAGCGAAAATCGACGGCTGCGGCAAGGGCCTTGGCGGCAATCGCTTCGACCGGGCCTCCCACACGCCGGACGGTCGCTTTTCAAGGCCATGGCCACATTGAATCTGGCGACCCCTGAATACCCTCCCGCCGGACCACGGCCGCGACGGGGAGCAGCTTTTTTTCCTTTCAATGGGCTTGTGTTTACATGTTGTTTGCCTTCTCGCCGCGGTCGCTTGCCTGCGCAGCACCGTCGAGATCGAAACGCTGGCGGCCATGCAGGCCCAGATGCCGGGCATCGAGCTGGAAGCCCGGCTCGGGAATTCAGTCGCCGATCTCGAACCCGAGTCGCTCCGCCAACAGCGGCAGCGAATGCGGGATAAACTGCTGCGGAAATACGGCGGCGACCAATCCGCGCAAGAGACCAGCGCGGCAACGGAGCAAGGCGAATGAATTTTTCCGCCGCAGCCGTGCCCGTTTCGGCAGACCCGGCGTCAACCGCAGCCACGGCACGTTCCCGCCTGAGCGAGTGGATTAAATCGGGCCGGCTGCTGAGCGCGCTGGTGTTGCACGCTTTAACGCTGCTTTGGGCGCTCGTCTGCCTGACCAGTCATGTCGAGCTGGGGACCTGGTTGGCGCTGGGGGCTTTGGCCGGAAGCTGCGCGGCGCTGATGGGGGCGGCCCTTTTTCGCGAGCCGCTGGGGCGATTGGTCCGGGCCGGATTGGCCTTGATCGCCGTCCTCGGTGTTTTCGCGACCGGTTACACGTGGCTTGAATCGTCCACGCTTTTCGGCGAACACGGGCAAAGACTTCAGGTGCGGTCGGCGGGGTGGCCGGCAGTGTTGCCATACGTCAACGCGACAAGGCTCTGGACGATGTTGTCGTTGGTGACAGGTGGTTGCCTGACGGCCGGAATCGCAGGATCGTTGCTTGTCCGTCGGGCGCGGCTGCGGGCCATCTCCGGTAGCCGTTTGAGGACCGGCGCCCTGATCGCTATCGCCGCTGTCTTGATGGTCCTGATGCAATACCGGCGGGCGGGCGGGATGCATCAGACTTTCTTGTTTGCGAGCACACCGGGCATCGAGCTGGGTTCGCTGGCGGTGCTGATCCTGACTGGATTCTGGCTGGCGTTGTTTGTACCGCGCTCGGGCGGGCTGGCATTCGGGCTTTCGGCAACCGGACTGCTGGGGCTGTGCCTGTTGCTCTGGTCGGTACCCAGGCTCTTTTTTGACGATACGCCGAGCAACCTGCTGGACTGGCTCAAGCTGCTGACGCCGGCAGGGTTTTCAACTCTTTTTTTGGTAGTTGGGATCTTGCTGCGCGTGCCCGAAGCGCGTCCGCAAACAGCCATTGCCGTTCGACCGGCTGTCGCCTCTTTTGCGGTGATGCTGATGCTGGTCGCCACGGGCTGGTCGGTTCAAAGGACCTGGGATTTGGGCGTCATTGTCAACGGTCAGGATCCCGCAATTGCCAGAACCCTGGCTGGTGCGCGGCGAAATGGAATTCTGCTTCAGATCTGGGGTGGATCAGCAGAGGTCTCGATCCCGCGACCGATCGCCCCCGATGCCATTCGACGGGTTTGGGAAGAGGTCCGGACGGTCCTGGTCGGGTCAACTCTGTCGATCGGTGGCGTCGACGTATCCCACGATCTCTCGTTTGTCCGCCCTGGTCCGTCGGCCGATCAGGGTGGGCTCCAGCTGGTTCGGATCATGTCGGGGACAATCAACCGGCAACAGCTCGACGACCTGCTGGAAGTCGGCGACCTGCAGATCTGGGGTATCACGCCGTTGATCAGTCCGGGGGAATCGCCGGTCAGGCTCCGAAACCGGGTGATCCTCGGCGGCGACCTCAAGGACAGCCTGGCCATTGTCAGCATGATCGATGTCCGAAACTCAACGGGGACGCTCCAGCTTCACTTTCATGTGCGGCCGGGTAGCAGGGATCTCGATCTCCAGCTGAAGGCACTTGGCCGGCTGCTGGAAGAAGTCTCAGCGCCGGAGTGCGAGTTGAAGGTCGTGCTGAATGCGGGCCTCGGGCAGCTGCCGGCGTTGGAGCTGACCAGGCTGTTGGTTCGTTGCAATGACGCCAGCCGGATCGAGATCGACGCAAGGGGACTGCCCGCGTCAAGTGATCGGGCCACGATCCGGTTTGTCATTGCGCAAGGCGGCAAGGCTGCTATCGAACGTTCCGAATTGCAGATTGTCTCCGACGCCCGATTTGCACAATGGCTTCGCACAATCCTGGCCGCTCCCGGACGAGCGGCGTTCAGCCGCGATTCCGGGGCCGACTGGCCAATGCCGGCGAACCGGCAGAAGGGCTGGGAATGGCTGGAATCAATGCATTGCCTTCCCAATCCGGAAGATGAAACGGACGGTCTGGTTACCGTTTTGGCACCCACTCCTTTGTGGCTTGAGCTGCTGAACGCGAACGAACTCGGTCGAATCGAACGGCTGGTGGCAGGACCGGGAATGCTGCTGGGCGAGGAAAGCTGGATGCCATCCGTCCCGTCAGGATTTTTGCCGTCACTCACGAGCCTGAAAGAGCTTTATTGTGACGTGTTGGATGGGACGACCGCGCTCGAACTGGCCAAAGTGCCTTCGCTCAGTCTGTTGAGACTCGGGAAAGACATCGAACCGCGAGCGCGGCCTGCGCTTGCCAATGCGATCGCGGGAATGGCGGGCCTTGAGACGTTGATCCTGGAGCAGCTGCCTGATCCCGGGCTGGTTCCAGGACTGGCAAGACTTCCGAAGTTCCGGCGGCTGGTCGTGGTCGCGGAGGAGGCTCCGGCCAACGGGGAAGTCGCGCAGTTGCAAGCGAGCTTGCCGGGAGTCTCGATTGAAGTCCTGACACCGGCTGAAGCGCACGAGCTGGAACCCGCCGTGTTGAAAAAACACCGCGCGCAGATGCGGCGCGAGATCCTTGAGTGGCTGGAGACTGTTGATACGGGGGCTGAGAACCCTGCGGTCAGACCGGTGGACGATTGACGGTTCGGAACGCGGGACCTTCCTTGCGATTACTTAAGTTGCGCTTTGAGGCAATCATGCAGACAATACCAGCCCGCAGCGCAAGCAAGGAACTGCATGGGGGCTGCTTCCCTTGCTGGCGCTGCGGGCTGGTATTGCCTGCGGGCTGGTACTCGTTGGCAGCGGGAAAGGCAACTACCCCCGTCGCCGTTCGAGCAGCGTCATCATCAGGAGGCTCATCAGGGTCCGGAGTTCCTCGACCGGGTCGAGCTCGGCCAACTTGTGGATCACGAAGCGGCTTTCGAGGAAGCCACGCTGCTTTTCCAGTCGCAACATCGGCGTGCCGGACGTGCCCGAGACGAGGTAACGGGGCTGGAAGACGTAGCCGGTCAGCAGGCCGACCAGTGGGATTTCACCCAGCATCGAATCGAAGACCTTGGCCATCGGGTTCTCTTCGGAAACCGTGGCGAAGTGCTGGTCGTTCTCGTCGAGAATTTCGTAATGGGCCTTCCAGATCGACCGCATCCCCTTGCGGCGGACGGCACCAAAAGTCTCACCGCTCATGTCGGTGAAGTGATACGACGCCGACCAGTCAATGATCCGGTCGGCCTTGATGTCGCAGAGCTGGTCCTTCATCGCGCTGGTCTTGAAGACGGCGACCGCCTCCTTGAGCCGCAGCAGTTTTTGCCGGACGTAGCAGACTTCCTCGCCCGCCACGTCGGTGACCGAGATCTGCGGGGCGATGGCGAAAATCTTGAACCGCATCGTGAGGGGATACTGCATGACCTGACCCGGCGGGGTGAAACCTTCCTGAATCCAGTGGACAACTCGTCCAGTCGCGAGGAATTGTCCGGGCTGGCGGTCCAACCTTCAACCGGGCGGCCAGCCGAATCTCCCGTCGCTCAAGCCGCTACAATCGCGAGGAGCGCGCTTGGGATGCCCTCTGCACTTTGCGGAGTTCATTGGGATCCAGAAGCGCCTGACTTCGGAGAAGGCAGCGACAGTCGCTGATTTCTCCGAAATCAGATGTCCGGATTCGACCACGCGGAGCCTGGCTGCGACGTCGGATCCGAAAGCAATCCGCAAAGTGCAACTTGAACCCGCGCAGCTGGAGTTGCAATTCACGCGCGGATCACAACCGAAGCGAGGCACCTACAATGGGAATTCAGAATTGCAGACCCCAGCGACTGGTTGCGACAGGCCGCCATGGCAAGTTGGCGTCCACGTGGCGGTTGATGGCAGCGGGGCTGGTTTCACTGGGCCTTTCGGCCGCTGCATGGGGCCAATCGCCAGAGCCTGCAGCCGGTGATTTTCCGGCGGAAAAGCTCCAGTCACTCGTTGACGAAGTCGTGGCGGCGGGCAAATCCCCTGCGGTTTTCGCGGCCTGCGGCGGGCCAGGCGGTGAAACGGTCGTCGTCGCCAGCGGCATCCGCAAACAGGGCAAGGATGCACTGGTGACCGTCGATGACTTGATCCACATCGGCTCCTGCACCAAGGCCATGACGGCGGCGATGATCGCGCGACTGGTCGATCAGGGCAAGCTGAACTGGGACGACACGATCGGCGAACGCTTGCCGAATCTCGCCGACAAGATCGACGCGGGCTGGCACGACCGGACGCTGGTTCAGCTGTTATCCCATACGGCAGGAGTCCCTCGCGATGCCGCCAATTGGTGGGCCGGCAAGGGCGAATCCATCGACGGCAAACGACGTTCAATCATCGAAGCCGAGCTGGCAGGTCCGCCGCCTTCGGAAGAGCCGGCCTGGGACTACTCCAATCTGGGCGTGATGATCGCTGGCCAGATGGCAGCCGAGACGGAAGGCATCACCTGGGAAGATCTGATCCGGCGCGAGCTGTTTGAGCCGCTTGGCATGGAGTCAGCCGGATTCGGCGCGCCGGGCAAGCCCCGCACACTGGATCAGCCGTTTGGGCACACGCAACCGCCCGACGGCCAGTTTGCTCCGTACCACATGGACAACGCGCCGCCCCTCGGGCCGGCCGGGCGGGTCCATCTCAAGATGGCCGACTGGCTGAAGTTCACAGCCCTGTTTTGCGGCGGCGAACCCGAGGGTTTTCTTTCGTCCGAGTCGATTGAAAGGCTGACGACGCCGATCGCTGAAGAATACGCCCTCGGCTGGAGCGTGTCGGAGCGCGAGTGGGGTCAGGGACAAGTGCTGAACCATAACGGCTCGAACGGATTGTGGATGGCCGTCTGCTGGATCGCGCCGAATACCGGCCGGGCCTACGTGGTTGTGATCAACCATGGCGGCGAAACCGCGGCGACGACGGCGGATGAAGTGGTGGGGGGGATGATCGCGCTGGACCGGACCGTCACCAGCCGCCAATAGCCATTCGCATTCCAAGGGGTGGCGAAAGCAGTCCCACGCTGCTCCAGAATTTAGGTTGCAGTTGGGCGCCGCCCACCCAATCAGTAAACACCAGCACGCAGCGCGAATACCAGCACGCAGCGCAAGCAAGTGATCTTGTTGCGTTGTCGATTCCCTTACGGCGACTGTTGCGGAAGGGCAGCTGAGGACTTGATTAATTTCCGCCACTGGGGTCTGTAGATACAGACGAAGGAAGATCACTTGCTTGCGCTGCGTGCTGGTATTTTCGAACGTTGTGATTTTCCAAATGCCGGAAACGTGGCGCTGTCCAGTCAGTTGGCCAGAAACAGCTCGTTGCCGGCACCAATCAGGTCACGAATGCGCTGATCCTGCTCAAGGGACCATTTGCGAACGGCCAGGAAGCGGTCCCGGTCAAGTGTCGCGGCTCGCTCGTCGCTCATGAAGCCATTGCTGTCCTGCTGCAACATGCGCAGCTGTTCAACAGCGTCCTTTTCGTTCTGGCGACGGACCTCGGTGACGGCTTCCCTTGCCGCACCCTGGTTTTTGCGGGCCTGCGCCATATCGCGTTCGGCCATCATTGCAGCCCCCGCCATCTGCGACGCAAATGTCCGGTAGAATGGGAGAATTCGCAGATAGGCCTGGCGTTTTTCCAGCCACTTCGCCTTCTTGCTGGGCTCGGGTGTCGGCAGGTGGCCTTCTTCCATTTCCCACCAGATCCGTACCAGCTCCAGCCTGGCGAACTCGGCTCCCTGAATTGCCGACATCGTCACAGCGGCCTTTTTGACGGAACCTCTGGCCCCTTCGATCCGCCACATGGACGTCTTGACCGTCAGCATCGTCTCCAGTTCCATCTGGATCTCTTCGAGCCGCTGCCTCATCTGCTTTTCCCGCGCTGAAGCCACCTTTCCCCGGTACTCCTTGACCATCCGGTCGACTTCCGAAGAGAGCTCCAGCGCCCGGGCCACTGGTCCCTCCGAGATTTCCTTGAGGTCGTGGCTGCCCTTTAGCCAGTCCCAGGCTTCAAGAAGTTTTGTAATCGACATGGTCAAGGTCCTTTCTGCTGGTCTGGTTACTGTTTCTGGCCGTGCGATTCCGGACGTCCCCTGCCAGGGTCTCGTCAGGGTCCGCCAGGCCCTTCCCGATCCCATGCGTCATGACGCCGCAAATCCCCTGGCAGATTCCGCATTTTTTCCACCGGAATTCCGGGAGGAGCAATCAAAGCGAGCGGCAGGTGGGTAGTTTGCGGTGTTGTGAGCCGTTGGCGCTAGCCCTTAGGTTTACCCACATTTTTTCGTTCGTTTGGCGATGCGGGCCCCGGTGAGCATGGCCTGCAGTTCGTTCCATCCTTTCCACAGTTTTTGCCAGCCGGGGGGATGGTCGCCGCGCCGGTTCTGGTGGCCG
>JANOFL010000262.1:0-10021 GCA_031405895.1 Planctomycetota bacterium
CGCCTTCCGGGAGGCGTCGACCGGTTCCTGTTCAAGCTCGTGGTTGGCTACAGCGACCGGGACGAACTGGCGACGATCATCGACCGGACCACGAAGGGCATTTCCGTCGAAGCGGAAAAAGTCATGGACGGCGTGGAAATCCAGAAGTGGCAGGCCCTGATCCGCCAGGTGATCCTGGCCGACCACCTCCGCGACTACATCGTGCGACTGACAATGGCGACGCATCCCGGAGGAGCCTTGTCCACCGAGCCAGCGAACAGCTACCTGCGCTACGGCAGCAGCCCGCGCGGGGCCCAGGCAATGGCCCTCGCGGCCAAGGTCCGGGCGCTCCTCGACGCCCGCTTCAATGTCAGTTTTGAGGACATCCGGCGAGTTTACCTCCCGGCCTTGCGACACCGTGTGATCCCGAATTTTGAAGCCCTCGCGGAAGGCGTTTCGTCGGATCATGTTTTGCTGAAGATTCTGGAAGCGGTTCCTCAGAAGGCGGATGGGTAAAGCTCCGGCCAACTCCAAACAACCACAAGTACCTCCTACTCGTACTCAGTGAAACGGTACTCGGACTCGTACTCGGACTCGCGCACACAGCTCGAGTCGAGTCGGAGTACGAGGCCGAGTAGGAGTACGAGTAAGAGAGAGCAAGAGCTGGAGAAACAAGGGAATCGTACGCCCAAACAGGTGATTTCACTTTCCCGACCACCATGAGCCAAGCCGTCACCAGTTCCGACCGCAAGACCGATCTTCTGCCGCCGGAGTTGCTGGCCCAGATCGGCCGGCTGGAGCTGGTCTCCCGGCGGGTGTTGCGCGGAAGACTGCGGGGCGAACGCCGCAGCCGGCGTCGGGGTCAGAGCGTCGAGTTCGCCGACTATCGCGGGTACGTGCCGGGCGATGACTTGCGTTTTATCGACTGGAATTTGTACGCCCGCTTCGACCGCCTGTTTCTGAAGCTTTTTCAGGCCGAGGAAGACCTGCATTTCTTTGCGCTGGTCGATGCCAGTCCGAGCATGGGGTTTGGCGACCCGACCAAGTTTTTTCACGGTCTGCAAATGGCCGCGGCGCTGGGCTATGTCGGCCTTTGCCGGCAGGACCGGGTCCGGATCGAGCCGCTCGGGCTTTCGCAAGCCGCCGCAGCGCCGACGTTGCGCGGCCGGCACAGCCTTGGCCGGATGCTCGGCTATCTCCGTTCGCTGGAATGCACGGGAACTGGCACACTTGAGGCGTCGGTCAAGTCCTTTTGCCTTCGCAATCCCGGCCAGGGGATTGTGGTGTTGATCACGGATTTGATGGACAAGCAGGGTTACGAGTCGGCGCTGCGCTACCTCGTGGCCCGCAATCTCGACATCTATGTTCTGCATGTGCTGAGCCTCGCCGAGATCGAACCCGACCTCGCGGGCGACCTGAAGCTGGTCGACAGCGAAGACGCCGACATCGCGGAAGTCTCCGTCAGTCAGCGGCTGCTCGACCGATATCGCCGCACGCTCGCTGCCTTCCTGCAGCAGGCCCGTGATTTCTGCGCGCGGCGGAGCATCACCTACATGATGACAACCACCGACCGGCCGGTGGACAGGCTGATCACGCGCTATCTGCGGGAACGGGGACTGGTGCGATGAGCTTTCTCCCTCCGTGGCGACGAAGCTCCCGCTTTGTCGATCATCACCCCGCACGGAGGCTGGTGCCTTGAGCTTTCTCAACGCCCTTGGCCTCGCCGGCACGATCATCCTGGCGGTGCTGCCGTTGCTGATCGTGCTGCTCTATTTTTTGAAGCTTCGCCGCAAGCCGCTGGAAGTCCCCAGCACGCTGCTTTGGCGGCGGACGCTTGAGGACATGCACGTCAACAGCCTTTGGCAGCGGTTGCGCAACAACCTGCTGATCTGGCTGCAGGTCCTGGCCGTGCTGCTGATGCTGCTGGCCGGGTTGCGGCCCGGGTGCAAGGGCGAAAAGCTGGCCGATTCGCGGTTTGTCTTTCTCGTCGACAATTCGGCCAGCATGGCGGCGACCGACCTCGCGACGGGCACGCGGCTGGACGAAGCCAAACGGCAGCTGCTGGCGACGATCGACCGGATGCAGCGCGGCGACGAGGCGATGCTGATCACGTTCTCCGATGCGGCCGAAGTCACGCAATCGTTCACCAACGACCTGGGCTTGCTGCGGAGAAGAGCGGCGGCGATCCGCCAGTCGGACCGTCGCAGCGACGTCACCGAGGCACTCGTCGCGGCCTCGGGGCTGGCCAATCCGGGTCGAACGTCGACCGATGTCGGCGACGTGCAGGTTGCGGCGGCCAAGCCGGCGACGCTGATGATTTTCAGCGATGGAGCCATTCGCAAGGTGCCCGATTTCTCGATGGGCAACCTGACGCCGGACTACCGGCCCGTGGGTTCACCCGATACTCCCGCCAACGCAGGGATCACCGCCTTCTCCCTGTCGGATTCGAGCGGCGGGCTAACGCGGGCCGAGGCCTTTGCCCAGTTGTTCAACGGCGGATCGGCCGACGCAACCCTCGATGTCTCGCTCTATGCGGCCGGCCAGCTGTTTGACTCGCAGGCGGGGCTGGTCGTGCCGCCGCGGCGGCCGCTCGGCGTTTCGTTTGACCTGACCACGCTGTTGGCGAACCTGAACGAGCCGGTCTTGCTCGAACTGAAGATCGAGACGACTGACGCTCTGGCCATCGACAACGTGGCCCGGCTGGTTGTCAATCCACCTGCTCCGGCGAAGGTGCTGGTCGTCTCGGCCGACAACGAGTTTTTGCGGCTGGCGCTGTCCACTGAAGACGCGGGTCGACAGGCGGAGGTCAGCTTTCAGTCGCCCGAATTCCTTTCCGGCCAGGACTTCCAGCGCGACGCGGCCCTCGGACTCTGGTCGCTGGTGATTTTTGACCGGGTCGTGCCCGACTTGATGCCGCAATGCAACACGCTGATCCTCGATGGCGTCCCGGTTGGGGCAGGCTGGACGATTGGCGACCGCCAGTTTCCAACCGGGATCGTCGATATCGACCGCAGCCATCCCGTGATGAGCAATTTGCAGCTGGGTGAGCTGGCGATCGTCGAAGCCCGGCCAGTGACCGGACCGGCGGGCACCCAGACGCTGCTCGAGGCAACCTACGGTCCAATCATCGCGATCGGGCCGCGCGCCGGCTTTCAGGATCTCGTGATCGGCTTTCCGCTGACAGGCGTCGACGAAGCGGGCAACAAAGTCATCAACACGAACTGGCCATCGCAGCTGAGTTTTCCCCTGTTCGTCCAGAATGTGCTTCGCTGGCTTGCGACGGGCGGCGAAGACCGTGGAATGGGCAGCATTCAGCCCGGCCAGCTGGTCCGGCTACGGGCACCTGCCGGCATCCCGTCGGCGCGGATTACAACGCCTGACGGCGACTCCTTCGCCAGCGCGACCGGCACCGACGGCTCGATCCAGTTCAGCCAGACCGACCGGACCGGCGTCTACTCGTTTCAATGGGACGGCGCCGGAAATCCGGCATCGGGCCAGTTCGCGGTCAACCTGCAGGACCCGAACGAAAGCACGCTGGCGGTCCGTGAACAGCTGGAACTGGGCTTTGAAAAAGTCGCCGCCGTCCGCGACACGGCACCCGCGCGGCGCGAATACTGGCGCTGGATTGTCCTGCTCGCGACGCTGGTTCTCGCCGCGGAGTGGTTCATCTACAATCGCCGCGTGCTGATCTGAGTAAGGTGCCCGCCGGGGGCAGACACGGAGGGCTGACGCCCTGCCGCTCGCCAATCGCGCCGGGCTGAACTGAACAACCGTCCCGCAGGCCCGAATGGATCGCCAAGCCATGCCGACTCGACCTGCGGATTCGACGGCTGAGGCCTGCCGCCTGCCCGCGGAGAAACTGCGCTGGCGCTGCGATGCGAGCGGGTATGCCTTTGAAACCACGGCCGAACTGAAGACTTCCGACGAGATCATTGGCCAGGAAACGGCCCGCCAGTCGCTGGTCTTCGGGATTGAATGCCTCGCACCGGGGCAGAACGTCTATGTCCGCGGGATGCGCGGCACGGGCCGGATCACGATGGTCCGGCAGCTGCTCCGCTCGCTCAAGCCGCAGTCTGGCGGCAAACGCGACTACTGTTATGTGCAGAATTTTTCGCGTCCCGACCGGCCCCGGTTGCTGGTTCTCGGCCAGGGCCGCGGGCCGTTGTTTCGCGACCAGATGACCGAACTGGCCGAGTTCGTGTCCGAGGGCCTGTCCAAAGCCCTCGACAGCGAACCGTTCCTCTCCGAGCGCGAGGCGGTCCGCGAAAAAATCCAGGCCAGCGCCCAGAAGCTGAGCGGTCCGCTGGAAGAAAAGCTGGCCAGCAACGGGCTGGCGCTGGTCTCGATGCAACAGGGGCCGTTGACAACGACCGCGATTTTCCCAGTCGTCGAGGGCGAGGCAGTTCCACCCGACAAACTTCGCAAGCTGATCGCCGAGGGCAAGGCACCGGCCGAGGCCTGGCAGAACTACCAGACCCATCAGCCGGTTTTTCAGAAGGAAATCGAGCTGATCGGCCGGGAAATCGGCGAGATCTTCGGCGACGGCCGGCAGGAGATGCAGAAACTCCGCGAGGATGCGACCCGGATGCTGCTGGGCCGGTTTACCGAACCGCTCCTGGAGGAATTTCCAGGCGAGGGCGTCGCCGGATTCCTGGATGAAGTGCTCCGCGATGTGGCCGAACACCGGATCACGCCGGCGTCCGACGACGAAGAACAAGAAGACCTCTATGCCCTCTACGGTGTCAACGTCGTCCTGACCCACTCGACTTCGCAAGACGCTGCACTGGTCGAGGAAGTCGTGCCGAGCATGGTCAACCTGCTCGGCACGGTCGAACCCAACTGGAGCGGGAACCAGGTCGCAAGCAGCGACTATCGCGGTGTGCGGGCCGGAGCGATCCTCAACGCCGACCACGGCTACCTGATTTTGGAGATCGAAGACCTGCTCACCGAGTCGGGGGCTTACCGTTCGCTGATGCGGACCTTGCGCACGGGCCGGCTGGAAATCGTGCCGCCCGAATTCAGCTGGCTGCGGCCCTATGCTGTGGTCCAGCCCGAACCGGTCAGCGTCCAGTTGCGTGTGATCCTGATCGGCGACATTGAGACCTACTACCTCCTCGACCAGTCCGACCCGGACTTTCGCGAGCTGTTCAAGGTCCTCGCCGATTTCGAGGACTTGCTCCCGCGGGACGAGGACGGCTTGCGGCACTATGCCCAGGTCGTGGCCCGCCTGGCGAGCGAGGAGAAGCTGCTGCCTTTCCATCGCACGGCGGTCGCGGCCCTCGCCGAGCATGGTGCCAGGATCGCGCGGCGGGCAGATCGCCTGACCGCCAAGTTCGGCCGCGTCGCCGACCTGGCACGCGAAGCCGACTACCTCGCCCGTGCCGCCGGCAATCAGGTGGTCTCGGGCGACGACGTCCGGAACGCGGTCAAACGCACGCGGGCGCGGGCCAGCCTGCCCTCGCGCCGTTTTCAGGAGATGATCGATTCGGGGGCGCTGCGGATTGAAACGACGGGCAGCCAGACAGGCCAGATCAACGGGCTGGCCGTGATGCAGGCCGGACCGCTGACCTACGGCTTCCCCGCGCGGATCACGGCGACGATCGGGCCGGGCACCGCTGGCCTGATCAACATCGATGGCCACGCCAGCATGAGCGGGTCGATCCACACCAAGGGTTTCTACATCCTCGGTGGACTGTTGCGGACGCTGTTGCGGACCAGCCACCCGCTCTCGTTCAGTGCGTCGATCACCTTCGAGCAAAGCTACGGGCTGATCGATGGCGACTCGGCGAGCGGTGCCGAAATGGTATGTCTGCTGAGCGCACTTTCCGATATCCCGATCCACCAGTCGCTGGCGATGACCGGGGCGATTGACCAGCTCGGCAACGTCCAGGCCATCGGCGGCGTGAATGAAAAGATCGAGGGCTTTTTCGACACCTGCCGGCACCGCGGTTTGACTGGCGAGCAGGGCGTTGTGATTCCGTTCGCCAATGCCTCCGACCTGATGCTCCGCCACGACGTCGTCGAAGCCTGTGCGGCAGGACAGTTTCAGGTCTTTGCCGTCAGCCGGATCGAGCAGGCGATTGAGCTCTTCACGAGCACGGCCTGCAAACAGTCATCCGACGGCTCCTGGTCTGCCGGCTCGGTCCTCGCCATCGCATTCCAGAAGGCCGAGGAGTATTGGCAGAAAACGCTGGCGGCACCGCAGCGGATACCAGGACAGAGTCCGGCCGTGGGATAGGCTTCCAGCCTGTCAACGTGGGATAGGCTTCCAGCCTGTCGTTCATGCCGCATTCCCATGCAGATGACAGGCTGGAAGCCTATCCCACCTTCAGAGCGCGCCCCGGGGCTGGAATTGGCTCCCCCGGCCGCGTCCCGTTTCGTGCCCGCAACTTGGCCGAGGACCAGAGCCATTCCTCCGGTTTGGCCACCAGACCTGCCTTGACCGGGTTTTGTTCGATGTACCTGATGATTCGAAGAATCTCTTCGTCATCACGCGCCCAGTGATCAAAGGTCTCGGCTTGCCAGTACGAGCCCGGTTGGCCGCGGACGCGGTTGCACATGGTAGCCGTATAGCTTTGGATGCTGTGCGAGATGATCTCGCGCGCAGTACGGCATTGTCCATCAGCCCGAAGGGAACTCTGGATGGCCTCAAGAAACCATTTTTCGTCGGGGAGAAAGAGCCAATGGTGATGGCTCGGCATCACGACAAATGCCAGCAACTGGTATCGGATTCCCGCGAAATGCCGGAATGCGTTTTGCACGATCTCGGCTTGGCGCTCATCGGCCAGGTGTTGGACCGGACTTTGGTGATCGAGCAGGTCATCTACCAGAGCAAACAACAGCTTGTGCTTTTGATGCTCCCACTCAACGATCGACAACGATTCGGGTTTTTGGCGCCGTTCAAGTTCGTCCCGATAGTTGCGAACGTTCGTCAGTCCTGCGGCCGAAATGCTGCCATCAAGGCACGCGGTGATGAAGACTGGATGGCCTTCGACATCCCAATGTGGCAAATGCCTGCGACGGAAGATGCCAGTCTCTGCCATATCCTTTGACATTTGAATTTCACCCTGTCGCCGTAGGATTGGTTTCCAGCCTGTCATTTTTGGCATTTTCCCATGCAAATGACAGGCTGGAAGCCTATCCCACGGCGCACGCCAGCACCGCGCGCCAGCTTGACCTTTTGCCGCGCGTTCAGGTAAACACCGGCATCCATTGGGAACGGTTTTCGGCGATCCAGGCGGAACGCCGGGTTGCCATTGCTTTCGTCGGTCACGGATGGCCTTGAACCAGTTGTTGTCCTGCGCGCGGCAGCGCGGCCTGATTTTGGCCGTCCTTTGTGCTGCGCTCTTGGCAACGTCCGGTTGCCGGACGATCAGCGTGGGGACGGCGCGGCGGGTGGCGACGCTTGCGAGCCTGGGCAAGACCGACGCGATCGGGACGAAGCCGATTCGCCGGGTGCAACGGCTGGGACCGGTGGGGCGGCTGTTCTCGAAAATGCCGGCACCGAGCGACCGGACGCGGCAGCTGTTGCGGCGCTTTGTGCTCGATGACCAGTACCGGATGGAGCCAGACGCCGCGATCCTGCGGCTCAAGACCCAGGCCGGGATCGAACCGGGCCTGGAACTGACCCATGCCGTGGCCGAGCTGGCCTGGCGACAGGGCGAATGGGCGTCGCGGCTGGGGCAGACCCAGCGGGCCAACCGGATGTACGCCACAGCCCTCGAGAGCGCTTACCGCTTTCTGTTCGACCCCGACCTGGACCTTGGCCGCAACGCCTATGACCCGCAGTTCCGCAGCATTTCGGACGTCTACAACAAGGCCCTCGAAGCGATACTCCGCGACCTGATTGCTGACGGGCAGCTGGTGCCTGGCCGCCGGATCATCCTGCAGACGATCGACAGCGAGATTGCTTTCGACATCGACTTGCCGGGCCGATGGAAAAACCAGGCGATCGAGCGGTTCGAAATCGTGAGCGACTTCGAAGTCCGCGGCCTTGCCAACCAGTACCACACGTTCGGGCTGGGGGTGCCGCTGATCGCGGTGCGTTCGAGCGGAACCGACCAGCCGCTGGAAGAACATTATCCGCCCGGACTGACGCTGGCTTTGACGGCGTTCTTGCAGCTTGACTCGAAGGATTCACGCGACCCCTATGCGCCAAAGCCGGCGCGCGGCGGGGAGGCGGCCCGCCTGAACCTGTTCGATCCGCTGGAGCAGACCTGGGCCCAGGTGGGCAACCGGATGGTGCCACTGGAGAGCGACATCACGACGCCGATGGCCCGCTATCTCAACGATCCTCTGCTCAACACCAACGTCTTCGCGACGCTGGCCCTCATCAACGCCGACTTCGCCAACGATTTCGCCGGCCTTTACATGCTGGAGCCGTTCGACCCGAACAAGATTCCGGTCGTGATGATCCATGGACTCTGGTCCAGCCCGGTCACCTGGCTGCAGATGTTCAACGACTTGCGGGCCGACCGGGCGATCCACCAGCATTGCCAGTTCTGGTTCTGCCTCTATCCGACCGGGCAGCCGTGGTGGGACAGCGCCCAGCAAATACGCGAACAGCTGCGCGAAGTGCGGGCCAAGTACGCACCGGCTGGAACTTCGCCCGGCGGTCCACTCGACCAGATGGTGCTCGTCGGTCACAGCATGGGCGGGCTGGTCGCGCGGCTGCAGACGATTGAATCGGACGACCGGTTCTGGACAGTCATCAGCGAGCAGGCACCGGAATCATTTGAAGGCGATCCGGAGGTTCTCACACGACTGCGTGACACTTTCTTCTTCGAGCCCAACCCGTCGGTGCGGCACCTGATCACCATCGCCACGCCACACGGCGGCAGCGACTACGCGAACGACACAACGCGCTGGCTGGGGCGGAAACTGATCACGCTGCCATCGACATTCACAGACGACTGGGCGTCGCTGGTCGGCCGCAACCGCGAACGGATTGTCGACGACACCCCGCTGACTGTGTCAACCAGCATCGACTCGCTTTCGCCCGGGAATCCATTCTTTGAAATGCTCGCCAACTCGCCTGCCGGACCAGGCCTGACCAGCCACAACATCTACGGCAATGTGCGGAACAGCCGGTTGGCGGAACAGCTGGGCCTGGCGGAAGCCGGTGACGGTGTGGTGACCCTCGCGAGCGCCCGGCTGGCCGACGCCGAGTCGGAGGTCGAGATCGGTGCCGAACACAACACAATTCACCAGCACCCGCGGACCGTACTCGAAGTCAAGCGGATCCTGCTGGAGCATCTCGCCAGCCTGAACCGGCTGGACGGCCCGCCGGTGGTGCGACAGGTTTCGGCCTCCATGCTGGAACCGCTGCCGGTAGTGCGTGAGGGAAAGTAGAGCAGTTGTCCCCAACTGCCCGTCCGCATCGGAGCGTTCCCAAATGCCGATCCGCAGCGGGTCGTTTGCCCGGCACTTCGCCCCCGAAAAAATCGCCGGAACCGGGCACCGAGCAGTTGGGACAACTGCTCTACATTACATTCTGAGCAGTTGGGACAACTGTTCTACAGACTCGCCGGATCTGAGCGGAGCTGCGTGAGCATCTCGCGGATGCGGTTGACGCGATGTTCTCCCAGGGGCGGATGCGATTTGCCGTCAAGCGGGATGGCCTGCCGCTGGAAGGGGATCACGCCATCCGCGTCGAGGTCGTCGTCGCCCTCGTCGGCGAGGCTGAACACTACTTCCTCCAGTTCTTCGACCGCCTTCGGCTTCAGTTCCGACCGCCGGACCTGGATGTCACGCGGTGCGGAGATGCCAAGCCGGACGGTGTTGCCCTTGATTTGCAGCACGGTGATCCGGACGTGGTCGCCGATGATGACTTCCTGCTGGGCTTTTCGTGACAGAACGAGCATGACTTTCCTCCATGTTGACCCGACACGCGACCGCGCGTCGGCCCCGACGCATCCGCCTTGATGAACCCGATACGTAGAATCGCAAAAAACAGTTCAGGCGAGGCTAAAGAACCACAGGTATTTGACCGAAAACCGGGCGAACAAGACAACTGATGCTAGCAAAGGCCGCACGAGAAGTG
>JANOFL010000279.1:0-22645 GCA_031405895.1 Planctomycetota bacterium
CCCTGTTTCCGCGGCCACCGTAAAAATAACGGCCAGCCCGCGCCCCTTAACGGGTCCGGTTGGGCTAAAAAAGCGGCGACCTGCGGCTGGGCTGGTCCCCTGAAAGTGGTTCGCAGCGCCGTTTCGTCAACGGCCTGCTCCCTCATTCCGGATTGACTGTTTTCAGAAGTCGCTGCGGTTGCGGTCGCCGCCGCCATTGCCGCCCCGATCACCACCCCGGCCACCACCACGCCCACCGCCCATTCCGAACTGGCCGAAGTCAAAACTCTCGCCGACCATGTCGCGATACTTCTGCTGCTGTTCCGACGAAAGGACCGACAGAATCTTGTCTTCCGCGGCGCGGCGCAGTTTCTGGACTTCTGCGTCCATTTCCTTCTGCGCTTCCTCGGCGGCCGTGGTGACCTTTTCCGCCTGCTCATCGGTAATGTTGAGTTCTTCCTTCACGGTGTCGCTCAGCAGGCCTCCACCCAGCCGGCCACGCGACTGGGACTGGAGCATCAGCTGTTTCAGCCGGGACTGCTGCTGGGGGAGAAGAATTTCGTCGACCTTGGTCTGGTATTCCTTCATCCGCTCCTGGGCATCCTTCATCATTTCCTGGCGCTCTTCCTCGGTGCTGTCGCGCATCCCGCCGAACATCTCCCGCATCTCGTTGCGGATGTCTTCCTGCAGGCCTTCCAGTTCGGCCATCTGGTCGTCGACGATCTCCAGCTCCTCGCGGACCTTTTCATTGGCGAGCAGCATGATCGAATTGTTGCCAAAGCCGCCCATGCCCCGTCCACCACCAAAGCCACCACCCGGACCACCACCACCCGGTGGCTGGGCCTGAACGTCACTTGCAGTGCCAAGCACCAACACGAGGACCAGAACGAAACACGACACCACGGCTCTTGTCTTCATGGAATGGACCCCAAAAGGTTCTTTTGTTTGGCTGCGGGGAGCAAAATTCGCGACTCTACCCGACACAGACTTGCCGGAATCCGTCGATTCCCCAACCAGCAAGTCATTTCGGGCGGTTCAACCGGATTGGAACCAGTCCGCCACTCAGGCGCGTCGCCACCTGTTCTTGTCAAACCAGAAGGTGGCGACAAGGTTCCGCCCGGCAGCGGAGATCCCTGAAAAAACAGGGGAATTCTCCTCATTCTGCCGTGCCCGGTTCGCAAACGGCCACCCGGCAGTCAGAACACCCTTCACGATGACAGGCGCAGATGTCTTTCGACCCCTCATTCCTGGGGGCTTTGTCTTTGATGGGGCTTTGGCGTGGACAGGCTGGAAACACCCGGAATTCACCCACGGATCGGCCGGCCCAGCTGTCAAACCGGGTCTGCGACCCGTCGCTTAACGATTCCAGCCGACTGCGAACGAGACCCCGCGCAGCCCAAAGTCACCTCCCGGATCGGTCCCCGTTCCTCCCCCCAGCCAGACTTGGTGCTGGATCCCCAAGCGGGCGTACCAGCTCCGCTTTTCAGCCCGATGACGTACATACTGCAGGCCGCCATAAAAGTCGCCCAACACCAGGAATTCGTTGTTGCCGATGCTGTTGAAGTCGAGCACTCCGGCGTTGGAAACGTACTGGTCGCGATTGCCAAACAGCAACGAACCGCTAAAGCTGCCCATCAGCTCCAGCGGCGTATGGCCGACTGGCCGGTAATACTCCAGCCCCAGCGTCGGCCCGAGCGCCCGCAAGTCCTGAAGGTTCACCAGGCTGCCCGTCAAAGCGCCGCCGCTGGTCCGCTGGCTGAGCATCTGTTGGGCCACACTGACATAACGCAGCCCAAAGGTCCCGTTGACGCGCGAAATCGGCAGCTTGACTTCCTTGAAGAACATTGCGGTCAGCGAGTGAATCTCCAGATCGTGCCGGCTGGTCAAAAGATCGCCCGCGCCGGACGCCACCAGCGACGTGACGTTTCCTGTTCCAAATGCCACTTCACTCGTGCCGGTCGCCAGGCCGTCGCTTGTAAAGCCGACCGAATCCGAAAGGTGGTCGTATTGCGAGTATTGGAACTCGATCCCGGGGCCGTACTTCGATTCAAACCCCAGCCGCAAGCGATGGGCCGCTTCAAAGTCGAAGTCGTGACTGATGGCTGACGAGCTGCCGCCGGATTGCACGGCGATGGCGTGGTTGCCGAGATGGTAGGGCTTGAGCGCCTGCCATTCGGCCATCCCGAAATACCGACCCGTTGCGAGGATTTCGCTCATCGGCGGGTAATGTTTTTTCTTGTTTTCGAAGTCATGTTCGGTTCCGTCGTCCCAGACCTGCGGCCGCACGGTCAGGCTCGATTGACGAAAACCACGCTCCCAGTCGGCACATTCCAGCGGATTGCCTCCAGCCGGAGAGAGCGGCGTCCCGGGCACGACCGCACCGGAATCCTGCTGCGGAAGCTGCTGGCCTGCTTCGTAGCCGGGGGTTGTTTCCACTGGTGCCACACCGCCTTCCTCCGGCAGCGGAAAGAAAATCACTCCTGGCGGTGGCCGCGATCCCGAACTGCCGCCTCCAACTTGTGCTTCCAGAGGCTCCTGAACGCCGAGGGGAGGACCTTCTGCTGGGGCACCAGCCGATCCGGGCGCTGAGACAACGGACTGTCCGCCCGTAGGGCCATCGTTGCCCAACCCGGCGGGCAGTCCGTTTGGACCGGATGCCGGGAAGAGCGGATAGCGTTCGGACTGCAATCCCGATCCGGGAGAACCCATTTGAAAACGGCTCGACTGACTTGCCGCCATCGGATCCGGCCCCGAACCAGGCGGCCGGAACGGCCAAGGCGGAAGAACCGGCAGGGCACCCCGAGGACGCGGCACATGGAGCCGCAGATCACCCGTTCGCGGAGCTGGACCAGCGACTCCGGAGGGCGGCGGAAAGAAACGCGATCGGGACTCGGAACCAACCGGCAACGCCAGGGGCTGGGAGGATATGGCCTGTCCGACTTCACAGCCCGGTCCCTGATCGGGATGGGCTGTTGGCCAGACCGGCTCGTCGCTGCCCCAATGCGCCGGCGACATGGCCCGGGCTTCGGGAGAGCTTCCGCCGTCAGGTGCACCGTTGAAGCCCTGTTGCAACGCATGGCCGGAGCTGCAGGTCGCAAGGACCAGGGCACCAGCGAACGTTGCCAGGGACGTAAAGCGGCCGCGCATCAGGAGTTCCATCGCTGCGAATCGGGGGAGGCCAACAGCCGGGCGCGGCGTCTCCCCGCATCAGTCAAGATCGGCAAGCTCGGCCTGCGACAAACATTCGGCACAACCGCGCCAGCCGGAAGCGGCCAGACCCCGCGGCTTCACCAGCTGTCAAAGTCGGCGGTGTGGGACCCGGAGTTATGCCCACACCCCAATACGGCCTGAACCGCAAGGCGCTAGCCGCGGGTTCTTCGGGCAACGCTGGCTCCAGCCGCCTGGCAAATTGGGGGAACCCGCGGCTAGCGCCTGGCGGTTCAAAAACGGGAAGCGGCCCACTTCTAATCTGTGGCGCATCCTCCCTCCAACCGGGCAAAAAAAGGCTTGCCGCCCGGTTTTTGGCCTGGAATCCCGTCCACTGCCCAAGGGTTCAGCTTGCCATGTTTACACTGTTAAGTAAACTGACGTTGTACGGTTAGGGTTTCACGTTAACCCCGGAATCCCTCGATGCCAGACGCACCTTCGACCAGCCGACAGGAAGAGCGAACCGCGGCCACCCGCCAGCGGATTCTCGAGGCCGCGACGCGCCTGATGATGGAAGAAGGGGAGTCCGGGTTCTCGATGCGCAAGCTGGCGGCACGCGTCGGCTACACACCGACTGCGATCTATTTCCATTTTCCCGACCGCCAGAGCCTGCTGGGAGAAGTCGTCGACCATCAGTTCATCGCCTTGCGGGCCGTCTTTGAACAAGCCGCCCGCGAACCGGACCCCGTACGACGGATCGGGCGGATGGGCGCGGCGTTCACCGACTTCGGACTCGCCCACCCTGACCATTACCGGTTCATGTTTCTCGGCTCGTCTTTTCCCGGCATTCCAAAAGGCCAGCTGATCGAGAAGGGCAATCCGGCCCAGGACTGTTACGCCTGCCTGCGGCACGCCGTCACCGAAGCGATCGCGGCCGGCTGTTTCCGCCCTGAAATGAAAGACGCCGAGGAAGTCGCCCAGCTCTTCTTCGCTTCCGTCCACGGCGTCGTGGCGCTGCACATCGTCAAATCGGATGATGACTGGGTTGACTGGCGTCCGGTCCGGCCCCGCGCCTTGCGGATGATCGCGGCCCTGATCCGCGGTCTGACCATCGACCAGCTCGACCTGACTGCGATGCTGGCCCGGCTCAAGCCGGCCGCGCCACCCCGCGAACGGCGCGAACGCCGGGGAGAGCCGTCATGAACCGGATCGCGGTCCAGATGCTGACAGGCGACTCGGTCAAGTACACCGGGCTGATCTTCGGGATCGCCTTCGCCACGCTGTTGATGACGCAGCAGATTTCAATTTTTGTCGGGATCATGGGCCGCACGGCCAGCCAAGTCGCCGACTTCCGTGATTCGGACCTCTGGGTCATGGACAACCGGACCCGCTTCATTGACGAAGCTCCGGTGATCCCCGACAGCGACTTGCAGCGGATCCGCGGCGTAACCGGCGTCGAATGGGCCGTGCCGCTCCACAACAGCCAGGTTGCCGCGCGGCTGCCAGACGGCAACTACCGGGCCCTGATCCTGCTCGGCCTCGACGACGCAACGCTCGTCGGAGCACCCGAAAAAATGGTCGCCGGCATGCAGGGCGATTTGCGACAGCCTGACGCCGTGATCATCGACAAGGCGGGCTATGAATACATGTGGCCGGGCCAGCCGTTCGAGCTGGGCAAGGAGCTGGAGATCAACGACCACCGGGCGCGGCTGGTTGGCATCTGCGAAGCGTCGCAGCCGTTCACCACCTTGCCCATTCTCTACACGCGATTCAGTACAGCGCTGAGTTTCAACCAGCAGAAACGGAGCGCGATGAACTTTGTCCTCGCGAAAGCGGCAACAGGAGTTCCGGTCGAAGAAGTCTGCCGGCGAATCAGCGCGGAGACCGGTCTGCTGGCCCTCTCCAACCGCGACTTTTTCTGGAAGACGATCAGCTATTTCCTTTCATCAACCGGCATCCCGGTCAATTTCGGGATCACGATCATGCTCGGCTTCATTGTCGGTGCGGCGATCACCGGGCAGACCTTTTACCTGTTCACGATTGAAAACCTGAAGCAGTTTGGCGCGCTCAAGGCGATGGGTGTCACCAATGGGGGCATCCTGCGGATGATCATGCTGCAGGCGCTGATCGTCGGGCTGATCGGCTACGGGATCGGAATCGGACTGACGGCCGCGTTCTTCCGCGCGACCTCCAACATCACCCACCTCGCCGGGCTCTACATGAACCCGTGGGCCGCTGGCGGAGTCGCCGTCGCCGTGTTGCTGATCATCCTCGCCACCAGCGTCCTGGCGTCGCTCAAAGTGCTGTTCCTCGAACCGGCCATGGTCTTCCGGGGCTGAAAAAATGGGCACCAACATCTTCAGCGGAACCGCCGGGGCAATCGATACCGCCTGGCACCCGCCCGGCAGCGGCCCGGCTCCTGCTGTTTCCGTGCGCGACGTCACCAAGAGCTTCGTGTCGGGCGATTCGCGAACGGTGGCGCTCGATGGCGTGACGGTCGATGTCATGCCCGGCGAAATGACGCTGCTGGTCGGCCCCAGCGGCTGTGGCAAGACCACCCTCATCTCGATCATTGCCGGTCTGCTCAATCCCACCGCGGGCGAAGTCGAAGTCCTCGGCCAGCGGCTCGACCGGATGTCGGGCAGCCAACTGGTCCGCTTCCGTGCCCGGCAGATCGGTTTCGTTTTTCAGCAATACAACCTGTTGCCGGCGCTGACGGCCGCCGAAAACGTTTCGATTCCGCTGATCCTGCTTGGCACGCCGCGACGGATCGCCCTGCAGCGATCCAACGAACTGCTCGCCGCCATGGGGCTGGCCGACCGGATTCACGCGCGGCCCAACCAGCTGAGTGGTGGCCAACAACAGCGGGTCGCGATCGCCCGGGCGCTTGTCCATTCGCCCCGGCTGCTGGTTTGTGACGAACCGACGGCAGCCCTCGACGCGAACAGTGGCCAGACCGTTTTGCAATTGCTCGCGCGGGTCGCCGTCCAGCCTGACCGGGCCGTGATCGTGGTCACGCACGACAACCGGATTTTCCGTTACGGCCAGCGAATCATCACGATGAACGACGGCCGGATCGAAAGCGTTTCGGGCCTACAGGTCACCAATTCCCTGCGATGAACGCCTCCTCGCGCGCGAACTCTCTTGCTCCCTCTCCCCCCGCTGCTTTGAGCGGTGGGGAGAGGGCCGGGGTGAGGGGGCGTGAAGTGGCAACAGTTCCCCAGTCCTGAAACCCCACCCCATTCACGCCGCGTTCCGGGTCCAACAACATGTCTGCATCCAGCCTGCCTGCACCGATGCCACCGAACGAAGCTGTCGCGAACGTGCCACAGCGCAACCCTGCCTTTCCCGCTCCAAGCCGCGGCCTGTTAATTTCGATCCGATCGCTGAGCCGCTGGCTGTTGCCCGCCGTGGCGCTGGCCGGGCTGGCGTTTGGCCTCTACCACACGCTGACCGCTCCCAAAGACATGTCACCACTCAGCCCGCCGGGCGATCCGCCGCGCTCACCCTTCACCAGCACCATCGCCGCGACCGGGACCGTCGAGCCCCAAATGGAGAACATCCGGATCGGATCGGCGCGCGCGGGCGTGGTGCTGGAAGTCTTTGTCGGAGACAACCGCGTCGGCCAGCCGGTTTCCGCGGGCGATCCGCTGTTCCGGGTCGATGACCGGCAGCTGGTCGCCGAGCTCGCGGTTCACGAAGCGGGGCTGACAGCCGCGCGGGCCGAACTGAAGCGGCTGGAAGCCATGCCGCGTCCTGAAGAACTGCCGGCAGCCGAACAGCATGTCGTCGCGGCACAGGCCCGGCTCAAGCAGGCCGAAGACCGGCATGACCGTGCGATCCGGCTGATCGAGCGTGCGGCGATCCCCGAACAGGAGCTGATCGAAGCCCGCGAAGCGCAAGCCGTAGTTGCAGCCGATCTTCGCGCCGCCGAAGCCAGCCTCGCCCTCCTGCGCGCGGGGGCATGGGAACCCGACCGGCTGATTGCTGCCGCCAGAATCGCCGAAGTCGAAGCGCAGATCGGCTTGACCCGGACCGAGATCGAACGCTGCCTCGTCCGCGCGCCGGTCGCCGGTGAAGTCCTGCAAGTCAACGTCCGCCCGGGCGAGTTCGTCGCGACTCCGCCCGCTTCACCGCTGGTGGTGCTCGGTGCCGAAGGCAGCCCCAACATCCGGGTCGACATCAACGAGTATGACATTCCCCGTTTTAACCCAACCGCCTCCGCAGTGGCCATCGTCCGCGGCGGCCACTCCCGCATTCCGCTCCAGTTCATCCGGATCGAGCCCTACGTCGTTCCCAAACAGGATCTTTCCGGCAACAACACGGAACGCGTCGACACGCGTGTGCTGAAAGCGATCTACCGGGTCGACAACCAGACCGGTGACCATGCCGGCCCTGCCGCCCTTTACTCGGGCCAGCAAGTCGATGTCTTCATCGAAGGAGCAGGGCAAACAGCCGCCAGAACTGAGCCCGACTCCCCCGGCCTGGACAGACAAGACGGCGAATCCTTTTGAGCCTGAGGCGCTAGCCGATTCCCCGGGTGTGGGTCAACGGTTGAAGCAGCTTTCTCGGCTAGCGCCTCAGGCTCAGTTTTTATCAGCCCAGCCGCAGCCCCCCTCCCCCGGCCCCTCCCCACCAAAAAGTTCCGGGAAGACCGGAACTTTTTGGGGTGGAGGGGGGAAGATATGAGAATGAATCGCGTTCATCGCCCGAAGAGCGCCTCCCGCATTCCGGGTAGCGGCTCGTCGCGCGCGTCGTCCCAGTAGTCAAAGCTGGCTTTCCAGTCCCACAGGCACCAGCCGACGCCCTGCTTCAGGCACTCGCGGCGAACAACTTCGCAGTACTTCGCCCGGCTGGCCTGGTCGCCTTTGGTGTAGACACCGAACTCGCCAAGGTGCATCTGCCGGCCCCAGTGTTTTCCCCACTGTCCGGCCAAACGAATTTCGGCCGCAACCGCTTCGACCGAGCAGGGGTTTTCTTCGGCAGGAAAATCGTTGTAAGCCGTCAGCCAGTCGCGCTGCGCTCCGTCGGCGCTGGCCGGGATGTTGACGGGCCTGGCCGGTGGGCCGGGAAAAACCAGGTCGCGCAGGTCGCGGCAGCCGTCCGACCACTCCGCCCCCTGATGGGTGAACCAGTGCGGCGCATAGGTGTGGACCGTCACAATGAGCCGGTCATCATCGGGCAACCGAAGCCGCCCCAGTTCGCTGACCTGGTTGAAGTTGCCCGGCCCGACAAAGATCAGCCGTTGCGCGTCGATTTTCCGGATCAGCGGGACAACCTTGGCGTAAAACCCGTTCATCTGTTCCGTGGTTGCTGCCCCACTTGGCTCATTGAGGATTTCGGCGACCACGGTTGACGGCCATTCGCGCAGCATCGCCGCGAGCTGTCCCCAGATCGCCAGCAATTTTGCCTCCTCGCCGTCCGGATCGGCCATGAACTCGTGGTAGTGATGCACGTTGACGATCGCGGCCAGCCCGGCCTGCGTGGCCATGTCGACCTGCTCCAGCACGCGCTCCGCGAAGACCGGACTGATGCGATATTCCGGTGCCGGTCCGCAATAGTGCTGCCACCCAGCTGGAATCCGGACGTGATCAAAGCCCTCGGCCGCGATTTGGCGATAATCATCCGCTGTCGCGCTGTTATCGCCCCAGTCCTCGCCGGGCGGAACTTCAAGAAAGTTGGCGATGTTGACGCCGCGACGGAACTTCAGCACAAGGGGATAGTCGATGAACCGGTCTCGACGAACGCTGCTTCGCTCCCGCAGCGATTCCGGCACGGTCGCCACCAGGCTGATCGTCACGCGTTCTCCCTCTTTGCATTCCAGCTGGCAGCTGATGCGCCGGTCGTGCCAGGCGGTGCCTGGCTGGAAGCCCGTAAGTTCTGCACCCTCGGCCTGCACTTGCCGCCATTCGATGGTGGCCTCGCGAAGAGATCCGTCCCGGCCGGACTCCCACGGACCGAGCAGGTCCAGCTGGACTGTCGTGTCTTCGGTGACGTGAAATCGCAACCGGTAGAGACTTTCGGCAAAGTCGACGACTGGAAACTGGATCGTGGCCGTGCGTTCCCGGTCGACTTCCGGGACCCAATCCATCCGCGTTACAGAACCGGCTGGTGGGATCAGCCGCGGCAACGCCAGCGCGCCCGTTTCGGCGGTCAGGTCGAGTCGCGCGTGTTGAGCAGCGACGACTTGAGCCTCGGCCGCACGACTCGTCAGGATAGAAACAAGAATGACTGCAAAAAGGATCGCGAGTCTCATTTTCAACCCACACATTGATGGCAATTGACAGGCTTCGTCGCTTCCTGAAACTGCGAGAACAGGCCGACTGCTTGCTCTTGTTCCTGCTCGTGCTCGTGCTCGCACTCCGACTCGACTCGAACGCGCGAGTACGAGCACGAGCGCCGTTTCACTGAGCACGAGTACGGGCAAGAAGGTATTGCCACCAACTTGCGCAACGTGAACGTCGATGGCCACAAGCAGGTCACCGCCTCACTGCGGGGGCTTGTTACTCGCCCGAAGTCACCACGACCTGGACCTTGTAATCGCCGTCCCACTGGTAGCCCTGCTGGCTGGCGTAGTTGTCCTGCATGGCGACGCCGAGCACCAGTTCGCCATCCGTCTGGGCAACGAACTCGCCTTCGTCGCCGATCCCGGACAGTTCGCCCGACTGGCCGATACGGGCAAGAAGCATGCCGCAATTGAAGCCCTGCCATTGTCCGTGGTTGGTGATGCCATCGGGGCCGGACGAGATATTGCCCCAGTTGGTCCAGTTGACGCTGCCACTGGCGCGAATTCTGATCCGGTCGCCCCGCCGGACCCGAAGGCCGGTCGAAACCGGCTTGGTCTGGAAGAAACTGGTTCCGGCGACGTCGAAGTTCCGGCGAACGACTGAAGCTTCGTTCAGCCATTCCCGGTCAACGCACTTGATGTCGGCCAGCCGGACCGCAAGCTGTCCGTAGCGGGTCGCGACCGCAAACTGCTGTTCCTGGATCTGGCCAACGATCGTGAACTCGCCCGTGGTCAACGAGTCGTCAGCGACCAGCGCCGCTGCGGCAGGCTCACCAGAAGCACCGCTGTTGTCGAGATCGGCCTGCAGCTGCGTGACGAGGTTCTGCAGGTGTTTTTTTCGCTCGGCGCTGCCGCCGTCGCTGGTTTGCGACAGATAGCCGAGCAGGGGTGGGCCCCAGGCCAGCAGTTCGCCGAAGACCTGCTCGCGGGCCTTGAAATCGCGGTCGCCCAGTTTTTCGACGAGGCCTTCCAGCCGCGAGCGCAGGTCGGGAAGACTGTTCAGCCCCGGAGTCAGCCGGACAATGCTCGCGACCGGAACCTCCAGCACGCCAAAGCGGGTCGCCATGTGCAGGCTCGAGATATCGAGATCGCCAATCACCGTGGTTCCATCCCAAAGCTGCAGGCGAACCTCCTGAGGACCGGGCTGGGCGGCGTAACCTGCGGAAGGCGGCGGTGCCGGGTCGGTCGCGGGAGGTGGCTCCTGCTCAGCTTCCTGTGCTGCGACAGAATCCACTTCCACGGCCAGGTCGCGGACTTCAACTTCCGCGTCCTGTGCAACGACCAACTGGCCGGCGAGCAGGCACAGGGTCCCTCCAAGGCAACTGGCAATCAGGCGGTTCATTTCTGTTATCCTGCTTCAAACCTGGAAACTACAGCGGGAGATTTTCGCCCATGTTTGACCTGAATGCGATCCAGCAGGCAATTCGCCAGTTCGGTTTTGATGGCTGGCTGTTGTTCGATTTTCGCGGATCAAACCTGCTCGCCCAGCGCGTGCTGCAAATGCCCGATGGCTTTCATGGCTCGCGGCGGTACTTCTACTTTATCCCTGCCCGGGGCGAACCGCAAAAGCTGGTTCACCGGATCGAGACCGGCAGCCTCGATCACCTGCCGGGCCAACGACACATTTACCTGCGCTGGCAGGAGCTGGAAGCGGCATTGCAGGCCATTGTCGCTGGCAGCCGGCTGATCGCGATGGAATATTCGCCGCGCAACGCGAATCCCTACGTCGCGCGGGTCGACGCGGGGATGGTCGAGCTGATTCGCAGCCTCGGCCCGGAGATCGGCTCGAGTGGCAACCTGATCCAGTACTTCGAAGCCCGCTGGTCGCCCGAACAGTGGCAGATGCATCTCGAGGCCGACCGTCTGAACCAGGCCGCTTTTGACCTGGCGTGGAAACTGATCGCCGATCACGCGCGGGCTGGGAAAACGCTCCGCGAAACCGGTGTCCAGGACTTTGTCATGGACTACTACCACAAGCACGGGATGACGACTTACAGCGCGCCGATTGTTGGCGTCGGACCCCACAGCGGCGATCCGCACTACTCGCCGGAACGCGGTTCGGATGCCGAGATTCGCAAAGGCGACTTTGTCCTGCTCGACATGTGGGCCAAGCTCGACCGGCCTGGCGGGGTCTACAGCGACTTGACCAGGGTCGGCTTCGTCGGCGAGCAGGTCCCGGCCCAGTACGAAAAAATCTTCCAGATCGTGGCGGCCGCCCGCGACGCCGGAATCGCCTGCGCCCGGGATGCTTTTGCGGCGAAACGGCCGATTGAGGGCTGGGAAGTCGACGACGCAACACGGGCCGTGATCGTCAACGCCGGCTACGGCGAGTACTTCATTCACCGCACCGGCCACAACATCGGCCAGGAAACCCATGGCAACGGAGCCCACATCGACAACCTCGAAACCCACGAAGACCGGCTCCTGATGCCGGCCACCTGTTTTTCCATCGAACCGGGCATCTACCTGCCCGAGTTTGGAGTCCGCAGCGAGATCAACGTCTTCATCACGCCCGAGGGCAAAGTGGAAGTGACGGGCGGGTTGCAGACCGAGGTTCTGCCTGTGCTGGCCAGGTACTGAGCACCCGCACATGTTTACCAAAGACACGCTCCGTTTTCTGCAAGACCTCGCGGCCAACAACAACCGCGAGTGGTTCACCGTCAACAAGGCGCGCTATGTGCGTGAAGTCCAGCAGCCGGCCGTCGAGTTCATCCGGGTGATGAAGCCGGTGATTGGGCGGATCGCGCCCGTCCTTGTTGCCAGCGATTCAGCCGTGGGCGGATCGCTGATGCGGGTTTATCGCGACACGCGATTCGCGAAGGACAAGACGCCCTACAAGACCAATGTCGGGATTCACTTCCGGCACGAGGCTGGAAAAGACGTCCACGCGCCGGGCTGGTACGTCCACCTCGCGCCGGACCAGTGTTTCGTTGGCGCCGGCGTCTGGCAGCCCGACGCCCCGGCGCTGGCAAAAATCCGGAACGCGATCGCCCGTGACGGCAGGGCCTGGCAGAAGGTCCGCGATGATCGCAAGTTCCGTGAACACTTTGAACTCGGGGGTGAATCGCTACGGACCGCGCCGCGCGATTTCCCCCGCGACCACCCGCTGATCGAAGACCTGAAGCGAAAGGATTTCATGGGTCTCGCGGCGCTGCGCAAGCCCGATGTCATCGGGCCTGGATTCGTGCGCCTTGCCCAGGACCGCCTGAAGGCGACCCGGCCACTGATGACGTTCCTGTGCCGGGCACTGGGGCTGCCGTGGTAGACCGGAAGGGGTCGGGAGTCGTTTTCGTCCACGCTGACAAAATGTGAGCCTGAGGCGCTAGCCGAAATCGTTGACTCAGCCATTGACTTACACCCAGGGGAATCGGCTAGCGCCTCAGGCTCACAAGCATTCACCGTTTTATCAGCCCACGCTCAAAACCCCGGCACTGTCGCGCTCGCAGTCTGCAGCCGCTGTTCCTGGATCGTGAATTCGGCCCAGACCGGAAGGTGGTCGGAAACGTCGAGGGCCTGCTCCTGGCTCAGGTTGTAAACCTGGGCCACGTCGAGGACACCCCGCCGGCCCGTGCATTCGGCCGTTGAATACTGGTCGATCACAAGGTTGTCGTAGTTGCGGTCCTTGCGGGTGTTAGTCGGCCACTGGTCGGGGATCAGGGCGACCTGGGCTGGCTGAAGCTGATAGCCCGAAAGCACTTCCGGCCAGGCGTTGAAGTCGCCCAGCAGAATAAAGTCGTCTTCGCCGGCGTGATTCTGGCGAACCGCGGGCATGAACGCGGCTAACGCCGTCAGCTCTTCGCGGACGACATCCGGATCCGTATGCAGGTTAAGCAGCACGAAGCTGAAGGCCTGCTGGGCCGGCAGTTCACGGCACTGGAAGTGGGCGACCAGCGGCGCGCGATGCATCTGGCCTTGCGGGTCGGGCACAACGTAGGGCTGCGAAAGGACCGAGATTTTGTTCGCGTCAAACAGGTAGACATATTGCTCCTGGCTGACCGTGTAGCCCTGGCGCGGACCGACGATGTACTGGTAATTGTGCCCGCGGGCGTTGATCTGTTCGACAAACCAGGGAATCAGTCCCTGCTCGGTTGAACGCAACTCCTGAATCGCAAGCAGATCGAAGCGTCCCGCGATGTCCACAAGGATGCCGGCGATGTCGGGGCTGGATAGTTTCGCGCGGCCCAGCACCTGGATATTGAACGATCCGATCAGCAGTGTTGGATGGACGGGGGCTGCACTGGAAGCAGGGTTGGCGGGAACCGCCGGCTGGTTCCAGCCGCTGCCAACGGGCTGGGTCGCCGGATTCTGTTGAGGCCAGCCGGTCCACGCTTGTTGGGGCGCGTTGGCAAGCGGTTGGACAGGTTGTAAATTCTGACCTGACGGATAGCCGTAGCCCGTCTGGGCCGGTTGTCCCTGATTCCAGGCTCCCTGAACGCCTCCAGCCTGGTTTGGCTGGCCGCCGGTCAACAGGGGCTCCAGTTGCCCGACCGCCTGGGGCAGATTCTGCAACGCGTTCGATCCCGCCTGCACGAGGGCCAGTTGTTGCTGCAGATTGCAGCCGAGCGGCGCGAGAATGCTGCTCAGAACCAGCGCCATTCCGGCGTATGCCAGCCTGTTCTTGGCCATCGATCCGCCTCCTTGCGGAACTGGTGCCACCGGCCCGTTCGCTCATGGAGCAAACAGGTCATTCCTGGCCGCGCCGTCCCTGCGCGATCCAGCGAATCCGGAGAATTGGGGCGGGAAGAGTAGAAGAAACAGCCTGGCGGAGCCAGCCGGGATTCGGGGAAGCTGCGCGCTGCTCTCAATGGTTACCAGCACGCAGCGCAAGCAAGTGATCTTTCGTCCGGATCATTACCAGCACGCAGCGCAAGCAAGTGATCTTTCCGCCAGGGTTAACTGCCGTGGAGTCTTTGCGGCGTCGCCAAAAAGAAGATCACTTGCTTGCGCTGTGTGCTGGCACAGCGTCGCTTGCGAACAGGCCCATTTGCTGGCCGTCACGTGGGCGGCTGATGAACCGCGAAAAATCATGCGGCGGTAGCCGGCTGGCCAGGCCGAAGCGGTCGCGGAAGAGGCGGAACAGCTGCTGGATTTGTTGTGCGATCGGGCCGCTGCCTTTCATCCGCTCGTGAAACTCGGCGATGTTAAGCTGACCTTCGCGGGTCTGGCGGACGCGGCCGAGAATTTTTTCCACGCGGTCGGGGAAGGCCTGCTCCAGCCACTGCTCAAAGACCGGCAACACGGTCAACGGCAGTCGCAACAGCACATAGCCAGCGGCCTGCGCTCCCGCGGCGCGAGCCGCTTCAAGCACTGCCGGTATCTCGCTGTCGTTCAGGCCGGGAATGACCGGCCCGAAGATCACGCCGACCGGCACACCGGCAGCCGACAGTTCTTCAATCGCCCGCAGACGCCCTGCCGGACGGGTTGTACCGGGCTCCATGGTTCCAGTCAGACGGGCGTCCAGCGTGTTGATCGAAAGCCAGACCCGGGCCAGCTGCCTCTCCGCCAGCGGGCCAAGCAGATCGACGTCGCGGGTCACCAGCCGGTTCTTCGTGACAATTCCAGTCGCCTGACGATATTCCAGTGCGACTGCAAGACAGCCCCGCGTCAGCTCCAGCTTGCGTTCCACCGGCTGGTAACAGTCCGTCACGCCGGAAAAGGAAATCGACTTCTCGCCCCGCCATGCTGGCCGCGAAAGAAACTCGCGGAGCAGTTCGGGTGCCCGGCGTTTGACCAGAATCCGCGATTCAAAGTCGTCGCCGGCGTTCCAGCCCAGGTACTCATGCGTGTTCCGCGCGTAGCAGTAACTGCAACCGTGCTGACACCCGCGGTAAGGATTGACGCTGAAGTCAAACGGGATGTCGGGTGAGTCGTTTTTGGCGACGATCGATTGCGACTGGTCGTCGTAGAACTCGACCCTGCGGCGTTTTCGCTCCTCCGGCCAGTCGTCGTCGGCCGCGAGCTGCGAGCAGTCGATCTCAAGCCGGGTCAGCTCGAACCGGTTGGGCGGCAGAATGTCGCGTGACAACGGCATGGCGAAATGCTTCTGACCGCAGACCAGGATTGACCAGTGCCGAACTGCCAGTTTGACGGCCCGTCAGCGGGAGCCCTGACCGGTCGGGGCAGGGGCCTCGTCCCAGAGCACCTCAAAGCGGCCTGATCCGTTGGCCGCAGCCCGTGCCATCCCGCGCGAGTTGTATTCCATCACGATTTCGCCGTCCGGACCAATGGCGATGATCCCGCCATCGTCGGGCTGCAGGGTTTGGGTCAGCATCTCGCGAACGGCATTGGTCAGGGTGCAGTCCGAGTAACGAACACGGGCGGCAAGCGATGCGGCTACCGTGTGCCGGATGAACTCTTCGCCAATCCCGGTGCAGGAGATGGCGGCTGATGCGTTGTCGGCGTAGGTTCCGGCACCAATGATCGGGCTGTCGCCGATCCGGCCAAACCGCTTGTTGCTCATTCCGCCGGTGCTGGTCGCGGCTGCGAGGTTGCCGTCGTTGTCCAGCGCCACGCAGCCGACCGTGCCGGTCAGGCTTCCAGCGTCTTCTGCGGCCGGGATCAGGCGGTCGCCGCGTTTCCAGCGCGACTGGTTGACGCGGGTTTTCTCCCACGCTTCACGGGCCCGCGGTGTATCAAAAATGGCCGGATCAACCAGCTCGATGCCCAGACCCGTCGCAAACTCTTCAGCGCCCGCCCCAGCCATCAGCACATGCGGCGAATCGGTCATGACGAGGCGGGCCAGCGCGATCGGGTTGCGAATCCGCGAAACGCCGGCCACCGCCCCGCACTTCAGTCCGTTGCCATCCATGATCGCGGCGTCCAGCTCGTGCCCGCCCGCGGCGTTGAACACCGCACCGACACCGGCGTTGAACTGGGGATCGTTTTCAAGCTGGATGACTACCTTCTCCACCGCATCGAGTGCCGTGCCACCCTGCTTCAGAATGTCGACACCAATCGTCAACGCCTGCTCCATCGACTTGCGCCGGCGACGATTGCCTTCGGCGTTGAACATGTCCGGACTCGAACCGGCTCCGCCGTGGATGGCGATCGCATAACGCATGGTGTCGCTTTCGGAAACCACCAAATTCCCCGTCGCCAGTTGATCCTGCCACGCCATCGTCATTCCCGTGCCAGTAACGGACACGAAAGCCACGGTCGCAAGGAGCCGAATGAAGGCTCCCTGACGGGAAGCATTCCAGGGGGCGAGCCGACGGTTCATGATTCGCTCGATGCGAGGTCGCGTGACAGTTCGGGCCATTCTACCCCGGCAGGAAGCTCTCGCGGAAAGGAGCCGGGCGACTGGTTCGCGGGTCATGGCGCGCTTCGGTGGCGGCTGCAATCCGGTCCGAAGCGGTCATTCCGATCAACGAAGCAATCATCGTCGCCTGGCCGGAACTGCACCATCAGCCGCCTTCGACGATTTCACATTCAAGGTGCACCGCCGATTTCAGGCTGTTGGTAATCAGGCAAGTCTGTTCGGCCTTTTCCAGCAGACGGCGGGCTCGCTCAGGGTCGTTTCCGGTCGCGACGGTCAGCCTGGCCCTGATCTGGAAGCTGGTGAACAGCATCGCCCGCTCGACCCGGTCGAGGGTTCCCTCAACGTTCACTTCCAGCTGGCTGAACGCGAACTTCGAGGCAGTTGCGATCGCACGGAAACTGAGCAAGAAGCAGTCGGCAACGGCGGCAGTCAGCAAGTCTTCAGGTGACCAGCGGTTGCCCGGGCCCCCAAACTGGGCCGGCGCGTCCGATTCCAGTCCCGGCAGCTTTTCTGCGGTGAGCGAAACGGGGCCTTCGGATTGAGCCGATGCAGTGACGCGGTAGTGGTGCGGAAAGTTCATCGATTCAATCAGGCGGTTGACTGGACGATCTGGAAGACAGCGGGGAGGACGGTCACTTTTTCCTGACCGCGGTCTCGCCCATGTTCGTCACCACCCGGTCGATCAGATTGTAGGCCTGGGCTTCTTCGGCCGTCATAAAGTTGTCGCGGTCGGTGTCCTTCTCGATCTTTTCCAGCGAGTGGCCGGTGTGCTTGAGCAGGATTTCGTTCATCCGCCGCTTGACCCGCTTCAGCTCGGTCGCGTGAATCAGGATTTCCTCGGCCGTGCCCTCCATGCCGGCCAGCGGCTGGTGAATCATGATGCTCGCGTTGGGCAGGGCAAATCGTTTTCCCGCCGTGCCGGCGCAGAGCAGCAAGGCCCCCATCGAGGCCGCCTGGCCGAGGCAATAGGTGCAGACATCGCAGGTCAGAAACTGCATCGTGTCGTAGATGGCCATCCCGGCTGTCACGCTGCCGCCGGGCGAGTTGATGTAAAGGTGAATGTCCTTGTCGGGATCCTCCGACTGGAGGAACAACATCTGAGCGACCAGCGAGTTGGCCAGCTCGGCCGAAACCTGGGTCCCAAGAAAAATGATCCGGTCCTTGAGCAACCGGCTGTAAATGTCGTAGACCCGCTCTTCGCGGCCGGTATTGTCAACGACATAGGGAACGTAAGCCATCGAAAATCAGCTCCAGCAATACAACAGGTGGATCAATGACGCGTCGGGTTGCGGGATCAAGCGGGAATCAGGTGTCGCTGTCGCCGCTTTCCATCGCGGCGGGCCGCGTCGTAATCTCATCGACCAGCCCATACTCTTTCGCCGCCTCGGCGGTCAGGAAGAAGTCGCGGTCCATGTCTTTCGCCACCTGCTCCGCCGGCTTGCCGCAGTGCTTGCCGAGAATCTCGTTGAGCAGCTGGCGGTAGCGGAGGATTTCGCCGGCCTGGATTTCGATGTCGCTGATCTGGCCGCCGACGCCGCCATGCGGCTGATGGATCATGATCCGGCTGTTGGGGAGGGCGTAACGTTTGCCTTTCGTCCCGCCCGCGAGCAGGACCGCCGCTCCGCTGGCCGCCTGGCCAACACAATACGTCGCCACGGGACAGGTCAGAATCTGCATCACGTCGTAGATAGCCAGCGTGGCGACGACGTCTCCCCCTGGCGAATTGATGTAGAAAAAGATGTCCTTCTTCTTGTTTTCGCTCTGCAGGTAGAGCAGCTTCATCACGACTTCATTGGCGTTGCCGGAGTAGATTTCCCCCTGCAGGAAGACAATCCGGTTCTCCAGCAACAGGTCGCCCAGCGTCATCTGGCGCTGCCGCTGGTACTGGCTGTAGGCGTAGGAACTGCTGATCGAATCAAACGTCTGGGACATGTCCATCCGGGAGAGGCTCCTCAATGCGGGTCGCGGCAGCCAGCGGCTCCGCGAACAGGTTCTTCGGCTGCCCGTGCCTGCCAGCTGCGGGAAGATTTCAGTCTTCAAAACAGCGGCCGGATCGCGGGCAACGCAAGACTATCGTGATTGGCAAGGACCGGCAAGCGGAACGGGCATTGCCGTGCCGCAGGGTCACAATCGCAGAAACTGGACAGGCTGCGCGGAGGCCCGACTGGCCGTGCCTGCTACTCGATCATGCCTTTCGGACTGGTGCGGCCTGGCAGTCGTTTCTAGCCACCCCCACCGGGCAACGGACTGCTGCCAGGCAAGACCTTCTTCGGCTCGCCCATGTCGTCGTAGCGGGCGTCGGGAATGTCGCTTTCCTTTTGGCCGGCGACGAAGAAATCGACGGCCTCAACCCGGTCGCGCAGCTTGCTTTCTGGCGCGACGGCCTCAAATCGGGCGTGCTCCGTAATCAGGGCAATCACTTTCTGCTCGACGATCATGTTGCGGAGCACATCGAGCTGGCCGCTCCGGTCGAGCCTGGCCCGGACCTTGCGCGTCGATTCATTGGAACTCTTCGCCATCCGCTCAATCTCGCGATCGAAATCCTCGGGAGATTCCTCGATCTTTTCTTCCTCGGCGATCCGTTCGAGAATGAAGTGCTCCTTGAGCAGGGTCTCGGTTCGCCGCATCGCGTCCTGGCGCAGCCGGTTTTCGTGGTTGCGGACTTCGTCGGGGCTGAACCCGCTGCTCTTGAGCTCCATCAGCGAACGCTGCAGCTCGCGACGGAACTGTTTCTTGAGCAGCTCGGCGGGCAGCTCCCAGCTCGCCGATTCGGTCAGCTTCTGGCTGATCTGGTTGCGCACCGCCTGGCGCTGTTCGTACGCCAGCTGCGATTTGAGCAGGTCGCGGATGTAGTCCTTCAGGTCGCCGACGTTGTCAAAGCCATATTTGCCGGCCAGCGATTCAGGTGCGGAAAGCTCGGTCCGCTTGACATCGAGGACTTCGAACCGGACCGCCAGTTTGCGGCCCTGATACTCGGCGTTGTCGGAAAACTGGCTGATGGTCACTTCGGCCGTCCGTTCGTCGCCCGCGACAACCCCCGCCATCAACTGGTCAAAGCCCTCGATCTCCGTATCGCCAAAACTGAGTACCGGACGCAGGCGGAGCGGAAGCTCCGCCATGAAATTCACTGGCTGGCCATCGGCCGAGGTCGTGACCCGGCAGACAACCGTGTCACCCGCCGCGGCCGGTTCGTCGACCGGTACGAGCACCGATGAACTCGATCCCAGCGTCTCGAGGTAACGCTCGACTTCCTTGTCGGTGATCTCGCGTTCCGGCCGTTTGATGCGAATGCCCTTCCAGTCAGGGGTCGCGAAGTCGGGGCGGACTTCAATGTCGAACTCAAAGCGGAAGTCGCCCGTCTCCGGCACCGTCACCTTTTCATAGTCGAGGTCCGGTTCGCTGATCGCCGAAAAATGGTCGCCCGCGTTGATCTGGGACAGGCTGTCCATCAGCAACGCGCCCTTGACCTGTTCAGCCACCTGCTTGCGAAAACGGCTCTCGACGAGCTGCCGGGGCGCCTTGCCTGCGCGGAAGCCTGGGACTTCGGCTTCCGGGGCCAGCTTGTCAAAACGGTCCTCGAAGTAGCGGTCGACGTCCTCGCGGGCAACCGCAACGCGGACATGCCGGCGGCAAGCCGTCACCTTCGCAACTTCGATCGTCAGATTCAGCGGTTTGGTGGCTTCCTCACCGTCCTGCGTCTCGTCGCGCTCAGTCGTGTCAGTGGACAAGGGTTTCTTCCTGTTCAGTTCTGGAAATCAACAGCTGGCAACCATGGAACAACACAGCATCGACAGGGCGATCCAGCCCGCGCACGGAACTCATTGGGCCCCCCCAACCCGGCTTGCCGAAGCCTTTCATTGGCCGGGAAAAAGTCCCTATTGTCAAGCGGTTGCCCCGAAAAAGCGGGCCGCGGCGATTTTGGCAACTGGCGCGGCAGTTTCCTGGAAGAACAGCCGGTACGAAACCGTCCCGCCGTGATCGACGGGTTGCCGTTTCGCAGCCGCGGCGCAAAACTGCCATTTCCGCACGACCGCGTACCTGTCCTGAAACCGGGAATTCGGGACCGCAATTCAAGCCAGGTCCGGCCGTCGAATTGTCGTCCATTGGCTTGAGAAAGTTGCAGTCTCCGTTCAGGCGGGCCCGTTGACCGGTACCTAACGTGAACATGGAAACAGCCCTGGATCTAATCAAAAAAGAGGCTTCCCGACACAACAGGCGAATCCTGTTTCCAGAGCCGGAAGATCCGCGCGTGGTTGAAGCAGCCCGCTGCTGGCAAACTGAGGGCCTGGGTCAGGCCGCTTTGGTCAGTTCCAGTCCGGAGCGGGTCCTGGCTGGCGACCTCGAGCTGCTTTCATCGCATGACGAGAGCCGGTTGGCACCGTTGGCTGAACGGCTTTGGGAACACCGCCGCCATCGCGGGTTGTCGCTGGAGCAGGCGCGGGAACTGGCCCGGCAGCCGCTCTTCCACGCTGGCTTGATGGTGGCTTCCGGACGGGCCGACGCTGTAGTGGCAGGCAGCATTGCTACGACGGCCGAGGTCATCCGGGCCGGATTGCAGACGATCGGCACCGCGCCAGGTTGCGATCTGATCTCCAGCTTTTTCCTGATGCAGCTTGTAGACGGACGCACGGTGACCTTTGCCGACTGCGCCGTGGTTCCCCAGCCCGACCCAAACCAGCTTGCGACGATCGCCATCACCTCGGCGGCCAGCCACCAGCGTCTGACCGGCGAGCAGCCGCGGGTTGCGTTTCTGTCGTTTGTGACACGAAACAGCGCTGCCCATGCCGACGTGGACAAGGTCATTGCAGCGGTCGACCTCGCGCGCAAGCGATCCCCTGCCTTGCAAGTTGATGGCCCCTTGCAGTTCGATGCAGCATTCGACCCCGCCGTGGGGGCACGTAAAGCCACCGGGTCGGTGGTTGCCGGGAAGGCGAACGTGTTCGTGTTCCCCGACCTCGACGCGGGAAATATCGGCTACAAGATCGCGGAGCGCGTGGGTGGTGCGACCGCGATTGGCCCGCTGATCCAGGGCCTGCGCAAGCCGTTCATGGACCTGTCGCGGGGCTGCCAGCCATCGGACATCGTGGCCGTGGCGACCGTGGCGGCGTTACTGGCCGGCGAAGATTGATGATCCCGGCGCGGCACTCTGGCACTGCATCTCTTGCCCAGAGGCGTTTCGCAGATTGAAGTGCCGTCCGCGATGTGGACGCCTGATCACGGAGTGATCAGGCGCGATCCTCGTGAAAACACCGCAACGTGCGAAATCCAGCCTTTTGGCGTCACGGAAGAACCGCAGTTCAATTTCCGGCCCAGGAAACAAAAAAAGGCCTCCCGGATGCCCGGAAGGCCTGACAAGGAAGACCGGCGATACCTACTTTCACGCTTTTGGCACTATCATCGGCTCGGAGTGCTTAACTTCTGTGTTCGGGATGGGAACAGGTGTGACCACTCCGATATAGTCACCGGAAAAGACTCCGCGGACCTGTCGGCCCGCGGAGCCCGGATGTCTTGACGTTGGTGATCGACTTTTTGGCATTTCACCCATGTGACTGACCAGTGCGCCTCCGGAAGGGAGGGCTGAATAAATGTGGTCAAGCATTCGTCCATTAGTACCAGTTAGCTGAACCCGTTACCGGGCTTGCACATCTGGCCTATCAACCTCGTCGTCTACGAGGGGACTTTCACACATAGTGCAACGAAACCTGATCTTGGAGAGGGCTTCACGCTTAGATGCTTTCAGCGTTTATCCTTTCCGTAGTTAGCTATCCAGCCATGCCACTAGCGTGACAACTGGGACACCAGAGCTACGTCCTTCCAAATCCTCTCGTACTAAGGAAGAACCTCCTCAAGTTTCGTACGCCCACGGCAGATAGGGACCGACCTGTCTCACGACGGTCTGAACCCAGCTCACGTACCACTTTCATTGGCGAACAGCCAAACCCTTGGGAGCTTCTTCACCCCCAGGATGTGATGAG
>JANOFL010000296.1:0-11013 GCA_031405895.1 Planctomycetota bacterium
CCGATGCCGGAGTGGATTTCCGATCCGCTCCGCGCCACTCGGCCATGGGTGTTGTTTCTGGCGATCCTCGGCATTGTCTGCTCATTGCCGTCGCTGCTCTATGCCGGATTTTCAGTGATGGTGGGTCTCAGTTCCGGAAACATGGTCGTAGGACTGGTTGGCGGACTGATTGGGCTGGCCGGATTCGCCTGCAATTTCGTGCCCAGCTACCTGTTGATGAAGTACGGTTCGGCCATTGGCCGCTGCGTCGACGCCAATGACCTCAACCAGCTCCAGGTAGTGCTCAAGGCCCAGGCCAGTTTCTGGCGAACCTGTGGAATCATCGTCGTGGCCATTTTTCTGCTCGGCATCTTCGCCTCGGTGGCCGTCACATTCCTCGGGATGACACTGCCGGGCATGACGGAAGTTGCCGGGTCCTGACCGATTGGTTGAACTGCCACCATGCCGACCTTTCATGACTATGACGTCGTCGTGGTGGGAGCGGGACACGCGGGGACGGAAGCCGCCAGCGCCGCGGCCCGGTCCGGAGCCAGCGTCGCGCTGCTGACGACCAATCTCGACACGGTCGGCCAGATGAGCTGCAATCCGGCCATCGGCGGCGTGGCCAAGGGCCACCTCGTGCGCGAAATTGACGCGCTCGGCGGGCTGATGGGCGAAGCCACCGACGCGACCGGAATTCAGTTCCGCATGCTCAACCTGCGCAAGGGGCCGGCCATGCACAGCCCCCGTGCCCAGGCCGACAAAAAAGCCTATCAGCTCTGGATCAAGCACCGGATTGAACAGCATCCTGGCATCGATCTCCGCCAGGAGCTGGTCGAAGACTTGCAGGTTGAACCGGATGGCGAACGACCTCGCATCGTTGGCGTCGCCGTCCGCGGCGATGCCGTCTACCGCGCAAAATCAGTGGTCCTTACGACCGGGACCTTTCTCCAGGCGATCATGCACACCGGCGAGGCCAAAACGGCCGGCGGCAGGGGAGGCGAGGGGACTTCGTCAGGACTGAGCGGTGCCCTGCAGCGGCTCGGCCTGCGCGTCGAGCGGTTCAAGACGGGCACTCCGCCGCGTTTGAACGCCCGCACGATCGATTTTTCCCGCACGGAAATCCAGCCCGGCGACGACGAGCCGAAGCCGTTTTCTTTTCTGACTGGCCGCCTCGAAGTGGACCAGTTGCCCTGCTGGATCACGTGGACCAACGAAGCGGTCCATGACCTGATCCGGGCGAACCTCCATCGCGCGCCGATGTACAGCGGCCAGATCAACAGCCGCGGGCCGCGCTACTGTCCCTCTGTCGAGGATAAAGTCGTCCGCTTCGCCGACAAGGACCGTCACCAGCTCTTCCTCGAGCCCGAAGGCCGGCAAACGGAGGAAGTTTACGTCAACGGCATCTCGACCAGCCTTCCGCGCGATGTCCAGGACCAGATGCTGCGGCTGATCCCGGGCCTCGAACAAGCCCGGATCATGCGCTATGGCTACGCCGTCGAATACGACTTCTGCCCGCCCGAACAGCTGCGGCCGACTTTGGAAACCCGGGCTGTCGCGGGGTTGTACCTCGCCGGCCAGATCAACGGCACCACCGGCTACGAAGAAGCCGGCGGACAAGGCCTGCTCGCCGGTGCCAACGCGGCCCTCGCCCTGGACCGGGGACGCGAACTGGTGATCAATCGCGACGAAGGCTACCTCGGGGTGCTGATCGACGACCTCGTGACCCAAAGCGTCGATGAGCCCTACCGGATGTTCACCAGCCGGGCCGAGTACCGGCTGCTGCTGCGGCAGGACAACGCCGACCGCCGGCTGACTCCGCGCGGTCGCGAAGCCGGCCTCGTCAACGACTCGCGGTGGAACCGCCTGCAGGCCAAGGAAGCCGAATTGAACCGGCTGGTCGCACTTTTGCCAAAGCACCGGATCGACAGCGTCACGCTCGACCAGTTTCTGCGCCGGCCCGAAGTCACCTGGCCCGAGCTGGTCGCGACCGCGCCGGAACTGGCAGAGTTTTCCAGTGAAGTCGTCGAGCAGGCGATCCATGACATCCGCTATTCGGGTTACATCGCGCGGCAGCAAATCGTGATCGACCGGCAAAAACGGCACGGTCAGAAGCGGATTCCCGACGACTTCGACTACACCCGCGTTCGCCAGTTGCGGACCGAGGCCCGTGAAAAACTGTCACGTTTCCGTCCGGTTTCGCTCGATCAGGCGCAGCGGATCAGCGGCATCACGCCCGCCGATATCACGCTGATTATGCTGTATCTGGAGCGGCCACCGGGCACAGCCCGGGAAGCCAACCCGGTCTGAGCCTTCCAAGGCACTCGTTGCAAGGCACTTGCCTGAAGTCGAAAACCGGGATGGAGGAATTTGGCGATGTGGTCGACACGTCTTTGGATGGTCACGGGAGTGCTCGCGGTGAGCCTGTTGGCGGTTATTCCAGCCGCGGTTTCGGGCCAGGAACCGGGGTGGTATCCGCGGGTGATTGCGCCGCCGGAAATGCGGCCGCTGATTCAGGCCACGCCGATGGAACTGCGGCCTTACCGCCCGATGCACTTTTGGGGCAACACGGTGCGCCGGATGCACTATCGCAACAACCCGCTGCCGTTGCCGCGCGACCTCGCCAACACCTCCACCAGCCTGTTACGTGCAGTAGCTCCGCCTGTTCCTCCCGGGTTGGGCTGGAGTCGGCCAGGTTGGTGACCGCGTCGCGGTTCGCCTGAACGCGAGACTCCCCCGGCTCTGACATCCATGCTCTCGACCGCGGTCTGGTTCTGTCTGATCGCGATGCTCGCCATGCTGGTCGGGCAGGGGGGTTACGTCTGGCTCTACCTCCGCAGCCTTCAACGTCCCGCTGTTCTGGCCGTTAAGGGTTCAACGTTCCAGCCCCCTGTCGCCGTGCTGCTTTGCATCCGCGGCCGCGACCCGAGCCTGGAAGCCTGCATCAAAGCCCTCGACCAGCTCGACTGGCCGGATTTCGAAGTCTTTTGCGGATTCGACAGCGAGCAGGACGAGGCGTTTGGATTCGTGACCGAACTGCGGGCATCGTTGCGCCGGCCCGTTCACCGCTATGTGCTCGAGCACTTGCCCAAGACTTGTTCGCCCAAGTGCGCGGTGCTGTCCGAGCTGGTCGAGTCGCTGCACGAGCGGTTTGAAGTGGTCGCTTTCGTCGACGCCGACTGCATCGTCGCGCCCAACTGGCTGAAGCTGCTGGTCACTCCCCTGGCCGATCCGGGCGTGGGGGTGGTCAGCGGAACGCGCTGGTTCGAGCCGCCGGCCGGAATGGCTCATCCGCTGGGAACCACGGTTCGCGCGATCTGGAACGCTGCGGCGATCGTGCAGATGCATCTCTACCGGATCGTCTGGGGCGGCTCGATGGCGCTGCGTCGGCGCGAGATCGACGAACTGCGGCTGGCCGACGTCTGGCAAACGCAGCTCTGCGAAGACACCTGCCTGACCGGCCTGTTGTCGGCCGAAGGCCTGCGTGTCGAACGGCCTCCAGCGCTGGTTGTCGTCAATAACGAAACGACGCCGCTCCGCTCGGTCCCCGACTGGATCAGCCGTCAGCTCCTCACGATCCGGCTCTACAACCGCTGGTGGCCACTGGTGGCCCTGCACGGACTTTCCGTTGGCACGTTGACACCGCTGGTACTTGCGACGACGAGCGTGGCCCTCGTATCAGGTGTGTTGGTACAGTCCGCGGTGATGCTTGTCAGCTTCCTCGCCTACCTGCTCGGCAGTCTGTTGTTGCTTGCCTGGATTCATGCCGCCAACATCCGGTTCGTTGACGCGGATGGGCAGTTGCGAAGCCGTCCTTCAATCATCCGCGACTGGAAGTTCTGGCTGATGGGCGTTCCGGTCACCCAAGTGGTTCACTGGCTGGCGACGGTGAACGCGCTCGTGGCCTCATCGCTGGTCTGGCGGCAGGTCCGCTATCGACTGCAGGGCAACCGGATCCACATCGAGTCCCTTGCCAGATACGCGCCGGATCTTGAACCGACGCAGAATTCGGTCCATTAGTGCACCTGCCGGGACGGTCGGCCGTCTAGCCCGAAGCGCTGGAGTGTTCGTTCAACTCGTCAACAGTCAGCGACCGAACGGGCTGGTCGGCGGGACCGAGACCGCGGCTGAGGGACCAGGCGCCGGTGTTGATGTCGGGGATCAAACGCCACTGGCCGCCGCCGGGGCCAAGCAGGTCGACGCCCAGGCCGGTGGCGTAGCCATTGATCAGACGCTTCAATCCGGTCTGGCACTTCTGGTCGAGCATCTGCCGCAAGGCTTGGGTTGCTGCCCCGGCCTCGGGACGCGAACGGCGGCGACGCTTGCCCCAACGGTCCTGCTTGCCAAACTCAAGGAACTTGATCACGACCCGGCCGTCGATCGGCGGACACGGCAAATGCCCCGAGAGGCGATTGAGGTTGGCCCGTTCGAAATCGGGTGTGAACCGGTCGTAGGCCCGGTAGTTGCGGCTGCTGACAAAAAAAGTCCGCGCGAAATCGTTTTCGAGCGACAGGCCGTGGCCCGCATCGCCTACGAACTTGACGCCGCCGCTGCCGAAATAGTCGTAACAGACTTCAACCACGCCCCGCATCGTGACCCGGTGCGGGCTGGCGAGGTGAAAGACCTGACCGCGGGCTTCGGGCAGCGAAAAGAGGTGGGTGATGACTTGCGAAACCCAGTTGACCGGTACGAGATTGTGCGGCTCGTCGCCGGAGACTGGCATCTCGATCGGCGTGTGACGCTTGCCATCGGGACCGATCGGCTGCTGGGGCACGAGGATCGCCAGCAGCTTGAGGTACCACATCATCCCGAAATAGGTGTTGGTGTAACCTGTGTTCGAGTCGCCGGTGATGATGGTCGGCCGGTAGATGGTCCGGTGCCGGATCGCGGTCGCGGCGTTGACGGATAGCTCGGCTTCGAATTTGCTTTGCTCGTAGCTGTTGTGGAACTCCTGGCCAAAATCGGTCTCGTTCTCGCGGATCGTTCCTTCCCGCTTGCCGCAGACAAAGGCCGTCGAGACGTAGTGAAAGTCCTGAATGCCGAGCAGCGCGCAGAACCGCAACACTTCGCGCGTTCCGCCGAGATTGGTCCGGATCGGCTCGCCGTCGCGTTCGTCGAGGTCAAAACGGACGAGGGCCGCGGCATGGATGACCGAACGGACATGGCCGGCCACCCAGTGCAAGTCGTCCCGGTCGAGTCCCAGGTTCTGGCACGTCACATCGCCGGCAAGGACTACGGGTCTTGGCAGTGGTCGGCCCGCCTCGGCCTCCCACCGCTCCATGATCGTTTCGACCCGTTCGGCGGCCGGCTCTTCGCTCGTGTTGCGGACGAGTACGGCAACCCGGCGGCCGGCGGCCAGCAGGTCGCGCAGCAGATACCGCCCCAACAGCCCGGTCGCGCCGGTCAGGAGCAGATAGTCCGGAGAAGTCCCCTTGGCCAGGGAGCTTTGGCGAGTGTCGGGCACCAGTTTGGTAAACTCAGGTGTTGGTTCAAAGACTGCGGCCCGACTTGATCAGCCTTGAGCGGGTGAGGCCACACAGTTTTACTATCTTAACGTCAGATAACCGACGGTCAGGTCAAAACGTCAGATTGGTTGGAATTTGCCGCATTGCAACCGTTTTTTCTCGCCGCACCCGACTTTTCGGCAATGAAGGATCATGTGGAAAACCTTGACTGACCCTCGAAGTTGCGGGTTTTGCCCCATTTCGGCAATCCACCCGGATTCCCGGAAGCCCGCATATTCACAGCCAGAGAAACCTGTTCACTACTTTGCTGCTCCGAGTCGTTTTCGCCTGAGCAGGCAAATCCTGGGCCCAATTTTGACGTTCGCCTTCGCTGCCTCGGTCCTCGGTCAGCTGACTGGATTGGCCGCCTCGCCTGCCATTCAAAACACCGAAGCCGTCGAGGCCGAAGGCGTCTGGACACCGATTGATGATGTCGCAATGGCTGGTGGCTGGATTCAGCTGTTTGACGGCGAGTCGCTCGGCGGATGGAAAGCCGGCAGCGAAGCCGACTGGAAAGTTGAGGACGGTACGATTCGCGTGTCGTCGGGCAAGCCGGGATTGCTCTGCACGACCAGCCAGTTCTCGGACTTTGAACTGCAGCTCGAAGTCCTCGCAGATCCGGAGACCAACAGCGGCGTCTTCCTTCGCTCCAGCCCGGTCCCGGCCAGTCCCATCGGCGACTGCTACGAACTGAACATCATCCGGCCCGGGCTGCACCAGTTCGCTACGGGTTCCCTCGTTGGCCGGGCCGTGGCCAACGCGGTAGCCGATCCGGATGGCGTGAACTGGTTGCGCGTGAGGGCGATCGTGGTGGGCGGTTCGTTCCGCGTCTGGGTCAACGAACAGTTGGCGCTGGAGCACCAGGAAAGTGACCCGATTGACAGGATTGACGGTGTTGACCCGATTGACGGTTCGGATAAGGCGGCGGGCGTCAGTCAACCCCCCGTCCGCCTTGGGCGTGGCTACATTGGCCTGCAGTTCAACCAGGGGCCCGTCGCATTTCGCAACATCGCATTGAAACCGCTCGGTCTTGAGGAACAGATCGACGCCGACTGGGCATCGCGCTGGGACGCCGCGCGGACCGGGGCCGCGAGGGCCGAGTGGTGCCTGGAAGATCAGGTCCTCCGGCTGCTCGGCGGATCAGGGCAGCTCGAGAGCAAACAGTCGTGGGGTGATTTCGTCGTCCAGGCCCGCGTCCGGACCGACGCAGCAGCCGTCAACTCGGGGCTCTTCTTTCGCTGTGTTCCCGGTTCGAACATGGACGGGTATGAAATCCAGATCGACCAAACCACAGTCGCCCCCGACGATCCCAAGCCCGCCAACTCCGGGACGGGCGCCATCTTTCGCCGGACGACTGTCGACCGATTGCACTCCCGCGACGGCGAGTGGTTCGTGCTGACGGCCGCGGTCTGCGGCCCGCACATCAGTGTCTGGGTCAACGGTCGGCAAGTCACCGACTGGACAGATCAACGCCCCGCCAACTCCAACCCCCGCAAGGGCCTCCGCCTCGAACCAGGCACCCTCATGCTCCAGGGCCACGACCCGGAGTCGGCAATCAGCGTGGCGTCGCTCATGATGGGAGAACTTCGTGCTCGAAGACCAGACGAACAGCCTTGATGCAGGCCCTGTTTGTCCGGTGACAAGTGTTCCGCCCCGGAGGGTGCGGCGGAGTGTAGCCACGGGTGGAGCGCAGTCCCGGCTCTGAGGGACGGAGCGCAACCCGTGGAAGCGGATGCCCAGTCCCTCCCGCCCCGGAGGGTGCGGCGGAATCTTCAGGATGGCGATTTGGAAAGCGTTCCGGTGATCAAATCCCCTCCCGTGCAGCGCAAACCGCCAAACAAAACGCAACGCAACTCCATCGCACCCTTCGGGGCGAAGCCACTTTCCTGCCCCGTCTCCACGGGTTCCACGACGCTCAAAGCAGCGTCGCTTCACCCGTGGCTACATCACAGCGCACCCTCCGGGGCGAAGAGGCCAGTTAATACCGCGAAATGACAAACAGGGCCCGAATCCATGGTCACGCAAACCGCGAGCTACAGCCGCTGCAGATGCCGCAGCGGTTTTGGCAGCGGGAACGAGACAGACTCTTCGCGGACTGTTTCGACCTGAACCGTGGCGGAAAAGTTTGTGACCAGCCAGTCGAGGACGGCTTCGACGAGGACTTCCGGGGCGCTGGCGCCGGCGGTGACGAGGACAGTCTTGGCGTTGGTGAACCACGTAAGCTGGAGTTCGTCGACACTGTCGACCAGCCAGGCGGGGATGCCGGTTTCCGCCGCCAGTTCGCGCAGCCGCTGGCTGTTGCTGCTGTTCTGGCTGCCGACGACGAGGCAGGCATCGGCCCGCGCGGCGAGCAGCCGGACCGCCTCCTGGCGGTTCTGCGTCGCGTAGCAGATGTCTTCCTTGGGCGGATTGGCGATGCCCGGGAACCGCTGCCGCAGGCGGCTGATGATACGATTCGCATCATCGACGCTGAGCGTGGTCTGGGTCAGGTAGGCCACACGGGCACCGATGGGCAGGTCGAGCCGGTCGACGTCGGCTTCGCTTTCCACCAGGACCATCGCGTGAGGGGCCTCGCCCATCGTGCCGATGACTTCGTCGTGACCACCGTGACCGATCAGCAGAATCGTGTAGCCCTCGCGGGCGTATTTGATGGCTTCGAGGTGGACTTTGGTGACCAGCGGACAGGTCGCGTCGATCGCATTCAGCTTCCGCTCGCGGGCGATCCGGCGGATTTCAGGCGAGACGCCATGGGCCGAGAAGAGCAGGTTCGAGCCGACGGGGACCTCGTCGAGGCTGTCCACAAAGATGGCACCCCGCGAACGCGCGGTTTCCACGACGTAACGGTTGTGGACGATCTCGTGGTAGACGTAAACCGGCGGGCCAAAAGCTTCCAGCGCGAGGTTCAGGCTGTCGATCGCCATGTTGACCCCGGCACAAAACCCGCGGGGATTGGCAAGCAGAACATTCATGGGCGGCCGGTTGTCGGGAGGTGAGTTGCCATCCATTTTACCCGCTCGGCGAAGCCCTGCGGCCCTCCGTACTGCAGCGCGTCATCGGCCTCACGCCGCAGCACGCGCTCATTGCAGGCGATCAGGTCATCGACCGGCAGCGTCGCCGGGTCAGGGATGCCGCCGGCCAGCATGATCGGCTCAATGCCGTCGGGTGGATTTGGCCGCACGCGCCACGGACTCCACTCCATCGCCTTGGCGCGGAGCGATTGTGCGAGCTCCCAGTCGTAGATCTGGGACGCGGCATCGGCCCCGGCGGACGGCGCGGCGATCCACGGCGGCGGCTGTTGCGAAGTCATGGCGCAATTGTAACGGCAAGGGAACGCACCGCGGACGGTGGGCGGGGCAATGGGCCCATCAAGGGCAGTCCGCCAGAGGCAATTGCCTACCTGAACCCCTTCCTGGCCCAGGTCGACGTGCTGTGCGGGACGGAAGGGACGTTTGGCACCTGGTGTTCGATCAGGAATGGGTTGCTCCAGCCCCAGAGCGTCGCGGTCTTCGAGGGTCAGGCGGTTCCCGCCCCGATGCCCCTGGTCGCTCCGGCCTTCGGTGGGGATGGGATCGTTCGCGCCTTCCCCGACGCTGGATTCGCGGTCCCGGATGTGGCCGAATTCGGCATTGGGCGCGACACCCTGTGGCCGGAGAGCGTGGCGACCTGGCTGGTCGTGTCGCTCATCCTGCTGGTGCTGACGGTCCAGTTCGTGTCCCCGACCCGGCGTTGGCGCCTTCGTCGTCGCTTGCGGCTTCGCCTCCCGCGACGTGAACCGGCATCGCCATCATGAGCACGCCGCTGTCTGCCCTGGCTCGCCGCCTTCGCCCGGCCTCAGGCGAAGGTCCGCCCAGCCGGCTTCCACCCGATCCACGCGCGACCCTGGCGGGGCCCCTCGATCCGCTCCTGCTGGATTTGCGAGCCTCACTCCTTCCCCATCGGCGCCGTCTGTGGCTGCGCCGACTGGTCCGCCGAGGATGGCTGGCCATTGCGGCCGTCGCGCTTGCGGAACTGACGCTCTGGACGCTGGCGCGCCTGGTCCCGCTGCCGCTGGCGCCGGTGATCGGGGCGTCGCTGCCGCTGTTCGGTCTGGTTGGCTGGCTCTTTGTTGGGATCAGGGCTCGGCCGGGCCTGGGTGCGACGGCACTTGCGCTCGACGTAGAAGGGCGACTGGGCGATCGACTCTCCAGCGCCCTCGAGTTGGCCGTGGCATTCCCCGCCTCGGCCGGTCCGGACTCGGGCCCGAACGCCGAGCTGGACCCACAGGGCGTCAACACCGAAGCTGCCTCCGACGAACGTGTCGAGTCGGATCGATTTGTGCGACGCCAGCGGCGCGACGCCCTGGCGGCAGTCCAGCTGGTGTCGTCCTCATTGTTTGCGCCCCGCTGGTCACGGCAGCCGATCATCGCCACGCTGATCGCCGCACTGCTGCTCGCCCCGGTGCTCCTGCTGCCAAACCCCCAGGACGCGGTCATCGCCCAGCAACAGGCCTTGCGCGAGGCGGCCGCGCGGCAGGCGGAGCGAGTTGACCGGGTTGCCGAGGATCTGGAAGCACGCGGCGCGGACGCGAACGATCCGCGGACCCGGCTTGCCCAGGAGCTTCGCGACCTGGCGCTTCGACTCCGCCAGGAGCCGGAGAACCTGGATGCCAACCTGGCCCGGCTCGGGGCGATCGAGGACGAGGTCCGCGCCCAGGTCGACCCGGCCAACGAGCAACGCGCGGCGTCGCTGGCGTCGCTGAGCCGCGCGTTGTCGCGCGCCGCCACCGGACGACCGGATGCGAACCGGGATGGTGCCCCGGATGAGGCCCGCGAAGATCTTGCGCGGCTGGGCGAGAACCTCGATGACATGACGGCAGCCGAGCAGCGCGACCTCGCCCGGCAGCTGGCCGAGCTGGAAGGGACCGCATCGCAGGCCGACGGGGCCGCCGGCACCGCGCTCAGCGAGGCGGCCCAGAGCCTGGCCCAGGGCGACACCGCCGGCGCACGAGCCGCGCTTGACCGGTTGGGCGTGTCGCTGACGGGTGCCGGGGAGCGGGTCGCCACGGTCCGGGATTTGGCGACGGCGGCCTCGCGGCTCCAGGATGCGCGCAGGGATCTCGCCAACGCCGGCCGGCCGCAGGAAGGGCAGGGCCGGGGTCAGGCGCAGGGACAGGGCGCCGGCCAGAGCCCGGGCACCGGTCAAGGTCAGGGACAGGGCCAAGGTCAGGGACAGGGCCAAGGTCAGGGGCAGGGTCAGGGCCAGGGCGCCATCGGCGGCGGCGGCTCCAACGCCAGGTCGCTCGGTTCCGGCACTGGCGGCAACGGCCTGCCTGCAGGCCCGACGAACCAGAACCGGCCATCCGAACTCGGCGAGGACCTGTCGTCGGTTTATGCGCCATTCGATCGTCTCGGGCGACCAGGTGACCCGTCCTACGTCGCGGGGATCGGCGGCGACGGCCAGACCCAGCAGGGCAACCAGACCGGCAGCGGCACCAACAATGGGGTCCTCACGCCGTATCAGCAGGTCTTCGCCGACTTCGAGCGCTACGCCC
>JANOFL010000298.1:0-5113 GCA_031405895.1 Planctomycetota bacterium
GTTCCGGGCAAGAGCTTCTCCGGGAAGACCACCCTCATTCAGGCCCTGGTGGCCGAGGGCCCGGACGCTGGAAGAGATCATCAACCTGCTGCGGGCGACTTACTGCCGGTCGATCGGTGCCCAGTTCATGCACATCGACGACCACCGCGTCCGCAACTGGCTGCAGTCACGGATGGAGCGGACGGCGAACCGGATCGCCTTGACCCGCGACCAGCAGATGCGGATTCTCTCGCGGCTGACCGATGCCGAGCTGTTCGAGGAGTTCACGCGGAAGAAACACATTGGCGCGAAGACTTTTTCGCTCGAAGGCGCCGAGTCGCTGATCCCGCTGCTCGACCTTGTGCTGGAGAAAGCCGGCCAGCACGAGGTCAGCGAAGTCCTGATCGGGATGGCCCACCGCGGCCGGCTGAATGTGCTGGCCAACATCATGGGCAAGCGGGCCCGGAACATTTTCTGGAGCTTCAACGACCCCGATCCACGGGCCAATCTCGGACGGGGCGATGTGCTCTACCACATGGGCTACAGCAGCAACTGGGAAACGGGTGCCGGCAAGCAGATTCACCTGTCACTCTGCTTCAACCCGAGCCACCTCGAATTCGTCAACCCGGTCGCGATCGGCCGCTGCCGCTCGAAACAGGACCGCTACGGCGACCCTGAACGGGCACGCCACATGACCGTGCTGATCCACGGTGACGCAGCGTTCGCCGGCGAAGGCGTCGTCCAGGAGACGCTCAACCTGAGCGAACTGGAGGCTTATCGCACCGGCGGCACGCTGCATGTGATCGTCAACAACCAGCTCGGCTTCACCACCTGCCCCGATCAGGGCCGCTCAACGACCTATGCCACCGACGTGGCCAAGATGCTGCAGATTCCAATCTTCCATGTCAATGGCGAGGACCCCGAAGCAGTCGCCCAGGTCGTTGAGCTGTCGATGGAGTTCCGCCGCGAGTTCCATCGCGATGTGGTGATCGACATGTACTGCTACCGGCGGCTGGGGCACAACGAGAGCGACGAGCCGCGCTTTACCCAGCCCGGGATGTACGAAGCGATCGACCGGCGGAAAACCGTCCGCGACGCTTATCTCGACCGGCTGCTCAAGCTCAACGAGATCAGCGTCGCCGACGCTGACCGGATCTCCCAGAACCGCAAGGCGGCGCTGGACGCCGAGTTCGAAGCCGCCCGTTCCGGCAACTATTCCTCCGACGTACAGACGCTCGGTGGCGTCTGGAACGGCTATTTCGGCGGGCCTGAACCGCCCGAGACGCCCGACACGGGCATTGAACTGACGCGGGCCAATGACCTGATCCAGCGGCTCGTCGCGGTGCCGGAAGGATTCAGCGTTTACAAGCGCCTCGTGCCAGTGCTTCAGGCCCGGGCTGAAATGGCCGATGGCCGCCGCAACGTCGACTGGGCGACGGCCGAACTGCTCGCGTTCGCTTCGCTCGCGACCGAAGGACACGGCGTCCGGCTGACCGGTCAGGACAGCGAACGCGGCACTTTCAGCCAGCGGCATTCTGTTCTCAACGACGCGACCAGCGGCCGAAAACATCACCTGCTGCATCACCTTGCGGCCGGCCAGGCCCCGGTCGAGATCGCCAACAGCCCGCTGTCCGAAATCGCGGTCCTCGGCTTCGAGTACGGCTACAGTCTTGACCAGCCCAACTCGCTCGTCCTCTGGGAAGCCCAGTTCGGCGACTTCTGGAACGCAGCCCAGGTGATCGTCGACCAGTTCATCAGCAGCGCCGAGGACAAATGGGGGCGCTACAGTGGCTTGACGATGTTGCTCCCACATGGTTTTGAAGGAGCCGGTCCCGAGCATTGCAGTGCCCGGCTCGAGCGATTCCTCACGCTCGCCGCCGAACACAATATCCAGGTCGTGATCCCGACGACTGCGGCCCAGCATTTCCATCTGCTCCGGCGGCAAATGAAACGCCGCTGGCGCAAGCCGCTGATCGTGTTGACCCCCAAGAGCCTTCTCCGCGAAGCCTACGTTGCCAGCCCGCTCGACCAGTTCACCAGCGGCGGGTTCCGGCGGCTGCTCGACGACCCGCGGCGGGAAGAGCTTGGCGCGCCCCGGCATGTCGTACTCTGTTCGGGCAAGCTCGGCGTCGACTTGCTCAAGCACCGCGACGAAGCGGGCAAGCTCGATTTCGCGATCATCCGGATCGAGCAGCTCTATCCGCTGCCGGTTCGCGAGCTGAACCAGGTGCTGGAGTCCTATCCATCCGGCACACCAGTTCTTTGGGCCCAGGAAGAGCCGCGCAACATGGGGGCCTGTGCCTTCATGCGGTTGCGCTGGGCCGACCATGGCTTCGACCGGTTTGGCCCGCTATCCGTGGTCTCGCGCAAGGAATCAGCAAGCCCTTCAACCGGCTCCAAGAACGCCCACAAGCTTGAGCACGAAGAGCTTGTGGAAGCCATCATCGCCGGACCGCAAAAACCGGCCAAAGACCGCGCGCCTGCGACAGTCTGAACGGTTTCTTGTTCTCTTACCCGGTCCAAGGCTCCCGCCTTGGAACGCACTGACCAGAGGCTCCGCCTCCGACCGCGCTATTCTTCCCGCACGCCGGTCGTCCCACTGCGGCAACAGGCCGGACACTCGCCGGTCCTCGCCACACCCGGCACCGAGACCATCGCGCGGACAAAGCGGAGCCTCTGGTCAGTGCGTTCCACGGCGGGAGCCGTGGAACGAGTGCGCTGGCAAACCCAATACTCTCCGCGCAACCGTTGCGACCCGCACCCTTGCTGGCATCCGGCTTGGGACCAGGACGATAGACGACAGCAGGCGGATTCTGCGCGCTGTGTCGTCCATGGCTGGGGCCCGTTTGAAACCATCCTCCCGCACTCCAACCCGTCGCAAGCTCCAGTACGACCTGTTCGTGGTCGTGCTGCTGGCGATCGTCGTGTTCCTGATGGCGGCCCTCGCCACCTGGGACCCGGCCGATCCGGTGACGCTTGCGCAGCTGATCCCGGTGTCGGTTTACCAGCCCGACCAGCTCGTCTGGCCCCAGAACGAATCGCCTCGCAATGCCTGCGGGCCGCTCGGAGCACTCGTTGCGGATCTGCTGCTGAACTCACTTGGCGTCTGTGCCTGGTTCGTTGTGGCTGGCCTGATCGCGCTGGAGATCGCGCTGCTTCGCAAGCAGGCGGTGATGGCCCCGTGGCTTCGGACGGTGGGCTGGATGCTGAGCCTGATTGGCTTGACGGCGTTGTGCAGCCAGTTGTTTCCGGCCCGCTGGTTCCCGCCGCTGATCGGACCGGGTGGCTATCTCGGCGCGCTGGGCTTTGGTCTGCTCCAGACGCACATTGCGTGGCTGGGGGCGCTGATCGTATCGCTGGCCATGACGTCGGTCGGGTTGATGATGTGGAGCGAGTACCTGATCCTGCGGGCGGGGAGGGTCGTCTTTGCACCCGCCGTACTGGTCGCGACTTCGTGGCTGCCGTTCGGATTGCTGCACGGGATTGTGACTGGCTTTAACAACCGCCGGGTGGCGCGCGCTGCCGCACCGGCAAGGGCCGACGATGCTGAAGAAGAACCCCAAGCGTCCGAGCCGGTGGACGGTACCGACCTGCCCCGGCGAATCCGGATCAAACGCCGCGACGGCGGGCTGGAAGAGGACACCGGCGAAGTCGCCGTCCTCGTCCGCAAACGCGCCGCATCGAGTGTGGCCGCGGCCGACCTCGCCGTTGCCAAGCCGATCGCCCCGAGCTTGGCTGACGAGTCCGACCGGTCTGACCTGTCCGACTCGTCCGACGACCTCGAACTGTCCGACGAAGCCGAATCAGAACCCGTTGCTACAGAACCGGCACCCCAACTCCCGCCCAAAGGCGTCCACGCCCGGCCGCACTTCCAGATCAAGGCCCCCGTCGCGAGAGAACCCGCCAAAGACCAGCGTCTGGAGGTCATCAGCCAGCTCAATCAGGCCGCCGACGCCGACTCGACCGCCGATTATGAGCTGCCGTCGCTGGAACTTCTCCGCGGTTCGGAATCGGTCAACTTCGACGAGCAGAAACGTGAGGCCCTGGTCAAAGCCGAGGTGCTCGAAAAGACCTGCCTTGAATTTGGCTACAAGGTCCAGGTGGTCGAGATCGAAACCGGCCCCGTGATCTCGCAGTACGAAATCCAGCTGGAGGCCGGCCTGCGGCTGCAAAAGATCACGGCTCTCGCTGATGACCTCGCAATTGCCCTTCGCGTGCCCAGCGTCCGGATCGTCGCGCCGATCCCCGGCAAGAACACGGTCGGTGTCGAAGTCCCCAACGAGTCGCGCCAGCTCGTCCGGCTCCGCGAAGTCATCGAACAGAGCGAGGCCAAGGCGCGGAAAATGAAGATTCCGCTCTTCCTCGGCAAGGACGCGGTCGGTGCGCCGATGGTCGTCGACCTTGCCGCGATGCCGCATCTGCTGATCGCCGGCCGCACCGGGACGGGAAAAAGCGTCTGCCTCAACGCGATCATCACCTCGATCCTGATGACCCGCCGTCCGGATGAAGTCCGGATGCTGATGATTGACCCGAAGATGGTCGAGCTGAGCGGTTACGCCCGGCTGCCACACCTGATGCACCCGGTTGTGACCGACATGAAGAAGGCCGAGGCGATTCTCGCCTGGGCGGTCGACAAGATGGAGGAACGCTACGCCCTGCTCGCCCGCGTCGGCGTCCGGCACATCGTCAGCTTCAACCAGCTGGGTGCGGAAGAGATCATGGAGCGGCTCCAGCCCGAGGACGACGAAGCCCGCAGCAACATCCCGGTCAACCTGCCCTTCATCGTGATCGTGGCCGACGAAATGGCCGACCTGATGATGACTTCGGGCAAGGAGGTCGAACAGCACATCATCCGGCTCGCGCAGAAGAGCCGGGCCGTCGGTATCCACCTGATCCTTGCCACGCAGAAGCCCACCGTCGACGTCATCACAGGGCTGATCAAGTCCAACCTGCCGGCCCGGATCGCGTTCCAGGTTTCGAGCAAGGTGGACAGCCGCGTGGTGCTCGACGCGATGGGGGCCGACAAGCTGCTTGGCAACGGCGACATGCTTTTCCTCTGGCCCGGCACCAGCACGTTGCTCCGTGGCCAGGGAACCTACCTCTCCGACGAAGAGATCGAAGCCGTCACCGATTC
>JANOFL010000378.1:0-2328 GCA_031405895.1 Planctomycetota bacterium
CGTGGGGAGGGGCCGGGGGAGGGGGCCGCGGCTGGAACCACGACGGCACCTGTTTCGCCAAAGGACTTGACCCACCATGCAACCCGCCTCCCTGAAACTGTACCTGGCCCCGTTTCTTCATCTTCATCCCGAAACGCGCAGCTGCAGAACGCACCAGCAAGGCCCGACCATGCAACCGCGAAAACGGTTCCTGACACCGTTTTCTGGAAAGACGTCTTCGGCGACCGGCTCTGGCTGCTGGCCGGACTTTATCAGGGCGTCGACGACGCGCGGCGGATCGGACAACTGCAAACGCTGTCGAAGCAAACCGGCATCCCGCTCGTCGCCGCCGGCGATGTGCTTTACCACAACCCGGCCCGCCAGCCATTGCACGACGTCCTGACCGCGATCCGTTACCAGACCACCGTCAGCCAGGCCGGTGCCCGGCTCTTGCCCAACGCGGCCCGTCACCTGCGCCCGGTCGCCGACCGGCTCCGGCAGTACGCGGCGATTCCCGCAGCGATTGATGCGGCCCGCGAGATCGCCGCCGCCTGCCAGTTCCGGCTCGACGAACTGCGCTACGAGTATCCCCGCGAGCTGGCCCCCGACGGGATGACGCCGCTGGAGTACCTCGCGCAGCTCACCTGGCAGGGCGTGGCCAGCCGCTGGCCGGACGGCGTCGCCGACAAGGTCCGCCGCCAGATCGAAGCCGAACTCGGGCTGATCGGCGAGCTGCGTTACGAGCCCTACTTCCTGACCGTCTGGGACATCGTCCGCTTCGCCCGCAGCCGGGGCATCCTCTGCCAGGGGCGGGGCAGCGCCGCCAACTCGGCCGTCTGCTATGCCCTCGGCGTGACCAGCGTCGATCCGACTTCGACCGACCTGCTCTTTGAACGCTTCATCAGCCGCGAGCGGAACGAAGCCCCCGACATCGACATCGACTTCGAACACGAGCGGCGCGAAGAGGTCCTCCAGTACCTCTACGAAAAGTACGGCCGCGAGCGGGCCGGCCTCGCCGCAACCGTGATCACCTACCGGACCCGCAGCGCGGTCCGCGACGTCGGCAAAGCGCTTGGCCTGTCGCTTGACCGCGTCGATGCGCTGGCCCGCCAGGTCGATGGCTTCCAGAACGCCGATGACTTGCCGGTTCGCTGCCGGGCCGCCGGAATCGATCCCGAATCGCGGACCGGGGCCCAGCTCTGTCACCTCGTCGATGAAATCCTTGGCTTCCCCCGTCACCTTTCGCAGCATGTCGGCGGGATGGTGATGACCGAAGGCCGGATCGACGAGCTGGTCCCGGTCGAGAACGCCGCGATGGACGGCCGGACCGTGATCCAGTGGGACAAGGACGATCTCGAAGAGCTGGGGCTGCTCAAAGTCGATTGCCTTTGCCTCGGCATGTTGACGGCGATCCGCAAGTGCTTTGACCTCGTCCGCCGCCACTGGGGCCGGCACCTGACGCTCGCCAACATCCCGCAAGGCGACGTCGCGACCTACGACATGATCTGCGCGGCCGACACGGTGGGCGTTTTTCAGATCGAAAGCCGCGGGCAGATGAGCATGCTTCCCAGGCTCAAGCCCCGCACCTGGTACGACCTCGTGATCGAAGTCGCGATCGTCCGCCCCGGCCCGATCCAGGGAAACATGGTCCACCCCTACCTGCGGCGGCGGAACGGCGAGGAAGTGGTCAGCTACCCCAATGACGCGATCCGGGCCGTGCTCGACCGGACCCTCGGCGTGCCGCTCTTCCAGGAACAGGCGATGAAGCTCGCCGTGGTCGCGGCCGGCTTTACGCCCGGCGAAGCCGACCAGTTGCGGCGGGCGATGGGGGCCTGGCGAAAGACCGGCGTGATCGAGCAGTTCCGCGAGAAGCTGATGAACGGGATGCGCGAACGGGGCTTGACCGGCGAGTTCGCTGATGCCGTCTTCCGGCAGATACGCGGCTTCGGCGAGTACGGCTTTCCCGAGTCGCACGCGGCGAGCTTCGCGCACCTGGTCTACGTCTCGGCGTGGCTCAAGCGGCACTTCCCGGCGGCCTTCACGGCCTCGATCCTCAACGCCCAGCCAATGGGTTTCTACGCCCCGGCCCAACTCGTCTCCGATGCGCGGCGACATGGCGTCACGGTGCTGCCACCGGATGTCAATTGCAGTGAATGGGATTGCACGCTCGTTGATACCAGCCCCGCTACCAATACCAGCCCGCAGCGCAAGCAAGAGTTCTCCGCGGCAACCTCGCTCGCATGTTTCGACGATTCTCGTCCTGCACTTTGCCCCGACCGACATCTCACCACCACAACATTTCTTCCCCCCTCCTCCCCAAAGGTTCCGGTCTTTCCGGAACCTTTGGGT
>JANOFL010000379.1:0-1902 GCA_031405895.1 Planctomycetota bacterium
GCTCCTTCGGCGGCACATGGGCCAGTACGACGCAACGGTTGTGTCAAGACTCAAGGCGGCCGGGGCGATTCTGCTCGGCAAGACCAACCTCGACGAGTTCGCGATGGGGAGCACGACCACCAGCTCGTGTTTCGGCGCGACCCGCAATCCGTGGAACCGGGACCGCTCGGCGGGCGGATCGAGTGGCGGATCGGCGGCCGCCGTCGCAGCAGGGCTGGTTCCGTTCGCACTCGGCTCGGACACGGGCGGATCGGTTCGCCAGCCAGCCGCCCACTGCGGCGTGACCGGGTTCAAGCCTGCCTGGGGCTCCGTCAGCCGCTACGGACTCGTTGCCTATGCGAGCAGCCTCGATGCGGTCGGCGTTCTCGCCCGCAGCGCGAAAGATGCCGGGCTGGTGCACCAGATCATTGCCGGCCCGGATTCCCGCGACGCGACGACCTGCATCGACGCCGCCGCGAGCCGGATTTTTGGGCCGAACGAGCTGACCCAACTGCGGATCGGCTGGTGCCCCGGGCATTTCAGCGGTTCGCGCGATGTGCCGCGGGGAGCGGATCAGGTTGAACGGGCGATCCGGGAACTGGGTCGGATTGCGGGACAACTGGTGGAGATCGACTGGCCGCATGAAGCGGTCCTTCCCGCGACGTACTACATCATCGCGATGAGCGAAGCGAGCAGTAACCTGAGCCGCTTTGACGGCATCCGGTTCACGCGCAGGGCGGGCGGGCCTGGCAAGAGCGTTGACGCCATGATCACGGCGACCCGTTCGGCCGGATTCGGAGCCGAAGTCCGCCGCCGGATTCTGCTGGGGACCTTTGCGTTGAGCAGCGGGTCGTATGAGCAGTTCTTCGCCCAGGCAAGCCGCGTCCGCCGGCTGGTTCGCGACGGGCTGCTGAATCTGCTGGAGCGAGTCGACTTGCTCGCGCTGCCCGTGACAACGGGCTCGGCTCCGCGGCTGGATGCTCCCGACGATCAAGTGGCCGAGTACCAGGCCGACCAGTTCACCGTGGCCGCCAACCTCGCCGGGCTGCCCGCGATTGCGCTGCCTTGCGGTATCGACGGGGAAGGCATGCCGGTTGGCATGCAACTTATGACGCGGCCCGACCGGGAGTCGCTGCTGTTCGCGGTTGGCAACGCCTGGCAAGCGGCGACCGACTGGCATTTGCGGAGGCCGTCAGGTGCCTGATACCAAGCCGGAGGCGCGGTGCATCGTCGGCCTCGAAGTTCATGTGCAGCTCGCCACGCGCAGCAAGCTCTTTTGCCCTTGCGCCGCGCGGTTTGGTTCACCGCCGAACACGCTGGTCTGTCCCGTCTGCCTTGGCTTTCCCGGTACCATGCCCGTCCTCAACGGCGGAGCACTGGAACTGGCGGTCCTCGCGACGATGGCGCTGGGTGGAGAGGTCGCGGCCGAAACTGCCTGGGACCGCAAGCAGTATTTCTACCCCGATCTCACCAAGGGCTATCAGGTCAGTCAGCTGCGACAGCCGATCTGCCTGGGCGGGGCGGTTGAATTTGACCTCGGCGAGCGGAACGATCCGGTTCAGCCTGTTCGTGTGGCGATCGATCACGCACATCTCGAGGAAGATGCCGGCAAAAGCCTGCACGATGGGCCTGGCATCCCGGCGGGGAAGACGGCACTCGATTTCAACCGGGCCGGCACCCCGCTGCTCGAAATCGTGACACGACCGGAACTGAAAGACGGGCTACAGGCGCGGCTCTTTCTTGCCGAACTTCGCAACCTGCTCGTCTGGAACGGCGTCACCGACGGCAACATGCAGGAAGGCAGCCTGCGCTGCGATGCCAACATCAACCTCGAGCTGGAAAGCGGTGGTCGAACGGTCCGCACTCCGATTGTCGAGATCAAGAACCTCAACAGCCTGCGGGCCGTCGAGCGGGCCGTCGATT
>JANOFL010000382.1:0-3513 GCA_031405895.1 Planctomycetota bacterium
CTGCAACGCCACCGCCGATTTCGCGCTGGCCGACTACATTCCGGTCCGCGAAATGCAGATCACCCATTCACACGGGCCGGAAGGCGATCACTCCCACGACTATCTGGTGCAACTAAGCGACGGTAAAATCTCAAATCTCAAATCATGTTTTCGCCTTGCCAAGCCGCAGGACTATCCGACCACGAGCCGCTGGACAACGTCCGAGGCAAATCGCTGGACGAGTCCCGTCGACAGGAGTAGCAAAATCGCGGCCAGCAGGAACACGACCAGGAATTCGCCCGCAAGAAGCCAGGCGACGATCCCGCGGCTGCAGCCGATCCGGAACATCGTGTCGAGCTCGTCCTGCCGCAGCCGGCGGGACAGCAGCGCCACCAGACCCATGAGCAAACCGGTTGAAATCGCGATCAGCACGGCGTTGGCAAGAAAAAACCGCTCGGTCTGAAAGACCATCCCCAGCAGTTCATCGGTCGCTTGCCGCGGCATGACCAGCTGAATCGTGCCATCCTGGGCCGGATAGCGCCCGGCGAGAATCGTGGCCGATTTTTCGTCCGGACTGTTGGCGATAATCGCCGTCAGCGGAAACGTCTCCCGGTCGCCGTGAAAGTGAAACGAGCCGATGTTTTCCGGCGTGATTTCGGTGAAGGGCAAAACCGCGGCACTGGCGACCACGTTGCCCGCCTCGCTGCCGAGCACCAGACCTGGATCGGTCTCGGTCTGCAGGTCTTGGTGGCCGTGGCCAAGCCCCTGGATGATCCAGGCGGTTTTGAGGTCGGTGAAGACGGCCGAGTCGTCGGGCGAACCGTTTCGAGCGAGCACGCCGCAGACTTTCATCCTGAGCGGATAAAGCCCGGCGATGTCGATCACGTTCTCGCGGTCGCTGAGCAGCATGTCGCCTGGCGCGAGGCCCAGCTCATCCGCGACGCGGCTGCCAAGCACGCATTCGCCGATCCGGACGAAGTTTCGTCCTGCGGACAATTGCAGAGCCCGAAAGCCGAAGTAGTCGACCGAAGTCCCCACCAGCGGCCGGCCTCGGGCGGTGAAGCGGCAAAACAGCGGGAGCGGCTCGGCCAGCCCTGAAGCACGAATCGCGTCGGCCTCGGCAACCGAAACCGTCCGGTCTACCGCGCGGCCAAAATGGGTGGCATGAAGGGCCAAGTCCAGCCCGCTGCCTGCGTGTCCGACCACGGCCGGCGTCGCGTCGGCGCGGGCTACAATCTGCCGGCTGAACTGGCGCAGCAGGATCGCGACGGCGATGGGGAGAAACGCGGCGAGCCAGAGGCAAAGCACCAGCACCAGGGTTTTGCCCCAGTGGAAACGGACATATGCCTGGACCAACCGCGCCCAGCCGCTCATGCCGGCCCCTCCACCGAAACGAGCGCGCCGAAATCGACAACCTGATCGAAGCGGTCCAGCAGCGATGTGTCGTGTGTCACGACCACGAGCGTGACGCCGCGTTGCGTTACCTGTTCCAGCATCAGGTCGAGCACCCGGAATTTGTTGGCCGCGTCGAGGTTGCCGGTGGGCTCGTCGGCCAGCAGCACCGGAGGCCCGGTAACAAGTGCCCGGCACAGCGCCAGCCGCTGTTGTTCGCCCTGGGAAAGCTGGCGGGGAAAACTCCGCGTTCGGTTGCCGAGACCGGTCTGGTCCATCAGCCCGGCAGCCCGCTCCTGCGCCGCCGCGTCACAGGGCTGCGCCGGGTTGACGTAAAACGGCAGCAGGCAGTTGTCGAGCGCCCGCAGGTAGGGCACCAGTTCGAACTGTTGAAAGACCATCCCGATGTGGCGGATGCGAAAGCGGCGACGGTCGGCGTCGTTGAGCCGGCTGACCGCCTGGCCCGCGACGCTGATCGAGCCTGAATCGGGGACGAGAATCCCGGCCAGAAGATTGAGCAACGTGGTCTTGCCGCTGCCGCTTGGCCCGATCACGGCCAGCCGCTTGCCGGCCGCCACTTCCAGCCGGCCGATTTCCAGTTCAAATCCTGATCCAGGCCAGCGGTAACGCACCGCCTCGACGCGGATGTCACCTGGCGGGTCAGCGCGCTGCATCGCTGTTTCGCCGGGCGGACGGGCCTTTTTTCGTCGCCGTGGGCTCGGCGCTTTCGACGAGCCGCAGCGATTGCCAAAGGCTGGGGTCTTCGAGGATTGGCAACTCCGGCCCGACGCCCAGCGTTTGCCAGCCCAGTTCGCGATCAGCGATGGCGATAAAAAATCCGATCGAGGGCTGTTCGGCCGGGCTCCAGCCGTTAAGCATTGCCGCCGGCAGGAACAGGTCGAGCTCGTAACCGTCTTTGCGAAGCTTGCCGGCCAGCAGGGCCTTGGCCCGGTTGATCGCCGGTGATTCCTCTTTCGCCCGGTTGATTTTCGGTGTCGTGCAAACCGGCTGGCCCAGCGGGCCGCCTCCCGCTCCGCCAGCGGGCAGCGCGACGATCCAGTGGCAATAGCGGGTGGCGCGGTGCACGTCATGCGTCGCCCGCGTGTCGATCAGCAGATGGACACCATCGCTGTCCATCAACTGGCCCAGCTTGCACCACACACTGGCCGACTTGCCGCTGACCGTGACCGAGACACGCAAACCCGCGTCGCACCACGCCACCCGCCAGTCGGCAAACGCCCGCTGGCCTTCAAACCGCCCGGTCACCGGCAGGCGAAACGCTTCGCCCAGCCGCACCGGTTCGGCCTTCCCCTCCAGCCGCCGGCACGGCAGCCGGTAGCGGAACAGCAGGTTGCGCGGGATTTGCGTGACAGGAGCTGAGGACATGGTCGTCTGTCTGGTGGCCTTGGAATCGGTGTCTTATTGTACTCGTTTGTACTCGTTCCACGGCTCCCGCCGTGGAACGAGTAACGGGGTTATGTGGATGATCCGCTGCACTGGCGGTATTCGAGTGCGAGGAGTTATGCAGGACAGAATGGGTTGATTGAGGTTTGTGTGGACTGGCAGTAGGGGCCGGTGGCGCGGTGCCGGGAAGAGGAAGGCGGAGCCTTTGGTCAGTGCGTTCCACGGCGGGAGCCGTGGAACGAGTATCGGGATGGCTTACTTCACTTCTTCGCCAGCGCGACGATTGCGTTGAACTGGCGGAGGGTGACGGGCTGGATGCTGAGCCGTGAGCCGCGGCGGAGCAGTTCCATGTCGTGCAGGACCTTGACCATCCGCAGCTCTTCCAGCGTCAGCAGCCGGGCGAACCGCTCCTTGAGCCGGATCTCGACCATGAACCAGCGCGGGTCGGCCGCTGTCGCCTTGGGGTCGAAATACGGGCTGGCCGGGTCAAACGCCGAGTCGTCGGCGTACGCGGCACGAACGACTTCGCAGATGCCGACAATCCCTGACGGGACGGTGCTGCTGTGATAGAGCAGCACGAGGTCGCCCTTGTGGACTTCATCGCGAAGCAGGTTGCGGGCCTGGTAGTTGCGGACGCCGTACCAGCGCGTTTTCTTCCCCGGCGCGCGGGCGAGGACGTCGATGGAAAAATCGTCCGGCACGGTCTTGAACACCCAGTGGTTCATCGGCGCAAGTCGC
>JANOFL010000408.1:0-19065 GCA_031405895.1 Planctomycetota bacterium
GGCAAAGAAGAAACTGCTGTCACGCCGTGCTTGCCTGATCCGCTGAACCCAGGACTGAAACATCGAAAGGGCCTCCTTGCCGGAATCGAGTCGTTGAACAACCCGATGCTTGCAAAGGGGGCCCTTTCGTGTCTATCTCACTCCACCACACCGACTTGCGCACTCGCCAAGTGCCATTCGTTCCTGACGCCTTTTCTTGTCCCCAAAAACGGTTCCTGACACCTTTGCTTGTCCCTTTTCTTGTCTGTTCTGACACCTTTTCTTGTTCGGATGACAGGACCTGTCAAATTCGCGGCCCTGGGTATTCCAATGATGTTCTGCCTGGAATGCCGGCAGGATGCCTGGTTGACAAGCGGCCGGTCGCGCCCCTGGTCCAAAGGCAGCCGTCGGGCAGTTGTCCTGGCCTGCCCGACGGCACCTTGCTGGCCCGCACTTTCAGGGAATCCGGAATGCTCCGGCATCCCTCCTGGTTTTTCCCCGCGATTCGTCGCAGACACGACGCCACGGTTGCCTTTCAGCGGCAACGGCGACGCATCAGGGCAGCCAATCCGCCCAGTCCGAGCAGGGCGAATGAAGCCGGCTCGGGGATCACAGACACCGAGACGTTGTCCAGAAACAACACCGAGACGCTGCCCGCAGCGGCACCCGTGACGGCCGCGAACTGCAGGGTCACACCGCCACTGACGTTCGGGCCGGCGAACACCGAATAGCTGAACGTCTGGTAGGAACTGGTCAGTGCCAGTGGCCCACCGCCCAGGAGCTGGCTGGAAGAAACGCCGCCGCCGGCGAGCTCGGAAAAGAACTCTGCAAATGCGACTCCGCCGTTGGCGCTGCTGCCTTTTGCGGCGAAGGAAATGTTGACCAGCTGGCCCGGGCTCACCACACCCACACCCAGGTTGGCCTGTTTGACGACGGCCCCCGAGGTCGTCGCGTTGTTGAACAGCTCCGCCGCGAACGCCCCGCTCGCGGCGTCACCGGTCACGAGGAACGTTGAACTTCCCGTGGGAAAGGAAGTCCAGCCGCTGGTGTTGCCGGCTTCAAAGCCGCCATTGGTTGTCAGTTCGTCCGCCAGGCCGCTGACAGATGTTCCGGCCAGCAACGCCACTGCCACGCAACCCCTGAGAATCCAGTTCAGATTTTTCATGAGACATACTTTCTGGGCGTGACCGCCCGCACAGGCACTTCGATTCGCAGCGATGACACCATCGAAGAAAACTCGAGATCGAAGCAGAAAAGGAAACCTCCGGACCAGAGGCCCGCCCGAACCAGGCCGCCGCGCCCCGATGACGCAGCCGCGGATCCCCAAGCCTTTCGCGTAACGGTCAGGGGATCGCCACCGCGATCCGCCAACCGCCATCTTGAGCTTGAAACCGCTCCCAGTGTTTGGCGACGATCATCTTAACGCACCGCATTTTACCCGTGTAATGCACGCAGAGCACTTTTGGCCGTACGCCATTATCCGACGTTTCTCTTGTGAAACCGCTCCCATTTTGGAGCCCGGCCCGGCCTAAAGCGCGGGAATCCGCCCGTGCCGGGCACAAGCCGGTCGCCGTGACGCTGGTCCGGCGACCCGGCGGGGGAAGAAACCGGAAAAAGGCCGGGCAGTAAAAACCGGCTGAACCGCCGTCGAGTTGCAGTCGCCGGCGGAAAGCGCGAGCCTGGCAATGCGAGCCCGCAGGCAGGAACATTCCCAATCTCTGACCAGCAGCAAAGTCCGACGTCTCTGTTCCTGAAAACATCCTGCGATCCGTCCTCAAACCAGCATGTCACCCGATGGTGACGCGCCCGGAACCATCAGGGAGGACTGGCGGGACAGAAAGAGGGGAGACAAAAAGAGCTGAGAGTCCCGGATGCCGGGATGACAAGCCTTGTCGCGTTCGCGCCAATATGTCACCCAATGGTGACATGTCTGGAACTTCAGGCAGGCGGGCAACATTGCCCGGCGTGCCAAACTGGGCTGCCGATGCGGGTCCCGTTTCCTACTTCCAGACCGGCTGGTGGCGGGCCGCAAGGGTCTCGAGCGCCTTGAATTCATCGCGGGCAAAGTTCTCGTCGAGATAGTCGACATGGATCAAGTGCTCGGCGGGACCGGCTGACGCCGTGTCGAGCTTGAGCTGGGCCATTTTCCAGCGGCGGTCGAAGGGCGACTGCTCCAGCCGCAGGGCCTGCAACCGCTCAAAGAACGTCAGGCTCAGTTTCCGGTTGATCAGGCCGCTCCGGAACGCGACTCCGAAACCGGTCCGGGCATAGCGCTGCCCGCGACTGGTCCGCCAGGCCGAATAGAACATTGGCCCAACCAGTGCGACACCGATCAGCCAACCCCACGGCGGGAGCCAGATGCCGCCGCCGATCGCCGTCAGCAGCGGCAGGACAATTACCATCCGCAGCAACCGCCGCCAGACCAGCGGGGAGAGCGGTTGCCATTGAACCGAGGCTTCATCCCACTCCAGCCCCGGCCGAAGCTCGTTCAAAAGCGCGGCCGTTCGTTCGCGCGGTGCGACCGGGATGAACCAGCTCCGCGTCACCGCGGTCTGGGCGTTCTCGCCAGAAACCGCGCTGCTGCCGGCCGTCTCGATCCGGATCGTCTGCAAGCCGGACAGTCGCAGCAGCGGTGAACTCTGCAGGCTGATGAACTGGATCCGCTGGCGCGGAATCGTCGCGCTGTGGCTGGTCAACAGCCCGCAAGTCACGCGCAGATCGTCACCCACCCGGTCCAGCCGGTAGCCGTGGAAGCGGAGGACGAACCAGATCATGCCCAGCAGCTTGAGCAGAATCAGCCCGGCAAGGATCAGCATGATCGCCGTCCACCAGCCTGGCAAATGCTCGCTGATCCAGGGAATCCACTTCCGCCAGGTTTTGCCGTCCATTGAGTCGAACTGGGCGAAGTTGAAGATCGCTCCAATCACAACTACGACCAGTTGCCAGCCGCGGTTGCTGGCCAGCCCCACGATCACCAGCCAGCGCCAAGGAATCCGCACGAGCTCGACGGGCGGGTCGGCCGCGCCCGCAGGAATCTGTGTCGAGGCGATCGGACCGGAAGTTTCAGCCGCCCCGGTCCCGGGCGCGATTGCGGCAACCGCAGCTTTTGCCCCTGCCGGAAAAATCTCGGCCCGCAAGGCTTCCACCTGCTTCAGCGTCAGCACGCGAAGCACGGCTTCCGCCTCGGCACCGCTGGCCGTCTCGATCCGGACTTCGGCCACGCCAAACGGCCGATGCAAAAGGTTCTGCACAAGGTCCATGTTCTGGATCAGCCGCGTCGGCACCGTCCGAACCTGGCGGAAAAGCAACCCGTGGCTGACGATCAGTTCGCGATTGCGAATCCCGAACCGCAACGTGAAGTACTTGAACAGCGTTGTGACCAGGGCGAAGGCAAAACCGATGAGGGCCAGCAACGTCCAGTACCAGTTTCCGTTGGCCGCGCCAAAGAAAAACGCGATCAGGACCGGGAACAGAATCTGCCGCCCATGCGAGATCGTTTCAAAGAACACCGACGACCAGTGCAGCCGCTGCATTGGTGCCGTGGCCTGCGCGGCTACCTGAGCCGCTGCGAGGGCCGGTTCGTCCCCGGCAACCGGTTCGCTGTTGAGCGGATCAGACGACATCGCCGACCCCGCGCTGGCGGATCAGCTGGTCGCGCAGCCAGGTGGCGGTCTCCATCGCCAGCCCCGCCAGCTCCACGGAAGCATTCTCGGTTCCCGCCGTGTGAATCGTCAGCCGCGCCAGCCCATAGCGGCGCTGCAAAGGTCCCTGGACCAGGTCAGCGTGTTGCAGCCGCGCCAACGGGATCGAGATCTGGTTCTTCCAGAACACACCGCGGCGGATTTCAAGACCCGTTTCATCCAGTCGCCAGGACTTGTGGCGCTGCTCGACCGGCGGCCAGGAAATGCCGGACCAGAACGACAGCCCAACCAGCAGCCCGCCGCCGCCCAGCACCAGCCAACAGATCCAGTCAGGCCCGCGCACGAGCCAGAACACGAGGACCGCCACGATCAACCCGACCAGCAGGACCAACGAGAAAATCAGGTTGCTGAACCGGTCGAGCCCGATCTGACGCGGATCAAGGGGAAAGAAGCCGTCGGGCAACGGCCCGGTGCCGTCGGCTGCTTCAGTCCAAAAGTCAGTCGCAACGCCGGAGCCGACGGGGGCAGGGACAGCATCTGCGTTTTCGGTTTGCCGCTCGTCAACGGAGCAGGCCAGGTCCGGGGGCGAACTGCCAGAAGTCGACTCGTCCCCCGTTTCAGACGGTGGGACGGTTGAGGCAGGGATCGGATGCGATTCGTCGGACAACGACAGCTTCCTCGGACGGGGCTTGGGCTGGCCAGTTCACGGCCGGGCGCCTGATTATGGCGTGCCGGTCTGGCTATCGCACAGGCCCAACCAAAATTCGCAGCGCGGCCGCGAAGATTGGCCGGATTCATCGCCGCGTGCAAGCCTGTCCGGAAACCGCGAAGAGAGGGGGTCAGACCCCAAATCGCTCCGACGACTGCGCGATTTGGCGTCAGACCCCGGCGGTTCCCGGACAGGCTTTCAGTGCGAGCCGGCGGGAACCGATGCGCTGGCAGAATCGTACCAGCCAAAGACAGCCTGCGATTCGCTTTCGTCCAGCGCGCGGAGTGCGTCAGCCCCCTGTTTTGCGGTGACCGGCACGGTCCGGCGGGTGACCGGCATGGCCGGCGTGTTTCGGGACTGGTGTCCGGTCCGGTCTTCGACGCGGCTGCGGGCTTCGTAGTATTTCACCAGGCACTCGACGAGTTCGCCCAGGCTGCGCATCCCGGTGCGGGGCCGGGCAGCCGAAAGCTGGGGCAGGTGAATCGTGACGGGCAGGTCCGAAACGGGTGCGGGCTTGAACATGGCAGGTGAGTCGCGGCGTGATTTTCTGATGCGGCTGATGGTTCGACACCGGAATCATCAGCGCACCACCGGACACGTTTGGTCCACGTTGAAAGGCCTGACTGGAAAACCTTGCTGGGAAAGGCAGCCGAATGATCCTGCGACTGTCGTCAGATTGCCGGTTGGAAAGGTCGGACAGGCCGGACCTGACTGACGATTCGGACCAGTCCCCCGTGTCCGCTTGCCGGTAACCGCCCGGCCAGTCACGATGGTGCGGCCGACATTTGAGAAACCCCTGAAGCAACCGGTTTTGGCGCGAAAAACACCTTGATTGCCGGTCCCATATTCACCCGCGAAGCCGTCGTCGCCCCGCGGCGATTGCCGCTCTATCTGCTGCGGCTGGTCTACGGCGGGGCGCTGGTCCTGTTGATCGCGACAGCGTGGATGGTGATCGCGGGCACTCAGGTGGTCCGCAACATCAGCGACCTCGCGCGGTTCGGCTCGATCCTGCTGCAGATACTCGCGCCGCTGCAGCTCGTGCTGTTGCTGTTTGTCGCGGCGACGCAATCAGCCAGCCGCGTGGCGATCGAAAAGGACCGGCAGACGCTGATCCTGCTTTTGATGACACGGATGACGAACGTCGAACTGGTTGTTGGCAAAATGCTGGCCAGCCTGATCTCGGTGGCCACGATGCTGTTGACCGCCGCGCCGATTTTCATGCTGGTGGTGCTTTTTGGCGGGACGTCGTTCTTCCAGGTCGCATGGATTTTCGCGGTGACAGTTGCCAGTTGCCTCGTCGCCGCCAGCTTGGGCACGCTGATCGGCTACTGGCGCGAAAAGACCTTTCAGGCCTTGGCTCTGGTCCTTCTGGCGATGGTGTTCTGGCTCGGCGCCGGGGAAGCGATCCGGGCATCGACCTGGAACTTGGGCGGGTTCACGGCTCAACAGTTCGGCACCGCGGTCAGTCCGCTGCGGGCCCTGTTTGCCGCTGCCAGCCCCGACGTGCAGTCGCGTCTGGCCGGGGAAGTCGTCCCCTTTCTCGCGTTCAGCCTGACGGCGACGGCGTTGCTGGCCGGCATCGCAGTCGTGATGGTGCGGCGCTGGAATCCCAGTCGCGATGTCCGGCCCGGCCAGCAGGAAGAGCCATTCGTGGCGGGCGAGTTGCCGGCATCCAGTCCAGATTCCCACGCCCCAGCTCCGAAACGAGCCGGAAGCGTCAGCGACGGTCCGCAATCTGCTGCCTTCTCAAACGACACCTGTTCGTCGCCACTTGCCTCCGACTCGGCCGCACCCGTCGGCAAGGAAATCCCCCATCGCCAGGTCTGGGACAACCCGGTTCTCTGGCGCGAGATGTGTACCTGGGCTTACGGCCGGAAGATTCTGTTCATCCGCTTTGCCTGGTGGCTGCTGGTGGCCGGACTGGGGGCATTGCTCTGGTGGCAGGTCAGCAGCGGCCTCGCAACGCGAACCACGAGTTCGACGGCCGTCACGATTCCGGTCGTAGCCCAGCCGCTGGCTCCGCTGCTGGTGGTCGCCCTTGTGATTCTTAACGCCCTCGCCGTTTCATCGGTCACCCAGGAGCGCGACGGCAAGGCGCTCGACCTGCTCCAGATGACCGACCTGTCGCCCAGGGAGTTTCTGTTTGGCAAGCTGCTGGGGGTGCTTTACGTCGCGGCCGACGTGATCATCCTGCCGCTGCTGATCTTCGGCTGGCTCTGGTGGAACAGCGTTGTGACGATGGAGAACCTCGTCTTCCTGGTGCTTGGCCTGCTGATCCTCGACCTGTTCGTCGCGGTGCTCGGCATCCATTGCGGGATGGTGCATGGCAACAGCCGGACGGCGATCGCGGTCAGCCTCGGGACGGTCTTTTTCCTGTTCCTTGGCATCCTGACGGCGATGCTGATCATGGTTTCGTTCACGGGCAACGTTGAAGCCCAGCTGACGCCGTTCCTCGCGGCGATTGTGGGCGGCGCGATCGGCCTCTACGTTGCGCTCGGCTGGAACAGCCAGTCCTCGGCCCTGGTGGTCGCAGCGGGCCTTTTGCCGATCTCGATGTTCTATTGCATCACCAGTCTGCTGCTGAAAAATTACGGCTCAGTGATGGTCGTCCTTGCGCTGGCCTATGGCTTCGCGATCGTCGCCCTGACCGTGCCCAAGCTCAACGAGTTCCATTTCGCGTCAGCCGGCCGGTCGCGGGCGGAAGCCGACGATTGAAGCATGCTGAAACGTGCAGCTGGGGCACCGCTGCCGTGTTCAGCCCGTCGTGCGCTGGTAGCCCAGCTGCCCGATGATCGCAAGCAGCTCTTCGTAGGTCACGAAGCGGCGGTGATGGGCGAGTTTGTACTCGTCGATGGCCCGGCCGATCTCAGCGGCGGCGGGGGAAAGGTCATCGTACGAGTTGGTGAACTGGCGGCGCTCGATCCCGGCCGCGCGACGCTGGACGCCCGTGTTGCGGCGGTCCATAAAGGGGACGGGTGACTCGAGCGCGAGGTCAAGACTGTCGTTTTCGCCGCGCAGGGAAGGCTGGTTGTTCATGACTTCGGACCTTGCAGGCCAGCCCCGGCGATCGATCGCGAGGGAGTGGCTGGTGAAACCGGAATGGCCGCGTCAGTGGGCGGCACGTCAACAAAAACCTACGTCGCAACGCGCGATCGGGGCATTTTCCGGATTCCATTCGTGCCCCACGGTTCATGGGGTTATCGGCAATCTGCGGCGTGGCTGAACCGGACCAGGCCGATGGGGCCGGATGTACCGGAAATGCCGGCGCGGATAAACATGGCGGGCGGCCGGAACGGGAAAAGCAGGTGACGGGCGAAGCAGAGCTATGCCCCACTTTGACCGGCTGGAAGCCTGGCCCACTTCAGGGCTGATGGGAGGCGAGGGTGTCTGGCGGCGGGCCGGCTTCCATGCGGGCCAGCAGGGCATCCAGTTCCCGCTCGTCCGGCCAGCGTTCACGCGCTGCCACCAGCGTCTGACGGGCCTCAACCGGCTGTCCATCGCGCGTCTGGGCCTGGCTCAGCCGCACAAAAGACTCCGGGCCAGCAGACGGATGCCGGGTCGCCAGCGAAAGCCGCTCGACCGCCCGCGCGGTTTGACCAAGTTCAATCAGCAGTTCGCCTTCTTTCAGCAGTCCGTCGTAGGGCGGCGATCCGGCCGGTGCGCGGTCCAGATAGTGGCTGACCGCTGTCAGGGCCCGCGTGGCGTCGCCGCCGCGCTGATGCAGCCCGGCAATCCGCAACGAGAGTCCCGCGTCGGACCCGTCGATGGCCGCCGCGCGGAGGTAACTGTCGAGAGCCCCCGAGTCGTCGCCGGCCGCTTCGGCGACCTCGCCCAGCAGTTGCCAGGCGGAAATGTCTTCGGGAGCCAGCATTGTGGCGGAGGCGGCCTCGGTTCTGGCCAGATCGATTTCGCCCGCCGCCAGACAGGCCCGTCCGAGGCGCACCCTGAGATCGGCGCGATCGGGCGAGTGCCTCGCAAGCCGGGAAAGCGTCTTGATGGCGCGGGCCGAATCCCCATCGACCAGGTCGGCTTCGGCCAGCATCGCCAGTGCCTGCGGATCGTCAGGGCAGCACTGCAGCGAGCGGTTGAGCAGGCGTTGGGCCAGCTGGTGACTGCCGCTGGCAAGTGCGGAACGCGCCTGGCGGGTCAAACGGCCGGCTTCAGCACACAGCTGGGGCTGTTGACCGGAGAATCGCAGGCAGGCACAGCCGGAGTCAAGCAGGACCAGAAAGCCCACAACAATGGGCCACGTCGCAAACGCTTTTGGGCGGTCCTGGTCCAAGCCGTTGGAGCCTTTCCTGGAGGATCGGATCAATGGCGAAACGGGGCCCCGCCAGACGGCCGCCATGCCGTGACCAGCCCGGATTCCCGCCGCGCGCGACGGTACCAAAGCTGTTGCCCCGTATCCATATCGGCACGGTTTGCCCGACCGGTTCAATCGCAACCGGTGACAGGCCAGCCGATCGGGCAGTTGTTAGAATGGGCATCGGATGAAGCCGGCGACCGGATGCCGGCTTCCGAAATCATCGAGGCACTCACGCCAGCATTGCCATGCCAGCCGAATACTGCCAGCAAGGACTGCGGATTCTCTACCCTGAAAACTGGCAGCTCGCCGAGCTGGACAGCGACGACGAAGCGTTGATTGACTTGTCGCTGGAGTCACCGGAAGGCTGGTTGATGTTGATTCAGGCCAGCCCGCTTGAAAGCAGTCCGCCGGCCGAATCGCTGCTTGACGAAATGGCCTCGGGACTGGAGGCCCAGTACGACGACGTGGAGTTCTCGGACTGCACCCGGAAACTGGGCAACCTGTCGACCGATGGCCGGGAAGCCCTTTTCTATTGCCTTGATTCGCTGGTTCAGGCCCGGCTGCTGGTGCTGGATACGTCCAGTCATCGCGTCGCGGCGCTCTATCAGGTTGACAGCCGGCAGATCGAAAAGATGGAACCGGTTTTTGAGGCGATTCTCACCGGCATGTTGATGTCAACCGCGGGAGCGGTTGTGCGGTAGCTTGGTCACAACAAAAATGTCGAACCTTTCAGTGGGGTCTCCCGTATCTGTTGCATCCTTGCGACCAGCCTTTCTCCGCGGCTGATGGGCAAGGAGTGCGAAGACGGTTGGTCGCCCGTGAATCTAAGGCACGGCTTCAGCATCTGAAGCAACACCCCCCGGCAGGCACCCGCACTGTGGACACGCCGCCCGCCAGTTTTTCACGGCCAACAACCTCACGCAATTCTCCTCTGTTCCGCGCCCCCAGCGACCTCGTGTCGGTGGAGCGCAGGTTTGGCCACTACGACGGAGTGCAATGCCAGGCTGGAAGCCTGTCCCACGTCACGGCACCTCGCCCACCATCACGGTGTCGTGGACGCCTGGCAGGAACTCGTTGTCGAGGACCATCACGATGCGGTCTCCCGACGTGAGGCCGGCCTTGTTCCGGGCCCAATCGAGCGAGAGGGCCGAGAGCCGCATGATGTCGCGCGGCAGTTCGGACTCGACCGGGATGATGCCCCAGTAGAGACACATTTGCCGGACCGAGACCGGGTTGTCCGAAAGAAACGCGGTCGGCACGAAATCGCGCTGTTTGCTTTTGATCAGCGCCGCGCGGGGATCGCTGCTGAGGATCACCACCAGTTTCGCATCCAGCCGCCGGGCGATCTGGGCGACGCCGAGCATGACCGAGTCGGCGAGACCCCAGCCCGAATCGCTTTCCCGGGTCTGCATCCGGCTCGAACGGTTGCGAAGATTCTGTTCGGTCTCGTACATGATCCGTTTCATCATCTTCACGGCGTCGACCGGATAGTCGCCAATCGCCGTTTCACCGGAGAGCATGCAGGCGTCGGCGCCGTCGAGAATCGCGTTGGCCACGTCACTGACTTCGGCCCGCGTCGGCTGCCGCGAGTGATGCATGCTTTCCAGCATTTGGGTCGCGACGATCACGGGCCGGCCGAGCTGCGAGCAGAGCCGGATGATCCGCTTTTGCGCGAGCGGCGTTTTTTCGATGTCGATTTCCACGCCGAGGTCGCCGCGGGCCACCATCACGCAGTCGGCGGCGCTCACGATTTCGTCAAGGTTGTCGAGGGCCTCCCGCTTTTCGATCTTGGCCACCAGCAGGGCGGTTCCCTTCTCGCCCTGTACGATCCGCCGCAGATCCTCCATCTCGGCTGCCCGCCGGACAAAGCTCAGGCTGATGAACTCGACGCCGGCCCGCGCCGCCCAGACCGCGTTGGACCGGTCGAGGTCGCTCAACGCGGCAACACTCAGGCGCGTGGCCGGCATGTTGACTCCCTGGCGGCTGCGGATCGTCCCGCCATCGACCACCCGGCACTCCAGCCGGTCGGGCGAACGGGCAAAGACCTCCAGCCGCGCGACACCATCGGCCAGTACGATCGCATTGCCGATCGCGACTTCGTCCACCATCGTGGCGTAGGTGCAGGTCAGCTCGCGCGGACCGCCAGGCTGGTTTCCGCGCACAAAGGCCACCGTCTGGCCAGCTTCCAGCGTGAGCGGATCTTCGACCAGCTGGCCGAGCCGGATTTTCGGGCCGGCCAGATCGACGAGGATGGCAACCGGCCGGTCCTCCGCCGCGCTGGCGGCCCGAATGTCATGGACGGTCGCGTCGTGGACCTCGGCCTTGCCGTGAGCCATGTTCAGCCGAAAGACGTCAACGCCGCAGCTGATCAGTTTGCGCAGCATCGCCGGCTCGCGGCAAGCCGGACCGATCGTTGCGATCAGCTTCGTTCGCGGAACCGTGGCCACGTTGCGGATGGGCGGATCCTGGTGGCTGGCCACGCGATGCTCCTGGGTTGCCGGCGGTGGGGGCGGAAGGCCGGATTCTAGGCGCTGCAATCTGCCGGCAACCAGACCAACTTGGCTCAAACGCGGCAGACACATTCCATCTGCCGTCCGCACTCAGAAGCTGTAGGCTGGGTCGATTCTTCGAGACCCACCGGACCTTCAGGCAGACGTTGGCGTCGCCGTCGGTGGGTCTCGAAGACTCGACCCACCCTGCGTCTGATGCGGTCCGGACTGGCTCGGGTTGCTGGCCACTCCGGCGAAACGCGACTATAAACGTCTGATCGCGAGGCGGACGGTCCTGCCTCAACGACCGCGACCTCCACTCTGAAAGGGCTTCCATGAACGTTCGCGACCAGGCCGGCCAAAGTTCGCCGGTACCGGCCAACCACAACCGCCATCCCAGCCGGCGGGAAGCCCTGCAGCTCGGCAGTGCGTCCGCGGCGATGGTCGCCCTGACCCCCTGGCATGGTTTTGCCGCTGCCCGGATGCCGAATCGCAGCCCCAACGACCGGCCACGGATCGGCTGCATCGGCGTGGGTAGCATGGGGACCGGTGATGCGAAGGAGCACGCCACCTTTGGCGACATCCTCGCCGTCTGCGATGTCGACAGCCGCCATGCCGACGCCGCGTGGGCCGATCCCCAGATCGGGAACAGCAAGTGCGACCGGACGGGCGACTATCGCAAAATCCTCGACCGCAACGACATCGACGTTGTCAGCATCGTGACGCCCGACCACTGGCATGTGAAGATCGCGCTGGAGGCTCTCGCGGCGGGCAAGCATGTTTTTTGCCAGAAGCCGCTGACCTACACCGTCGAAGAGGGCCAGCTGATCCGCAAGGCCTGCGAAGCGCACCCTGAGCTGGTCTTTTTCGTCGGCACCCAGCAACGGAGCGACCGCGACCTGTTCCTTCGCGCGATCAACATGGTCCACCAGGGGTTGCTGGGCGACATCCGCAAGGTCACTGTCGGGATCGATGGCTCCGAAGTGGGCGGGCCGTTTCCGGTCGTCGATCCGCCGGCCGAACTGGACTGGCCAATGTGGCTCGGTCCGGCACCGCTGGTCGACTACCGCGAGAAACGCTGCCACTACCAGTTTCGCTGGTGGTACGAATACTCGGGCGGCAAGTTCACCGACTGGGGCGCCCACCATGTCGACATCGCGACGTGGGCCTTGCAACGGCAGAATCCCGGAAACGGCCCGATTGAGTTCGACGGCAGCGACGCCAAACATCCGGTTGAATTTCGCGACGGCTGGCCACTGGCCGACGACAGCTACAACACGTCCCACGATTTCAACATCATTTGCCGCTACGGCGACGGCGTGGAAATGCACATCACCAGTCGCGGAGACAACGGCGTGCTGTTCGAGGGGACGAAAGGGAAAATTTTCGTCAATCGCGGCAAGCTGACGGGCAAACCGGTCGAAGAGAACTGGGACGCCGGCAAATTCGGCGACGAACAGTTGAGGACGCTTTACAAGGGCAAGCCCTTTGAGGGCCACAAGTCCAACTTCTACCGCTGCATCGCCGAGGGCGGTTTGCCGGTCAGCGACGCCTATTCGCACGTCGAGGTGATGACCGTCTGCCACCTCGCCGCGATCAGCGCCCGGCTCGGTCGTGCCTTCCGCTGGGACAGCACCCTCGGCCAGATCTCCGGCGACGACCAGGCGGCTGCGTTGCTCAGTCGCAAGCCACGGGATGGTTTCGACTATTTGAGATCCTGAGCTTCCGGCCGGGCACCATTCCGGCCGGGCATCAGTATCTGACCTCCTTCGCACCAGCCAACAAGCGGACATTCACGGCGCGGACACCGATCTGGGAGTCGACCATGGGCTTGTGTCGATTGACCAAGCCGCGCCTCCTGCCCGGTTCCTGTTTTGCCTTGGCGTGGCCTTGGTTTTCCGATGGACAGTGTTTTGCCGCGCAATGTCAATCTGGGAAATTGTGGATGTTTTGGATAAATGGGAGATTCTGACAATTCGGTGAGTTCACGCGGCCCGTTGCGAGTTGGCTGATTGGGAACACCAGCGGGATTCGATTGAACAGGAAGTCCGATCAACCCGGACCTGTCGTCGAATCTAGAGGCTGTTTTGCCGGACGGTGGCCCGTCGGTGCGGCCAGCTACTCTGTCGACGCCGATCGGGCGGGGAAACGTGCATTCTCCGGCGGGAACAGACTGCTTGGCCCGAACAGCGAATCAGGAGCTTCAGGTGGTTGACGCTTTCCTGGCAAAAACGGTGGCCTTGGCATTTGGCTGGTCAATTGACTCCGGGCAGAACCGGGAGCGCGTTGTCGCGGGTTCACCAGCCACGGTGTGTGCATCCGTCGGACACTCTGCACCGCGGCGACGACTCATGGTGCTTTTTTTGATGCCGGGATTTTTGCTGGCAGGCTGTCGAACGGGTGGACCGGTCCGCCTTCAGCTCGACGAGGCTCTTCGCGAAGAAGCCCGACAGCGGGTACCGGTTTCGGAGATGATCGACGGGGCAGGCATTCCGGAGTTGCCGGAAACCGCGGTGTCCGAACCGCAGGAGCAGTTCCGGCAGTTGCTCGAATCGCGGGTTGAGGACGGACGAGCCGGACTCACGCTGCTCGAGGCGATCGAGTCCGGGCTGGCGAATACGGGTGTCGTACGGGTTTCCGAAGGCGGGCTGGTTGAAGCCAGCCGGGTGACTTTTTTCGATGTCCAGTCGGCTGAAGCCCGGGAGGCCGCCGCACTGGCGGCTTTTGACGCCGTGCTCGAAGCATCGATTGTGGGCCGGGACATCAAGCGCCCGCCCAATTCCCTGTTCGGGCCGGGTCTGGTCCAGCCCTTGCGCCGGGATGAGGCCACGCTGAATTTCGGTTTCCGCAAGCCCCTCGTATCGGGCGGGGAAGCGGCGTTCGGCTACCAGCCGGACCCGAGCTATTTCTTTGTCTCCGACCCGTCCAGTTCCGTCTTCAATCCCATTCGCAATTCGGCGCTGCAGGCTGTCGTCACGCAGCCCCTGCTCAAGGGAGCGGGGCGATCGGTTAACCTCATTCCGCTGCAGATTACCCAGGCCGACCAGGACCTCTCGCGGTGGGAATTCAAGAAGGCAATGATGGCGACGGTGGCCGACATTACCCGCGAGTACTGGCGGCTCCTAGCCGCGCTGGAAACCGCGAAGGCCATCGATGAAGCCCTTCCCCTGTTCCATGAGATTGTCCGGCTCCAGGAAGAAGGGCAGGCCGCGGGCTGGTCCGTGATGGCGGATGTGGCCAAGGCCCGGGCGCAGAGTCACGAGTTTCGTCAGCAGCGTTTGTCGGCCGAACAGGACGCCGCGACCGCGGAACTGAGGCTGCGGAATCTCGCCGGGCTGCCGCCGCAGGCTGCCTGGAAGCTGGAGCCGGTTACGGCGCCGGCCCGGGGCCGAATGGAGCTGGACCTCGCGGCCCTGATGCACGAAGCCAGCGACTGGCAGCCGGACATTGTCCGCCAGAGGCTGAATCTGCGAATTCGGGAACTGGAACTGGCAGCGGCGCGGAACGGTCTTTATCCCGACCTCGACCTGAATGCCCTCTATCGGGTCAACGGCGTGGGCGAGCACCTCGGTGATGCCCTTGACCAGTTGGGGACCACCGACTTTCGCGACTGGCAGGCTGGTGCGACGCTGTCGGTTCCGCTGGGCCGGCGGGTCGCCCGGGCGAGTGTTCGCGAAGCAGACCGAAAACTGCAGAAGGAAGCGGAGCTGCTCCGGCAACAGCAGTTCTCGGTCAATCACCGGATCTGCAAGGCCGAGCTGGAGCTCAGGCTGTTGCTCGACCAGCTGGACGAGGCCGACCAGCGCTGGGCAGAAGCCGGCAAATGGGTCGAAGGCGCGCGGCTCCGCTATCAGGACCCGGGGCCGGATGAGGGGAGCCGGAACTGGCTGCTGGAGAACCTGAACGACTACCTCGATGCGATCCGTTTCCGGTCGCGTGCCGCGACTGACCGGGCCGAACTGCTGGCCCGTTACAACATTGCGATCATCGAGCTGGAGGAGGCTAAAGGTACCCTGCTCGAGTTCTTTGGCGTGAGCATGGCCGGCGACCCATGCCACCAGCGCGAATGGCTCACTGGGTTTTCAGCCGGGGCAGAAACGGGGACGGAGGCGTCCGGAGCCGGGCCCGTGCGCAAAATGCCCGCTCAAAATGAAACGGAGCTGCAGGGCGAACCGCCGGCCGACACGCGTTCCCGCTTCGAGGCACCTTCCGCAACCGCCCCTGCCATGCGCTATCCACTTCAGGCGCCCGCGAGGGCCGAACCGGCTCTGGCGTTCCGGCCGAAACAAACCAGCCGGGAAACCAGCCGGGAAACCCCTGCCGGCCTGCTCCGGCCACCGGGCATTCAATCAGGCAATCCGGCGCCGGCTCCGGTCAATACGGATGGGCGTTACCCGCTCGGCAGCCAATAGCCGGGGGGAGGGAAACTTTGTCGTCGCATCGGGGGCGGATTCAATCCCGTCCGTGTGCCCGAATGAGGGCCGACGCGGCTAGGGCTACCACCAGAACTCGGTGCGCAACAGTCGCATCGACCGGAAGTAAATCCACTGGCCGAGCCGCATTTTTCCGAGGCTGACCCTGCCGTACCCGGTCATGCCGGAACGGAGCAGGCCGTCCGGATCATCGACGGTACAGTGGACCGTGACTTGGGAAGCTGCTCCCGGTGTCAGGGCATTCACGGCCGGGGAAATCCGCAAGACCGTGCCGTCCAGGGTGTGGTGCGGCCAAAGCCGCGGCTTTAACCGTACCGGCTGGCCGACCGCAAGCGCCTGGGCCTGCTGTTCGGGTACAGCAACATCGGCTTCGAGCTGGTCCAGCCCTTCGACCACGAGGATTGCCTTGCCGCGGTCAAAGTACTGGCCGATCTGGTCACGCAGCCGTGGCGTCACGGCCGTGCCGGCAACCGGGCAGCCGATTTGCTGCAGCGATTCGTGTTCGCGGAGGATTCGCATTTCCTCTTCGAGGCGGCGCAGCCGGGCCTGTTCGGCCTCGATGTCTTCGGTCCGGCTGCCGGCGAGCAGCAACGTCAGCCGGGCCTCCTCATCGGCCAGCTCCTTTTCCCGCCGGGCGAGTTCCGTCTGGGAACTCATGACGCCTTCGGCTTCCCGTGTCTTCCGCTGCGACTCGGCCACCCGCAGTTCCGCAGTCGCCTCGAGTTCCAGTCTTTTTTGCGCCATCAGCTGCTGTTCTGCGAGGCCTCCGCGGGCGTGCAGCTGTTCGGCTTGGCCGCGCGTGGCCGCCCGGTAGTCGAGTTCGGCGCGGGCCTGTTCAATCCGGAAGTCGAGCGTTTCGAGCTCCTGCTGGAACGCTGCTTCGGCCTTCTCAAGGCTGGTCCGGCCGAGGTCGCGCCACGCCTTGGACCGTTCGATCCGGGCCCGCTGCTCGGCGATTTCCTCGGCCCGCGCGCCGGTCGTCAGCCGCCGCAGCTCGGCATTCACTTCGGCGATTTCGGCCTGTTTGCGCGAAATCTGGTTAGCCAGCTCGGGGATCTCAATGGTCGCGACAAGACTGTTGGCCTCGACGGTCTGTCCTTCGGCCGTGTGCACGGCGCGGAGAAAACCGGGGACCGGAGCGCAGACTTCCCACCGCACATGCGGCTTGATCACGAAAACTCCGCCGGCCTGGTCGGGGACCGGCAGGAACATGGCCCCGCCGAGCAGACCACCGAACAGAACGAGCCGGAGCCAGCGTTTGGTCAGCATGGTCCAGAAATCTCCCCCCAGCAGTCCGTGGTTCAGACTGCGGGTCACCAGCACAAAGAACCCACCGGCCGCCACCACACCTGCCACACCCATGAACTGGCCGAGCCACGCCGAGAGCTGGAAGCTGAGCAGGCCCAGCAGGCCAACCGAGAAGACCCAGCTCAAGACGCCATAGCCCAGCAACAGCCAGTGGTCCTTCTCCGGCTGCGGGCGTGGTCCGCCCCAAAACAGCCACCGGACATGCACCATCATCCGCTCCCGCGCGCGGAGCCGCAGGTTCGGCTGCTGCAGGAAGTCGGCCAGTGCATAGTAGCCATCCAGCCGCAGCAGCGGGTTGAGGTTGAAGGCCAGCCGGACGCCACAGCCCGTCACGAGGACCCAAGCCAGGGAATGGAGGGCGCTGTCCGGCACCGCGAAACGCCAGAGCGCCACTGAAACCATCCAGACCAGCAGGTCAACGTAGGTCCCGGCAAGACTGACCAGCAGCCGCCGCCAGCGCCCCGCAAACATCCAGGCATCGGAGACATTGCAGTACAGGCAGGGCGTGAAGAAAATCCACAATGCCCCCATCTCGCGAACTTCGCCGCCGTATTTCTTGCATGCCAGACCATGCCCGAATTCATGAAGGATGGTCACTAAAATCGTGGTCACCCAGTACAGCGCAATGGCCCGCAGCCCAAACTGGGAGCTGACCGTTTCCAGCAGTTCGCCACGGTTGACCCAGGTCGCAACCAGGGCCGCCAGCCCCCCCACCATCGCAAGGAGTGCGAGCGGGGTGGAAAAGAGGAATCGCGTCCGCGGCTCGAGCCAGGATAGCAGGCGATCCGGATTGACCAGCTTGACCCGGAAATACAACAGGCTTTGCGCCCGGGCCGCGCGGACCATGCGACGCAGAGTCTGGCCCGCGCCCGCCTGGCTTGGCCGCGACTTCGCACGGCCAGCCCGCCGTTTTTCCAGCAGGCCCTCCTGCCGGGCCAGAGAGACAAACGTTCCGATTTCTTCCAGTGAAATGTCGTCGGCAAACCGCTTCCGGAACCGGGCGGCAATCGACTCGTACGTCTGTTGCCCGTCCAGCTGTTCCAGCAAAAACGACTCGTGCGGGCCGACCCGCAGGTAAGTGCCCCGCCGGCAATGTTTGATGACTTTCTGGCCGTCCTGCTCCTCGGCGGAAAGCTCGAGGTCGGGCGAACAGGCGGGCGGGATGTCCCGGGCGATGATCACGGAATGGGTCCGCTGGCTTGCCAGGAATGTGCCGGGCGGGAGGCGGGCGCCTCCAGAGCAGGATCAGGAAGACAGCAGGGTTTCCCGGCGGGCACCCGGAGGAGCCCGCTCCAGAATAGCCACGCTTTCGTCCTCGGTCAAAACGAGCACCTTGAACGAGATGCCCAGCTGCAGGCAGCGGGCAGCCCGATGATGCCCGTCAATCAGCCGATGGGCGTGAACCAGCTCTCCCCGTTTTGTCGGAAAAAAGACATGGGTCACGATGCCCGGAATCGTTGGGTCCACATGCGGCACGTGCTGTTCGTTGATCTCGGCACGCTCGATCGAATACCGGATGTCGTCTTCATCCAGCTCCACGGGCGCACGTCCGTCGGCCACAAACTGTCGCGCGATGTCCACGTTGAACTTGAACGTGTTGTCATAGCAACGAAACGCCTCGCCCCCGGACGGATCCCTCGAACACCGGGAACAGCCCTTTTCAGGCTCCGGTTTCGGGCTGGTGCGGACTTTCCGCCGTTTCACGTTCTGCCGCTGTGCGGGCTCGTTCGTGGACATCGTTTCGGTTTCCAGCTTTTCGCCCCCGGTGTTCGCCAATCCGGTACCAGAAAGATCACCCGGCAAGCGACTCTGGCTTTCTCCCCGTTCTGCAGAACCACCACTGGGAGTACCAGCAGGGTGCCTGCAAGATTCCAAAATAGCTACGCGATGGCCCGATCAGTACGGTGTCGACAACTTTTCAGAAAATACCAGTGGAGTTTGCGCGACAATTCCGGACATCAGGGACGGGAAGCCGGATCCCCACCGATGTCAAAAAAAGGGTGCGGCCGGAACCGGCTCACACCCCTGAGTTCTGCTCTTTCTTAAGCAAGTCAGCATCCGCCAACTGGCTTGGTCATCAAAACGCAAGCCTACCACTTGCCCTTGCCACTGCCGCTGCCGGACTTGCCCTTGCCACTGCCGCTGCCGGACTTGCCCTTGCCACTGCCGCTGCCGGACTTGCCCTTGCCGCTGCCGCTGC
>JANOFL010000409.1:0-15254 GCA_031405895.1 Planctomycetota bacterium
GGCAAAGAAGAAACTGCTGTCACGCCGTGCTTGCCTGATCCGCTGAACCCAGGACTGAAACATCGAAAGGGCCTCCTTGCCGGAATCGAGTCGTTGAACAACCCGATGCTTGCAAAGGGGGCCCTTTCGTGTCTATCTCACACCACCACACCGACTTGCGCACTCGCCAAGTGCCATTCGCTGCTGCCACCTTTTCTTCCTCAAGCGCCGAGTCGGTGGCTTCCGTAAACGGAGCAACTACAAGACCGCCATCTTCTTTTACTGCGGAGGACTTGAACTCCGCCCACGTTAACCCGGATGGACCATTTTTCTCCTAAAAGTACCCGTCAGGGGCTACCATCTTCCGGCTTTCGCCAATAGCCTTTCCCACCACATGCCGAACAAGTAACTGGATAGGTTCCAGATTGTCTTGCCGGGACATTCACTTTTCCCCTGCCGCCGCACGAGTCACATTGCCACCACCAACCTCTTCCACCACAGGTGTGGCAGCTTTTTTTTCTTGCGATACTTGCGATTAAGCCCATTGCAACTTCCACACCCGATTTTGCTCGCCATCGTGGGAATATCTCGGGGGGAAAGGGGGGAGGGTCCGGAAAGGTGGCAGCCACCCAATCTGGAGGGTCTTGGGAGGTTTCGGGCAATTCCCGCCTAATTCTTGCTCTCGCCTCCGCGCGTGTGAAGCAAAATCTCCTTGCCTCCCAGAATGCATCCCTTCAATTGATGCTTGGCCAGACCCGCAACTGTGAAAGGGCAGGCCAAATGACTGGCTACTGGTAAGTCTCCAGCTTCAGCTCGATCGACTGTTCGCCCGATTTGACTTCCTGGCGGATCGGGGTTTTGGAGGCGACGTTGAACTGGTCGGAAATCCGCGGGGCCATTGGATTGTCGCGCGAGTTGATGGATTTGTAGTCCCACAGCACGACCCGGTGCCAGCCGACGGCCGCGCCGGGTTTGCCTGTTCCGGGCCAAGTCAGGGTGAATTTACCCTCGGCGTCGGTCTCGGCCGTCGAAGTTGCGGCGACATTGCCTTTTTCGGGGTCGGGCATGAACTCGACCCGGATTTCGTCCAGCGCCACGCCGTTGAGCGTGACCGTCCCGGTCACCACCGCGAGCTCGGGACCGCGATCACAGCCGGCAACTGCCGCCAGTCCGGCGAGCAGCGCAAGTGCGACAAACCGGTGGCGGACAGTGCGGATTCGCATCGGGAAGTCCATTTGAAGTCCGACGTATCGGCGCTGAAAACAGTTGGTTCAAAAGTCATTGAACTGGGGCGGTCAATACTCTTCGGAAATAATCTCGCCCCCGTCGCGAGTACTGATCGCTTGGTATGTGATATCGGTTATCGTTTCCGAAATAAATCGAGTTGACCCGTCGCAGAGTGCGAAATTCGCCCCGGAAGGGTGACCACTGCCAAAAGCATGCATTCGGTCGTTGACGCTCGGAAAACTGGCAGAGGCGTTGGGTGGGGTGGTGTAATTCATGGGCACTTTTGTGCTGGCGAAGGTGTGAGTCGTGCCATTGCCCCCGCCCGTCCAGCCCCAGACGCCCCATTGGCGGATCGGATAGCGGCTGAAGGTTGAGCCAGAGAACAAAATCCTGTCGAAGTTCGGATCGAAATGGAACCGCTCGCCGAACATCAGAGTGGCGCTAAGGCCGTCGACAATATCGCCCTGACGGGAAGGAGCCGCATCTGGCGAAAGAAAAATCTGGTTCGAAAACGGTTTGGAGTTGGGACCGGTCATGAAAAATGCCCCGTTAGACTGCATCCCGGGATCGCCGAAATACGTCGAGTAGGTTCCGCAGCTGGCGACATAGCTGGTCATCCCGTGCCAGCCGCGGGCGTAGCCCGTACCGACATAGGTCAGTTCTTCCGGTGCCGGCTCGAACACATCGGAAGGGCAGAGGTAAGACGGAATCACCGACGCCGTGGGTGAACTGGTTCCGATCGTGGTTGTGCCCGGCACGTAGGTGTTCGACAGGGCACCGGCATTCGTGTCGACGAAATTCCAGGAATCAAAAGTCGACATCTGTTCCATGTAGGGGAGCAGTTCGACAAAGACGGAATAGCCCCAGTAGGGTGCGGTTGGCAAGCCGCCAGAGGTCTTGTTGGAATTCTGGTACAGCCCGTGGGGCAGCCGTTTGCGGGCGCTTTCGTAGTTGTGGCTGGCCAACGCGAGCTGTTTGAGATTGTTGAGGCACTGGGTCCGGCGGGCGGCCTCGCGGATTTGTTGCACGGCGGGCAGCAACAGGCCCACCAGGATGCCGATGATGGCGATGACGACCAGCAGTTCAACCAGTGTGAATCCGGCGAACCGTGACTTCGGCCCTGAAGTTCTTCGAGACATGGATCCAACCTCGTTTGCAGTCAATACAATCTGGAAGTGACGGGTGAACGCCGGCCGACCCCACAGCCCGGCAAGAGCTTTCCTGGCGGCAACGGGTCGCCGCCCGGGTGCCAGAATTTCAGCTTGCCGGAATCCGCGACCACGGAGAGCTGATCCCGGCGCGCCGGGACCGCTCGTCCCAGCCGGCCGGATGCCGGCAATCTGGTTCGCCGCATTCTAGAGCCGCCCCAGGTTGTCGGCTAGGATCGAAGCGGGGCCTTAACCGGGAATTCATCCGTGCCCCGCGGCCAGCTCCGCACCGACTCCTGACCGGAACCACGCATGACCACCCCGCGCCTGCCAAAAAACGTCCTTGGGACCGAGCTGGAACTGTGCGGATGCGATCCGCAAACCGGTTTTTGGCGGGACGGATTTTGCCGCACGGGCGGAGGCGATGAAGGCGTGCATGTCGTCTGCGCCGAAATGACGCAAGCGTTCCTGGAGTTCTCACGCCGGGCAGGAAACGACCTGAGTACTCCCCGTCCGGACTGGGATTTCCCTGGCCTGCTGCCCGGTCAGCGCTGGTGTGTGTGCGTCGAGCGTTGGCGGGAAGCCCTTGATGCCGGAGTTGCCCCGCCGGTGGTGCTGGAGGCGACCCATATGTCGGCGCTCGAGTTCGTGGAGCTGGAGGATTTGCAGGCTCACGCGGTGAGGGCGTAGCCTGCCTGCTCTACTCCTCTTTTCGTACTCGTACTCGTACTCGAGTCCGTGCTTGCGTTGCGTACCACTGCTGGGAAAGGCAGAAGTCGAGCCGGATTACGAGCACGAGCACGAGAAAACCCGGTTTCCCGAGTTTTCATCCGCGTTCTGCCAACGGAACAAAGACCCGGTTATCCGGCCCGATATAGTCGGCCCCCGGCCGGATGAGTTTGTTGTTGGCCCGCTGCTCGAAGACATGGGCCGCCCAGCCGGCGGTGCGGGCGAGGACGAAAATTGGCGTGAACATCGGCGTCGGAACCTCCATCATGTGGTAGGCCGAGGCAGCATAAAAATCGAGGTTGGGAAAGAGTTTTTTCTCCCGCCACATAACGGCTTCGACCCGTTCGGAAACGCGGTAGAGCCGGTGGTCGCCGGCATCGTCGGCAAGCTTCCTGGACCAATCCTTGATGACTTCGTTCCGCGGGTCGGAAACGGAATAGACGCGGTGGCCGAAGCCCATGATCAGGGCCTTGCGGGCCAGCCGGTCCATCAGCCCGCTTTCGGCGTCGTCGGGATCGTCGAACTGTTCGATCAGTTCCATCGCCGCCTCGTTGGCACCGCCGTGCAGCGGGCCGCGGAGAGTGCCAATCCCGCAGGTGATGGCCGAGTAAATGTCACTCAGCGTCGCCGTGCAGACGCGGGCCGCGAAGGTCGATGCGTTGAACTCGTGTTCGGCGTAGAGAGTCAGCGATGAGTCCATCGCGCGGACATGAAGCGGATTGGGTTTTCTCCCCAGCAGCTTTTCCAGAAAGTATCCGGCAATCGACTCCTCGCCCGAATCGAATCCGATCCTGGTCCCGTCCTGGCCATGCCGGTACCAGCAGGTCAGCATCGAGGGAAAACAGCCGAGCATGCGGACCGTGGCCGACAGCTGATCCGCGAAGGAGGCCTCGGGTTCGAGGCAACCGAGCATCGAACAGCCGGTCCGCAGGACGTCCATCGGGTGGGAGGTGGCTGGAATCGAACGCAGCGTCGACTGGAGGGCTTCGGGCAGACCACGGGCGGCGCGCAGCTGCTGCCGGAACTGGCCGAGCTGGGCGGCGTTGGGGAGTTCGCCGTGCAACAGCAGCCAGGCGACTTCCTCGAAGCTGGCCAGGCTCGCGAGGTCGTGGATGTCGTAGCCGCGATAAGTCAGCCCGCGGCCTTCCTTGCCAACCGTGCAGATCGCGGTCTGGCCAGCCACCACACCGGCGAGGCCACCGGTTTTCCTGGCCGGAGGAGATGCCGAACTCATGAACGGTTCCTTTCAGTCAGGCGGTCGAGAGCCTGCTCGTAGTCTTGGTAATGGATGATCTCGTACAGCCGGTCGCGGGTTTGCATCCGGTCCAGCTGGGACTGTTGTGAGCCTTCGCGACGGATCGCCTGGTAAACCTGATCGGCGGCCTGATTCATCGCCCGAAAGGCGCTCAGCGGATAGAGCGCCATCGCGACCCCCAGCTCGCGCAGCTGGTCGACCGGCAACAGGGGAGTCTTGCCGAATTCCGTCATGTTGGCCAGCACCGGGACGGCCAGTTCGCGGGTGAAGGCCTGAATCTCGGCGGACGAGGTCAGAGCTTCGGCGAAGATCCCGTCGGCTCCGGCGGCGACGTAAGCTTGGGCCCGGGCCAAGGCCGCGTCGAGCCCTTCCGAAGCCAGTGCGTCGGTCCGTGCGATGATGAAAAAAGCCGGGTCGGTTCGCGCGGCCACCGCCGCCGCGATCCGGTCGCACATCTCTTCCGTTTCCACCAATGCCTTGTTGGGCCGGTGACCACAGCGTTTGGCCGACTGCTGGTCTTCGAGGTGAATCGCAGCGGCACCTGCCGCCTCGAAGACCTTCATCATCCGCCCGATGCTGAAGGCGTTCCCGAACCCCGTGTCGGCATCAACCAGCAGCGGCAGTTCCGTCACGGAAACAATTCGCCGGATGTCGGTCTCAACATCGGCGATCCCGGTCATGCCGAGGTCGGGCAAGCCGTAAGAAGCATTGGCGACGCCGGCCCCCGACAGGTACAAGGCGCGAAACCCGGCCTGGGCCGCCATCAGCGCCGCGAGGGGATGGATCGCGCCGACAATCTGCAGCGGCTTCTCGCTGGCCAACGCCGCGCGAAACCGGGCACCCGGACTGGCGGCGACGGAACCGTTCAAGGGTGACATGAACTGTTGCTGTTTCTGGTCATCGGGAGATTGGGAACGGATCGGCAGGGCGGGACGGTCCCACACTGCGGGAGCCAAAAACCGCGGTTCTTTGACCCAATCCGGCTGTTTTCAGTTTACAAAAGCCGGTAGTCTGTCAATCTTATCAAATGCCGTCCGTCCGCCCACCGGCTCCGTGCTCCAACCGTTCCGGCAGTGCTCCCTCATGTCTGTTGCCAACACTTCCCGGACCCGCTCGATCAGCGGCGGCCGGTTCCCCCAAGACGTCCTCCGCAACGCCAGCCCGGCCCTGCTCTACGAGGAAGCCGTCCGCCACGACCAGGCGGTCATCACGGACCAGGGGGCCATTGCCGTTACCTCGGGTGCCAAAACCGGCCGCAGCCCCAAGGACAAGCGGGTCGTCGACCAGCCCGCCATCCACGATCACGTCTGGTGGGGCGATGTCAACGTCCCCTTCACCGAACCGGCCTTTGCCGCTTTGCGCGAACAGGCGACCCGTTTTCTCGATGGTGCCGAACACCTTTACGTCATTGACGCCTTCGCCGGCTGGGATCCGCGTTTCCGGCTCAAGGTCCGGATCGTCTGCTCAAGGGCCTATCACGCCCTGTTCATGCACAACATGCTGATCCGGCCGACGGCGGAGGAACTGGCCACTTTCGGGCAGCCCGACTTTACGATCTACAACGCCGGCCAGACCGCGGCCGACCGCTCGATTGAAGGCGTCATGTCGTCGACCTGCATCGCGATCAACTTTGGCAGCCGCGAGATGGTCATCCTCGGCACCGAGTATGCCGGGGAGATGAAGAAAGGCGTCTTCACGGTCATGAACTACCTGATGCCGCGCGATGGGGTGCTCTCGATGCACTGCTCGGCCAACCAGGGGCCGGGCGGCGATGTCTCGCTGTTTTTTGGCCTGAGCGGAACCGGCAAGACGACACTCAGCGCCGACCCGGCCCGCCAGCTGATCGGCGATGACGAACATTGCTGGAGCGACAGCGGAGTCTTCAACATCGAAGGCGGCTGTTACGCCAAGTGCATTGACTTGTCGGCCGAGAAAGAGCCGCAGATTTTCAAAGCGATCCGGTTCGGCAGTGTGCTCGAAAACACGGTCCAGGACCTGGTTACGCGGACCGTCGACTACACCGACGATTCGCTGACGCAGAACACCCGCTGCTCTTACCCCATTGAGTTCATCGACAATGCCCGGATTCCCTGCGTCGGCGGGCATCCGAAAAACATCATCCTGCTGACCTGCGACGCTTTTGGCGTTCTGCCGCCGGTCAGCCGCCTGACGCCGGCCCAGGCGATGTATCACTTCATCAGCGGATACACGGCCAAGGTCGCCGGAACCGAGATGGGCGTGACCGAGCCGCAGACGACCTTTTCGGCCTGTTTTGGCGCGGCATTTCTCGTCTGGCATCCGACCCGCTATGCCGAAATGCTGGCCGAAAAAATGCGCCAGTTCGGCTCGCACGCCTGGCTGGTCAATACGGGCTGGTGCGGCGGGCCTTCGGGAGTCGGTTCGCGGATCAGCCTGAAATACACCCGTGCGATCATCGACGCGATCCACGACGGCTCGCTGGCGAAAGCGGCTTGCCAGACCGATCCCGTGTTTGGCCTTTCGATGCCGACCGAATGCCGGAATGTGCCAGGCGAGATTCTTGTCCCCCGCAACACCTGGAAGAACCCGGTCGACTGGGACCGCACCGCCGCGAAGCTGGCCGGCGAGTTCAACAAGAGCTTTGGCAAGTACGCCGCCCTCGCCAGCGACGAGATCAAGTCGGCCGGTCCGCGAGTTGGTTGAGCCGAAACAGTTCGCATGGCGACCGCAGATCTTTCGTCGCCGTCCACTCTGCTGTCACCGATTCGTTTGTCCTGGTTGGGCAACACTGTCGTCTGGCTGGTTTGCGCCCTGATCCTGGGCACGGCAACATGGTTCTGGGCCTTGCGCGAGTGCGGTGGTGACCTTGACCAGGTTCCGGGCGCGACGCGGGATGATGTTTTCAATGACAACATCGCCTGGCACCTCGCCGAGGGCGGCGGGTTCAGGCTCGGGTTCAGTGCCTGGGACTGGCTGGTGCCGTATCGCCGGGCGGGCGATGGCGTCGACCGGGAATGGGTTTTCCAGGCGCGGGTCGATGGGCCGACGACTTCGCGGGCGCCGCTTTTTCCGGTGTTGTTGTCTGGTTCCTACCGGCTGTGGGGCCGGCGCTGGGATGTGGTCCGGGTCATTCAGATCGGGGCGCTGACTACCGGGCTGGCGACGCTGCTGGTCTGGGCCGGGCGGCAGTTTGGGAGCCGCTGGTTGCCTATTGTCGGAGCAGCAACGCTGGCCGCTGACTCCGGCGTGCTGGGGGCGGCGGGGCAAATCATGAGCGAAGGCACGGCGACGCTGGGCATGGCCGCGGTGCTGGTCGCCTTCGCGATCGCGACGCAACGGACATCGATGGCACGATGGGGGCTGGCCGGGGTTTTGACAGGGCTGGCGTCGTTGACACAAAACACGCTGGCGGGTTGGCTCGCCTTGGCTTTGCCGGGACTTTTTTCAGTCGTTATTGTGCGGATGATCCTGCGGCGACCGGTTGGGCCGCTCATCCGCCACGCAACTGTTTACTGCCTTGCCCTGGCAGCTGTTTCCGCGCCGTGGTGGATGCGAAACTGCCGGCGGACGGGTGCGCTGGAGCCGTTCGGATGCGCAAGCCGGATCGGGATGGTCGGTGGCTACTGTGACGGTTGTCTGGAGCAGGGAGGAAACCTGTATCTGCCCGCTGTGCTGGAAGTCGAACGGCAGATGCGGAAGGAGCCCGGTTTTCTTGAGTTGGAGCTGCCGCGCAGGGAACACAGGCAGGGTCTTGAAAGCGGGCGGAGGGCGATGGATTGGGCCGCCAGCCATGTCGCGGAGCTTCCCTGGCTGGCAACGATGAAGGGGCTGACGCACCTGGGATTGCGGAATCAGACGCAGCCCTGGGTGGTTTTGGCAAACGCTGCGCTGGTCGGCGGGGCGATCATTGGCTGCTGGCTGGCGCGAAAGAACCTGGGCGGCTGGATTCTGCTCGCCACAGTGCTCAGCGTTCTGACCACCATGTTGACGTGGTCGGACGACGGACGCCTTGCGATCCCGATCCGGCCCTTCTGGCACATCGCAGCGGCCGTGACGGTGGTCGAGTTCTGGGGCTGGGTTGGGAGGGCGAGATGGAATGACCGGAAGGCAAAGTAGAGCATTTGTCCCAAATGCTCATCTGCACAGGTTAGGCACGCGCATCACGGTCCCGCGACCAGTCAGAAGAGCATGAGATTGCGCGGTCGAGCACTTGGGGACAAGCGCTCTACAATCAGCGGCAACATGGGGCTGGCAATGGCGTGATGAGTGGGGAAGCGTTCAAGCATGGCAGACAAGACGTTTGTCGCACTGGTGGGGATGGGAACCGTTGGCACTGGCGTGGCCCGCCTGTTGCTCGACCAGGGCGACCGGACCGCGCGCCACGCGGGGCGGACTCTGTGGCTGAATCATGTCGTGGTGATGAACCCGGCCAAACGGCGGGAGATGGAGCTGCCAGGCGGTCTTTTGACCACGGATCTGAACCGGCTGCTGAATGACCGGTCGGTGACCATTGCCGCGCATCTCGTCGGCGGGCTGGAGCCGGCGCGGTCGATTTTTCTGAAGCTGCTTGAGAGCGGCAAGGATGTGGTGACGGCGAACAAGGCCCTGCTGGCCGAGCACGGCCCGGAGCTGTTTGACCGGGCCCGCGAGTTGGGCCGGACGATTGCCTTTGAAGCTTCCGTCGGCGGAGGCGTGCCGATGGTGGTCAACCTGAGCCAGTGTTTTTCGGCCAATCGCATCCAGTCGCTGCGCGGGATTCTCAACGGCACCAGCAACTTCATCCTGACGGCGATGGATGAAGGCGGCAGCAGTTACGCCGGGGCCCTCGCCAGGGCGCAGGCGCGTGGCTTTGCCGAAACCGACCCGACGATGGATGTCGATGGATCGGACGCGGCGCAAAAACTGTCGATTCTGGCCCACCTCGCGTTTGGCGCGTCGACGCGGTGGCGCGACATCGCGCGGCGGGGAATCGATGGCCTTGATCCGGCCGATTTCACGTTCGCCAAAAACCTCGGCTACCGGATCAAGCTGGTGGCGTCGGGAGACCTGACCGCCGGTGGCTTGCATCTGTCCGTCTCGCCACGGCTGGTCCGGATCGGAACGCCCCTTGCCGAAGTCCGCGACAACTACAACGCGCTCTCCGTGGTTGGCGATGCCGTTGGTCCGGTTTTTTTTCACGGCCAGGGTGCCGGACAGATGCCCACTGCTTCCGCTGTTGTCGCCGACATGATCGACATCGCGACCGGGCGCGCGGCGATCACATTCAGGAATCTCAACTGGTGGTCCAGCGAGGGGCCGGCCGACCGGATCGCCGACTCCAAATCCATCGCCAGCCGCTACTATCTGCGGTTTGCCGTTCCCGACCAGCCGGGGACCCTCGCGTCACTGGCCGGTGCCCTGGGAGCCCGGCAGGTTTCGATTGCCTCGGTCTGGCAACCCGATTCGACAACTCCCAGCGGACAGACCATCCCGCTGGTGATCCTGACGCACCTTGCCCGGGCCGGTCACGTTGCGGCGGCGGTTGATACGATTCGTACTATGCCGGGTGGATTGCAGGTAATGGAGCAGCTGACGATTCTGGATTGACCGTTGGTTGCAGGGACACGCGAATGCAACGAGAAATTGCCAGGGTGATCGAGAGCTTTTCGCATGGCATCGGGGATTCGACCCGTCCGTCCGACCGGGAGATTGTCCGCGGCTATCTCGCGGCGTTGGCACCCCTGCTTGCGGCCATGGTCCTCGGCAGAAGCATTCTTGGTGAGATCGGAGCGATCGACCGGCTCTTCGGTCAGACGTGGGTCACCGATGTTGATCCCTTTCGCGATGCGTTAGCGAAATGGGAGGCGTTCAAGGTTGAGCACAGGAACTCGGCGGCCGCCGCCCAGAAACAGCAGGATGACCGTTGAGATATGTAATCGTGATCCCGGACGGGGCGGCGGATGAGCCGCTCGCGGATTGGGGCGGCCGGACGCCGCTGGAGCTGGCCCGGACTCCGAACCTGGACCGGCTGGCGACCTTGGGAGTTGTCGGCCGGGCCAATCACACTCCGGCCGGGTTTCCGGCCGGATCGGATGTCGCCAACCTGAGCCTGCTGGGCTACGAGCCGGCCCGTTACCACACCGGACGGGCCGCGATCGAGGCGGTGGCCCAGGGCATTCCGCTGGCCGATGATGACTGGGTGATCCGCTGCAATCTGGTCACGATCGCCAACCAGGCGATGTCCAGCTTCACAGCCGGACAGATCAGTTCGGCCGAGGCGTCGGCATTGCTCGCGACGGCCCAGGCACAATTGCCGAACGAGAGTCCAATCCGTTTTTTTCCGGGAGTGAGCTATCGCAACCTCGCAGTCTGGCAGGGTTCGCGCGAGTCGGCTCCGTTCTCAAGTGACACGCGGACCACGCCGCCGCACGACTTGACCGGCCAGGCCGTGCTCGACCATTTCCCCCGCGGGCCGGGGAGCGGCATGTTGAGCGATTTGATGAGCCAAAGCGTCGACTGGTTCGCCGGTCACGAAATCAACCAGCAGCGGATCGCCGATGGCAAGCCGCCAGCGACCAACCTATGGCTCTGGGGACTTGGGAAGCGGCCGAAGCTGGAGTCGTTTGAGTCGCGACACGGGATTCGAGGTGCCATGATCACGGCGGTCGACTTGTTGCGCGGTTTGGCGCGGCTGGTCGGCTGGCATGTAATCGATGTGCCGGGTGCCACGGGCTACACCGACACCGACTATGCTGCCAAAGGCCGGTACGCGATCGACGCCCTGAGCGAGTTCGACCTCGTAACGGTTCACATTGAAGCGACGGATGAGGCGTCGCACGAAGGCGAACTGGCAGCCAAACTCGCGGCGATTGAAGCGGTGGATGCCCACATCGTCGGACCGCTGCTCGACCTTTTGGAGCGCCAAGTGAGCCCGTGGCGGATGTTGGTCACGCCCGACCACCCGACTTTGCTGCGGACGAAAACGCATACCCACGGCGATGTGCCGTTTGTGGCGGCCGGTAGCGGCATCGCGCCAGACGGCTCCGTCAGGTACGCGGAAACAACTGCTGCGGCCAGCCCGCTCGCCTTTCCTGAAGGTTGGCGATTGATGGACTGGTTTGTGAATGTAGAGCAATTGTCCCCAATTGCTCCCGCACATCGTTGCGAACGCGAGATGAAGTAGAGCAATTGTCCCCAATTGCTCCGCACTCTTGGTTTCCCAACCCCGCAACCCGTAGCCCGAACCCTTCAACAGCAAATCCATCAATTCTTCATCTGGAACGACGTGCGCGGGAGCCCAAGACGTCGGAGCAATTGAGGACAATTGCTCTACATCTTGCCTTACCAAATGAATACATAGCGCAACAGATTGCGGACTGGCTGGCCATCGACGTAGGCCTTGGGCTGTCCAAGCAGGCCCTGGCCAAGGTAGCTCCCCGGCGGCATGTTTTTGAGTCTTACGAGCGGACGGAACCCGGTCGAGCCCGTTGTTGGTCCGGAGACAGGCGGCAGAACCTGCGGATACTGGATCGTCGGTGAAGCAAACCCGCCGGTGCCGGGAGTCAGGGCTGGCGTCAGGTTCGCCGCAGGTGGCCCAACTGGAGGCAGGCCACCGGTCGTTGTCCCGGTTTGCCAGCCTGGACGGAGGCTGGATTGTGGCGTGATGCCAAGCGTCGGCAATTGGGCAGCTGCCGACGTGCTTGCGAACGGGTCAAACGGCATGACCGTTGCCTGGGCGACCTGAATGCCGCCCGCTGGAAGGCCGGGGTAGGGGTAGCTGGTTGAACTCGCACCGTTCCCGATAGTAGCGCCTTGCGTCACTCCCATTCCGGAGGCAACCGATGTCTCGCGCGGTTCTGTTGCGCCGGGCGGAGAGTTCGGCGAAAACCACGTCCGAAGCCCTTCGCTCGGTGCCGTCCGGCTGGTGACGCTGCCGCCGGTCAGGAGCGGAGAAGTCGCCTCGATGAACTCGCTGGAATTGGCCAGCTGGGCAGATCCGGACTCAATCCCAGCACCGAGGGCAAGCAAGGCGGCAAACAGCAAAATGCGCATGGCGTCCGTCCATGGTTGGCGTTGGTTTTCCTGGGACATCCAGTCCCTACGGGGAAAGCCGGTCGCCAGTTCGCTGATAGCAGAATTCATAACCTGTCCGCCAGACGAGATGACAGGGAATTGTGGCGATGCTCAAGCTTGCCAGCTACGAATAGAGGAGCCGGAGCGGACGGGAGGCGGAGCCTCTGGTTCCCGGCGCGCCGGGATTCCACGGCAGAGCCGTGGAACGAGGATTGGTGCGTGGTCGATTGACTGGTGCGTTGTCACGCACCCTACTCGTCGGCGGCGCGCATCCAAGGGGTGAGGCAGACGTTGTAGGGGCACAGTTCGGCGGGGTTGAAGTAAAGGGCAATTTCGCGCGCGGAGGCTTCGGGGCCGTCCGAGGCGTGGACGAGGTTCATCTGGCGGCTGCTGCTAAAGTCGCCGCGGATGGTGCCGGGTGCGGCCTGCAGGCCGTTGGTCTTGCCGAGCATTTCCCGTACGACGCGGATCGCTTCAAGGCCCTGGATCACCATGGCGACGACGGGAGCGCCGGTGATGAAATCTTCGAGGCCCTGGTAAAACGGCTTGGCGACGTGCTCGGCGTAGTGCCTTTTCGACAGCTCGGGCGTCACTTTCATCAGCTTCATGGCCACGAGGTCGAGGCCTTTTTCCTCGAAGCGACCAATAATCCGGCCGATCAGACGGCGTTGCACGCAGTCGGGTTTGAGAAGGACGAGGGTTTGTTCCATGGCGACAGAATGGCTTTCGTAGGGGCGTTGGTCGAGGCCGTCCGGGCCTTCGCGGGGCCGGAATAATAGCCGAATTTCCCCCTTTCGGAAAACAGTGGGCTGTGTGAAAATTGGTCGCGAGGAGAACGGGAGCGGCCGGCGGCAGGGACGCGATTTGCACAACCCCCGCCTCCCACCCATGATTTCAGGTGCCGCGCGACTCCGCGCCGCAATCTCCCGGGCGACCCATGACTGCGACTCCTGTTGAATTCCTTCCCCGGTCCAAGCCCGCGCACCATGTCCCAGGCATCACCGTCCGGATGGTCGGCGATTCGGGCGACGGGATGCAGCTGCTCGGCTCGCAACTGACCAACGCCTCGGCCCTTGCCGGCAACGACATCGCGACGTTTCCGGACTTTCCGGCCGAGATTCGTGCCCCGCGCGGAACCCGGGCCGGCGTTTCCGGCTACCAGCTGCATTTTTCGTCGGAAGAGATTTTCACGCCGGGTGATGGGCTCGATGCGCTAATCTGCATGAACCCGGCGGCGCTGGTCACCAACCTTGCGGACCTGAAGAAGGCCGGCATCCTCGTCCTCAACTCGGACAGTTTCGCCGCCAAGGACCTCAAGCTGGCCAAGCTCGACCAGGACCCGCGGCTCGATCCGGCCCTCAAAGCCTACCGCGTGATCGAAGTCCCGATCAGCACACTGACCGTGACCGCGGTTGCCGAAACCGGCCTCTCGTCCAAGCAGGCTGACCAGTGCAAAAACTTTTTCGCGATGGGCCTCGTCTTTTGGCTTTTCGGCCGCGACACCGGACCGACGTTGCGGTTCATTGAAGCCCGTTTTGCAAAGAAGGAACCGGCCATCGCCGAAGCCAACCGGCGCGCGTTGATGGCCGGCTGGAACTACGGCGAAACGACCGAACATTTTGCTTCGACGTATCAGGTCGCCGCTGCCGCCCTCCCGCCCGGACATTACCGCAACATCATGGGCAACCAGGCCCTCGCTTGGGGCTTGATGGCGGCCGCCCAGCTGAGTGGCAAGGAGCTCTTTCTCGGCGCCTATCCGATCACGCCAGCCAGTGATGTGCTGCACGAGCTGAGCAAGTACAAGAACTTCGGCGTGCGGACCTTTCAGGCCGAAGACGAAATCGCGGCCATCTGCTCGATCATCGGAGCAGCCTTTGGTGGCGCGATGGGCGTCACCACCAGCAGCGGGCCCGGCATTGCCCTCAAGAGCGAAGGGATGGGCCTCGCCTTGATGCTGGAGCTGCCCATCATCGTGATCGACATCCAGCGCGGTGGCCCGAGCACCGGCTTGCCGACCAAAACCGAACAGGCCGACCTGTTGATGGCGATGTACGGCCGCAACGGTGAGTCGCCCCTGCCGATCGTCGCAGCGCGCAGCCCGTCCGACTGCTTCGACGTGGCGATCGAAGCCTGGCGGGTCGCGACCCGTTTCATGACGCCGGTGATTCTGCTCTCCGACGGCTACATCGCGAACGGGGCCGAGCCGTGGAAAATCCCCGACATCGCCAGCCTCGCCCCGATCCCGGTGAAGCACCCGGCCGGACTGGAAAACGGCGAGCCGTTCATGCCCTACCGGCGGGATGAACTGCTCGCCCGGCCGTGGGCTTTGCCCGGTACTCCCGGCCTGATGCACCGGATTGGCGGCCTCGAAAAAGAGGACGTCACGGGCAACATCAGCTACTCGGCCGCCAACCACCAGCACATGACCAACACGCGGGCGAAAAAGGTCGAGCTGGTTTCGACCGTGATTGAACCGCTGTCAGTCGAAGGCGACCTTGACGGACTGCTGGTCCTGAGCTGGGGCGGGACGTGGGGTGCCTGCAAAACCGCGGTCGAACAGGTCCGCCGCGGCGGCCGCCGGATTGCCCACGCCCATCTTCGCTGGGTCAATCCATTTCCGGCCAACCTCGGCGAACTGCTCAACCGCTACGACCGCGTGCTGATCCCCGAGCTCAACTGCGGCCAGCTCCGCACGCTGGTCAATGCCAGGTACCACATTGCCGCCCGGGGCTTCAGCAAGGTCCAGGGCAAACCATTCAGCGTCGCCGAACTGGTCGCCGAATTTGAGCGGGTCTGCGACGCGGAATGAGGACTGAAATCCATGTGAACCGCAAGGCGCTAGCCGCGGGCTCTGCGAGGGGCCGTTAGCCTGCGCCCGGGGAGCC
>JANOFL010000005.1:0-26677 GCA_031405895.1 Planctomycetota bacterium
GCCGGCCGTGCTGAACGATGTCTTCACGCTGGCTCACGAAGCCGGCCACTCGATGCACACCTGGCATTCGGTCCGGCAACAGCCTTACGAGACCTACAACTACGCGATCTTCGTCGCCGAAGTCGCCAGCACGTTCAACGAACAGCTGCTCAGCCATCACCTGCTCGGCAACGCCCATGATGAACGCCAGCGGGCCTACATCCTGAACCACGAGATTGACGACATTCGCGCAACGGTTTTTCGCCAGACGATGTTCGCCGAGTTCGAGAAGGTCATCCACGCGATGGTCGAGGCGGGCGAACCGCTCACAGTCGAGGCCCTCCGTTCGGTCTACGGCGGGCTGCTCAAGGACTGGTTCGGCCCGGATTTCGTGATTGACGGGGAATTGTCGCTCGAGTGCCTGCGGATCCCGCACTTCTACCGGTCGTTCTACGTTTACAAGTACGCGACCGGGATGAGCGCCGCGATCGCGCTCAGCCAGCGGGTCCTGCACGGCGGCCAGGGTGAACTGGCCGAGTACCTCGGCTTTCTCCGGGGCGGCAGCAGCAAGTACCCGCTCGAACTGTTGCGCGGTGCCGGTGTCGACATGGCCCGGCCAGAACCGGTCGACACGGCGTTGCAGCATTTCAGCGACCTCGTTGACCGGTTGGAGGAGCTGCTGTAGCTCAGCCGTGTGCAGGCCCGAATCAGTAATGGGGTCTCTGTTTGATGGAAAAATCAACTGTCTATCTTGAAACCACGGTCATCGGTCATCTCGCCAGCAAGCTTGTTGGCGACCCAGTGGTTGCTGGACGGCAGATCTCGACGCGGGAATGGTGGCAGACCGCAAGCCACCGTTTCCGGCTGGTGGTTTCGCGGCTGGTTGAAGAAGAATGCGCCGCGGGCGATCCGGTGGCAGCAGCTGAGCGACTTGCCTTGCTGAAAAGTCTGGAATACCTTCTGCCGTCGCCGCAAGCCACAACCCTCGCGCAGGCCTTGATCGATCGGCGGGCGATTCCCGCCAGCGAACCACGCGATGCGGCCCATGTTTCGTTGGCGGCGGTGAACGGAATACAATACCTGGCGACATGGAACTTTTCCCACATTGCCAATCCAGTTACGCGTGGTCGAATCGAGCAGGTTTGTCGCGATTTGGGTCTGGTTCCGCCCGTGATTTGTACCCCTGACGAACTGGCCGGAGTGAGCGATGAAACCCAACCCGATCAATGACGAGATTCGTGCAGTTCGCAGGGATCTGGCCGCGCGCCAGGGAAATGATGTGGGCCGGATATTTGCCGAGCTGGTGCAGGGTTCGGGAACCGGGGACCGAAAATGGGTCTCGTTTCCGCCGCGGCGTCAAGAAGGTGAGGCCGTGGCCCCCCAAATGTTGCCGATTACTGGCGAGGGCAATTCACACGATTCCCGATCTGGCTCGGCGATCGGATGACATGGAGGCCATAGTCAATGCAGGTGTCCTCGCCTGGAAAGCAGGCTGGCCACGATACCTGACAGGCTGCCTTGTTTTTTGGCTTTTCATGGCCGCAGGTCCTTCGCATCAACTGCTCAGCGCGGCTCAGTCGGGCGAGACCCCGAATGATGGTGGATTCCTGGTTGGTGGTCTGGATGAACTCGATGAATCCGCGCTGGCATCTGCCGAAGCGCGGAATTGGTTAATGACGTTGCGCCACCTTGGCGGGCAGCGCGATCCGCGGCGGCAGTATCTGTTTTTGCCAGTGGGTGCGGGCGGCAGCGCATTGGGCAGGGCGGTGGAGCTGGATTGGCAACCGGGCGAACTGGGAAAACTGCGCGGGATTGCGGCTGAGCAGGCCAGGGTCCTGTTTGAACGGGCCAGCAAGGGGCCCGGCGACGGGGCGGGTGCGGATACCTGGCAGCAGTTGCACGAAGTCCTCTTTTGGGACCCCGATCATGCGGCTGCGCGAAAAGTTCTCGGCCATCGAGGCGGGCTGGGCGAATGGCAGGTGCTGGAAGAAAAAGTGCGGATTCGTGAAGCGACCCGGCCGCATCCGCTGATGAACTGGCCGGCCGGGAGCTGGCGGCTGGCCGAGTCGGCCCATTTCTCCGTCGCGGCGCAGGCAGGCGAAGCAGAAACGCTGGAGCTGGTCCGGCTGGCCGAACGCTGGCGCTGGGTCTGGCAACAGGTTTTTTTCGACTTCTGGAGTTCGGGTGCCAGTCTGCAGCGAACGCTCGATGGCGACGCGCCGCGGCCGCGAAACAACCGCCGTCATGACGTGATCCTGTTTGGCAGTCGTGACGAGTACATCGCCCAACTTCGGGAACGGATTCCGGGGGTCGAACAGTCGACGGGCTACTACAGCGACCAGCAGACGGTTTCGTTCTTCTACGTCGACCAGTCGGAGGCCGTACTCGCGACCTGGCGGCATGAACTGGCCCACCAGTTTTTTCAGGAGACGGTCAAGGCCCGCCCCGGCGTGTTTGACGAAGGCTGGCTCTGGCTGGGCGAGGGGATCGCGATGTACATGGAGTCGCTCCAGGATCACGGCCCCTTCGCGACGCTGGGCGGGTTCGACGCTTCGCGGCTTCAATACAGCCGGTTGCGGCGGTTTCGCGAAGACTTTTTCGTGCGGTCCTCCGAACTGGCCCAGCTCTCGCTCGCCCAGTTCCAGGCCCGGACCGACATTCGCGATCTTTACAGCCAGTCGGCCGGAATGGTCCAGCTGTTGATGACGGACGGCGCGGGCAAGCATCGCGATGGCCTCATCGCGTTCCTGCAGATGCTTTACGCCGGCCGGCTCAAACCGGATGCCTGGAAACGCACTGTGGGCCTGGAGCTTGCCGGGCTGGACGAGGCCTACTCGCCCTACCTCGCCGTCCAGCCAGACGACTTCAAGCGGTATCTGCTGAATCCGGCCCGGGTCCGCGAACTGGCACTGAACCTGAACGAGGGTGCCACGCCCCTGGATGACGAAGCGTTCGCCAGGCTGGGGCAATGCACAGCCCTTGAGTGGCTCGACCTCAGTGGCCAGCCGCTGACGGCGCCACGGATCGCCAGCCTCGCACCATGTGCCTCGCTGGGCCGGCTGTTCCTGACAGGCTGCGACCTTGACGATGACACGCTCCGCGAACTGGCCAACCTGCCTGGGCTTGCCGAACTGGATGTCAGCCGCACCAATATCACGGATGTCATGCTGGCTGAACTCAGGAAGTCAAGATCTGAACTGAAAATCAGCCGCTGAATTGCCGGAGCGGATCGGGAATGACGGTTGGACCTTTTGAACTCGGGCTGATGAACCTCGCCGAGGTGCGGGCGGCGCGGTTTGAGGTGGCGGTGTTGCCTATGGGCGCGACCGAGCCGCACAATCTGCATTTGCCCTATGGGACCGACTGTTTTGAAGCCCGCCGGATCGGCCAGGAGCTTTGCGGCTGGGCCAGCCAGCGCGGAGCGCGCGTCGCACTGCTGCCGACGATCCCTTACGGCACTGAAACGAATCTCCGCGAGTTTCCGCTGGCGATCAACCTGAACCCTTCGACCCTCCATCGCGTGATCGCCGATGTGGTTGAATCGGTCGGCCAGTCCGGCATCCGGAAACTCCTGCTGCTCAACAGCCACGGCGGAAATGATCTCAAGCCGCTGCTCCGCGAGCTGGGGCCTCAGACCGATGTACGCCTGTTTCTCTGCAACTGGTGGCAGGCGATCGGGGACCTGGCCGGACGGCTGCTGGAGCACCGCGACGATCATGCCGGTGAGCTGGAGACCAGTTTCATGCTGGCGTACTTTCCCGACTTGGTGGCCCGCGATCCGGCCGGGCGGCTGCTGGCTGATGAGGGAGCCAAGAGTCCGTCGCGGTTCGCCGCCCTCAACGAAGGCTGGGTCTCCATCTCGCGGCCGTGGCACCTGTTGACCACCAACTCGGGGGCCGGTAACCCGTACGCCGCGACGCCGGAAAAGGGACGGCAAGTGATGGCTGGAATCGTGGAACGCGTCGGCCAGTTCCTGGTGGAACTCGCGGCCAGCCCGCTGGATGAACGATTTCCGTACTAAACTCGCCGTCGCCCAGTGAAAGCAAACCGATGCTGGCAGCCGGAAGCTGACAGTTTGACTTGAGTGGATCCGGTCGGGGTGGTAAGAGCACTCGCCGTAACGGGATCGTGGTAGTGCGGTGAGGAGTCTGAAATCTGAGATCTGAGATTTGAGATTTGAGATTTGAGATTTGAGATTTGAGATTTGAGATTTGAGATTTGAGATTTGAGATTTGAGATTTGAGATTTGGAAGAACCCGGTCCTGTTCCAGCCGGCATGGAACTCGAACTCCCGGAACCGCGTTGGGCAGGATTCACCGCAAGACTGGCAAGGATGCATGATGTCAACTGTTGACGCCGGCTCAGCTGGCTTGCCAACCATTCCGGTCCAGCCAGCAGGAACGCGCACCGGCTTGGATCGCGGAGTTCCACCTCGTTCGGAGCAGACCGATTCACGGCCCCGACCGAGCCAGACCCATTGGGCTGCGATCCGCCAGTCGAATGACTCGGCGGTTGTGCCTTTGGCGACGCGGATGGAATTGCTCCGTCAGCATGGCGATTTTTCGCTGGCTTACTCGACCGCGGTCCAGCCGTTGCTGGAGTACTTTGGTGATGAACGGGGTTACATCGCGTGGCGACGGAAGTGGGGTGTGACGTTTGCACTTGGTGATCCGGTTTGTTCACCGGACCGGCTCGAGGAGCTGCTGGGCGAATTCATTGCGGCGCACCGCGGGGCGACATTCGTGCAATGTGCCAAGCCGACGGCCCGCGTACTGGAGTCGCTCCGTTACCGGATCAACGAAGTCGGCGTCGACACGCGGCTGGACCTGGCGAGCTGGACGTTTGGCGGCAAGCAGCGCGAGTGGCTGCGCTATGCCGACAACTGGATGTTGCGGCGGAATTACCGGATCAGTGAGGGGAGTTTTGCCGCCGACCCTGCCGCGATCGAAGCGGTCAGCGAAGAGTGGCGGCGGACGCGAACGGTCAAACGGAAAGAAGTCCGCTTTCTCAACCGGCCGATCGTGCTGGAGGACGAGCCGGGGGTGCGGCGGTTCCTGTTGCACGACGAGGCGGGAAGGCTCCAGGCGTTCGTGGTGTTCGACCCGCTTTACAAGGATGGAAAGATTTCCGGCTACGTCACCTGCATGAAACGTCGCCGGGCCGGTCTGGCGCAATATGCCGAGCCGGCGATCATGAAGCGCGCGATCAGCGTGTTCCAGGCCGAAGGCGTGCCGGCGGTCTGGCTGGGGCTTTCGCCGCTGGCCAACCTCGAGAACCGCGAGTTCCGCACCAACCGGATGCTGCACTGGGCGACCCGCTACTACCACCGGGCCGGCTGGATCAATCGCTGGTTTTACAACTTCGTGGGTCACACCCAGTTCAAGGCCCGGTTTCGCGGCGAGGAAGCCAGGGTTTACTACGCTTCGCCGGCGTTCGGGAATTCCCGGCGGCTGCTGGGGCTGTGCAGTCTGTGTGGAGTAATCTAGGGATTTGTCAAAGTGAGCAGGATGGATTGCCCTGATTGAAGCCTGACGCGCAAGCGAAGTCGGCATTGGTATCTGCTGATTGAAGCCTGACGCGCAAGCGAAGTCGGCATTGGTATCTGCTTCGCTGGCGCGTCAGGCTTCAATTCCCCAGGTTTTCGTTGAAAAAACAAGAGGAACGGGGGCTGGAGCTGTCTGCCCTTTTGCCTGCCGCCATCGGCTTGTTGTCGCGGGAACCGAATTTGCCCCTGCCCTTCCACAACCGGTCTGGCCTTTTGTTTCAGCTCGTCAGGCATTGGCCGCTGCTGGTGGTCCTGCTCGACCAGGCCGTGATCAGCGGGACGCGACTGCTGGTCCAGATGGGAGTTGGCCGATCAGGTGGCCCGGAACAGCTGGGGTTGTTTGGCGCAGCGATGGGCATCGTGATGGTGATGCTGGGCTTTCAGGAAGCACTGATCACGACGCCGTACACTGTCTTTTCGCCGGCGCGTGAAGCCAATGGCACGCGGCGTGAGTTTGCCTGGGGCGCGTTGCGGCTGGGGCTGATCGTATTGGTGGTGATGCTGGCGATCTGGGCCGGCATGATGGGCTGGCGGAGTTTTAGCGGTACCTGGCCCGCAGGCTGGTTGATTATTGGAGTCGCGCTGCTCTGGTTCGCCCCGTTCCAGCTGCTCCGCGAATTTGGCCGCCGCTGGATGCTGGCCAATCAGGTGCGGCAGGCAACCCTCGTGCTGGACGCTGTGGTTTCGCTGATCCTGCTGGTAGCGCTCGGGGCCATGATGTTTGCCGCAAAGGTCGACGCCCGGCTGGCGTTCGGACTGATGACGCTATCCAACGTCGTCTTCATCGGACTCTGGCTGCACCGCTATCGCGGCGAGTTCCGCCCGGACAGGGATGGTGCGCGCGACTTCGCGGGACTCGCGTGGAGATACGGCCGCTGGATTGCCGGCGAGAATTTTTGCAGCGTCCTGATGATGTTCTATCTCACCTGGCACCTCGCATTTTTCCTGGGCGATCGCGCGGCGGGGCAGCTGACGGCCTGCATGACGGTGGTCCTGCTGGCCAATCCGTTCCTGTTGGGCTATTCGGGCTACCTCGGTCCACGGGCAGCCGGAGAGTGGCACGTCGGGGGCTGGGCGAAGCTGGGGCCGCTGACCTGGCAATCGTTGTTGACGGTGACTGTCGTGCTGGGGGCGCTGGCGGCGCTGCTGGCCGTGCGCGGTGACTGGTTGCTGGGGTTGATGTTTGGCAGTGAGTATCTGGGCAACGGCGCGATGGTCGCGATGCTCGGCGTCGGCATGATCGGTTTGGGGGCGAGTTATGTCCTGACCACGGCCCTGCAGACCGCGGGCCGGCCGTGGTGGAATTTTGCCGGGTCGCTCGTCAGCGCGATTCTGCTCGTGGTCTGGAGCCAGCTCTACATCCGGACGAGTGTCGGGCCGGCGGCCAGCGGGTTTACGGTCGCCGTTTTCGCCGGCACCGTCGTGCGACTGACGGGTTTCCTGCTCAGCCAACGTCAAGCTGAGAGCCTGTCCGGGAACCGCGAAGAGAAGGGGTCAGACCCCCAATCACTCCGAAGACTGCGCGATTTGGCGTCAGACCCCGGCGATTCCCGAACAGGCTCTGAGAACGCCGCGCCGGAGGAGCGATGATTTTTTCTCTGGTCCAGCGCGCGATCCTGATCCTGCTCGCAGTGATGGCTGTCTGGGGTCTGGGGCTGTTCCTCGGCGGCGGCATGGCTCTGGCCGTCTGGGCCGCTGTAGGGGCCATCGCCTGCTGTGCGGGGACGCTTTTGTTGTGGACATCGGCGACAGACAAAGTGACCTGGAAGAACAGGCTCGCCGGTTGCCTGATTCCCTGGGGCGGGCGACTGAACGGTGGCAGACTCTGGCCGATCCCCGTCATTTCCTGGCTGGTCTGGATGGCGATCGCCGCCGCGACGGTCTGGCTGATGCTGGCCTCACCAGCTGAACCAGAAGTCGGGCAGGGTGATGGAGTGAAGACTGCGGACCGGATTGCACACATCCTGTTGCTCGTCGCGTGGATCGTCGACGGCAGTACAATTGTTTACGTCCTTGGCACGTTAAGCCAGGCTGGCGCGGGTAGCTCGTCGCACCGCAATACGCTGCTGAAGACCGTGGCAATAATTTTCGCGATCATCGTGGGCAGCGTGATCCTGCACGGAGTGGGTGCAACCCGCCTGGCGCTGACCGTGGCCGGGACCCCGCCGCTGATTGTCGGCGGAGGATTTGGGCTCTTTCTCGCCGCCGTGCTGGTGTTTGGGCGCAAGGTTCGCTGGAACTGAATCGGCGGGGTTCAAACCCGGTTCAGAACTTGCGTCGCATCTCAATCCGCGCGCCGTGCACGTCGGCGTCGCTTTCGAGGAAGCCGGCCATGACGTCCATCCGCAGGATCACGCGATGGCTGAGCGGCAGCTGGTAGCGTGCCCCGACTCCGCCCTGGTTGCCGCGGGTGACCCGCGTGGCATCATCGCCCATCGTGCCCAGCCACGCAGCTTCGAGAATCAGCTGTTGTGAGAAGTCCGGGGCGAGCAGGTTAAGTCCTGCGGCGAAGCCAAAGGTCTCGTTGGCAGTCGGGTCCAGCGTCGGGTAGCCGGTCAGGTTGTCGGTCTCGAACAGGATGCCCGTATTCCGCAGCACGCCTCCTGCCGCCGCCTGGCGGGCTGCGGATTGCGGCCGGTCGAAGCCTGCGAACAGGTTCAGGTAGGGCACGCAGCTGTAGGGCGAGCTGGTGATCAGCGAGTTTTCGCTGAGCAGCAACACACCGTCGGCCGTGTTCGGTCCGCCCGCGGTTGACTGGCCGGCGTTGGCGATCACGCGGGTCGAGTTGGAGAGCAGTCCGAACCGCCGGGTGTAGCCGATGGCGGCGTTGTGGTAGCTGCGGTCGCGCGCAGCGCTTCGGTCTTCGAGGAAAGCGTAGTCGGCTTCGACGTAGCCGCCCCAGGCTTCGATGAAGGCGAGGATCGCGTAAATCTTTGCCGCGTTGTCGTCGCCTTCAAACGCCGGGCTGTCGAGCTGGTCGTAGCCGGCGAGAAACGTGATGTCGAAGTTGGACACGCCGAGCCTGGGCAGGTTCTGGGCCGGCAAGGTCGCGGCGACGCCGAGGATAGCGTCTTCCATCCAGACACCGTTCTGGAGGACCAGCGGCATGACGCCGAGCGAAAACGGAAGGTCGAACGGCAGGGTCTGGCCGCGCCAGCCGCCGACCATCGCCCCGAGATCGCCTTCGAAATAGCCGAACAGAAAATCGGCGTTCAGCTCCGAGTCGAACTCGTCTTCGTCGAGCAGCCAGCGCGAGTTCTGCGTGCCTTGAGTCAAGGGCTGGATGAACCAGTGAAACCGTTCGGTCGATGTCAGCCGCAGGTCGAAGTCGAGGTTAAGCTGTGCGGCGATCAGCGACGTGGAGTCGTTCCGCTGGGTGTTGGAGGCGTAAGCGATCCGCTGGTCGCCGGCGAGGATGAACTGGAACTGGTCGGGGTTGTGGAAGCCAAACCAGCTTTGACTGGCTGGCAGCGGACCCTTGTCGTACCAGCACCGGCCTAGTTCCAGCCACGGCCGCTGTGTCGGCTGACAGGGTTTCCCTGCATAGATATCGAGTGCGGCGGCCGGGTCGTGGGTGAAGTCGAAGCAAGGGGCAGGCTGAAAATCGGCAATGTCGGCTGGAATGGCTCCCGCACGCGGGTCGATGCAGGGAGGCGATTGATGGAAGTGCTCGCCCACCTGGGGCTGCTCGGCCAGCTTGAAGAACGACGCGCGATTGAGGTCGGGCGTTTGTGGTGCCGGTGGTCGCGTGTTGGGCGGGACCGGGCTGAGGGGTGCAAGGTTCAGGCTTGTTGAAGTTGATGCTTTTTTCGCAGCGCTGATGGCCGGGCTGGGACTGGCTGTTCCGGCCACTACGCGAGGAAGCTGAAATCGAGAGCCGGTCCGCGGAGATGTGACGTCGCTCGTACCCCCGTTGCTCGCGGCGTGGACATTACCGGTTGGCGGCGGGGGCATCAATTCCAGACTGCGCGGGAAGAGCGTTTCGTTGTTCCCGGCATCGGATGAAACCAGAGGTGGCCCATCCTCGCTGTCGATCCTCACCGTCGCTGGCCGCAGGTTGCCAACACTTGCTTTTGCCCACGAGCCGGAAGCCTCAACGACGGGAGTAGTTGTCAACGAGCCGGAAGCGTCAGCGAAGGATGGGTGGCTGACAAACGCAGGGCCAGCATGGGATGGCAGTTGCAGCTTCGGAGGTGCCGTCGATCCTGCCACTGGAAGAGCCGCGACTTCCGCTGAAACCGAAGTCCTTTGTCGGGCAGCGAGCGCCGGCCGGATTTCTGCCGGCCGTTCCACCACTTCCGACAGCCGGATGAAACGGACGGGGAAACCAGCCTGGGCCGCGACGTCGATGCGCTCGGTCGCACTGCGCAACAGACAGCATCCGACGACGACCAGGACGGTCGCCGCGATCAGCAGCTGGCTGGCGGGACGGTTGCGGAGGGTTGTCACGGGAATGGACGCGGATGGAAGAAGGACGTGGAACGCAAAGCGGAGCTGTGCGCCACTTCAGGGTTCAATCTCGAACACCACCGACTGGACGTGAAAGTCCACGGTCCACTCCTGCATCATGCGGATCATTTCGGGAGTGGCATTGCAGAAACGCATGAAGTACATCGGTTCGGCGCGGCTGCGGAGCCGGACGGTCAGCCGGTAGGTCCCCGGTCCGTCGAGGCATTCGGCGGGCACCGTGTAGTGGCAGGTTCGCGAGCCGTTCGGCGGCAGCGAGTGGGCTTCCATCCTGATCGTGGGCGGATGGTTAATCACGGACGTGGGCTGGGCTGGCGGGCGGAGGAACGGCAGCTGGTCGAAGTCGACGTTGACCGGCAGCGGCATCTCGCGATCGGTCCCCTTGACGTTGCTGGTCAGAAACTTCGTCTGGAAGTTGACCAGTTGCCGGTCGAGCGGCAGGTCGCCCCTGACCACATCAACCGAATGCTGGTCGGCGAGATCGCCCCACGAGTCGAGGTGTCCCGATTCCCAGAGCCGGTTGCCGCCTGGGCCAATCAGGACCACGTTGACCCAGACCTGGGGCTGGGCGCCGAGCGAGCCGCTCGGCAGGTTGTGGCCGGGATTGGTATTGGTCACGTCGTAGTCGAACCTGAGCGGCCGGTCGGCGCAGAGCCGCTGGTCAAAGTGCGGTCCGTCGATGCGCGAGCCGTTTTCGAGCACCTGGCGGCGGATGTCTTTCTTCACCGCGAGCCGTTCGAGGTTGCGGCCGATTTTTTCCCGCGCGTCCATCCGGTCGTCGACGTTTTGCCAAATGGGTGGGAACCAGGCCTGAGTCGTTCGGGTGGCGACTTGTTGCTCAAAGGCTTCGGTGCCCCAGCCACTGCGCCAGTCGAACTCCTGCCACTGGGCAAACGACCAGCGTTCCGGCTGGTTCTCGAATGGAAACACGCCCGGGTGCGCGATCGGATAGCCGGGCCCGTAGAAAAGGTGGTTGGAGTGCCTTCTTTCCGGATCGACGACGAGGTTGTTGACGACGGCGGCAGGTCCGACGGAATAGCCCTCATTCCGGCCTGGCACACGACCCATGTGACAGTCCTGACAGGAAACGCCCTCGCGGCAGGCCGGCGAAGCCCGGTACTGGTCCCAGACGACCTCAAGCTTGATGCCGGGCTGAACGGCGACCTGGTGGCAGGACATGCAGAAAGTCGCTTCGGTCAGCTCTTCGAACTGGATCGAGCGCTGGTGGATCGGCTGGGCGGGAGAGCTGTCGCGCGGACCGGTTTTGACTTTGAAGAAGTCAAGGTACTTGACCGCCACGGAGCTGCCAGTGCCGGCGCTGCTTCCATAGACCGGTGCGTTGAGACTGCCCGGCTCGATCCGGCGTTCGCCGTTTGATTTCACATAGGGATACTTCACGCGATGACAGGCGACACAGGTAACGCCTTCGCGAAAGACCTGCGGGCCGGCGAAGATCGGCGTCGTCCGGTCGACTCCCATCGCCGTAGCCACCGGGGCGTGGCAGCGCAGACAGAAATAGCCGACGGTGCCCTGCGCGAGTCGGGTGATCGTGTCTTCAAACGCATGGAACATCGGTGAGACGGAAGCATAGGCATGGCTGCTGCTCGCCCACTCGTCGTAGATCTGTTGATGGCAAGTCGCACACTCGGCCGCCGACGGATACTGGCTTTTCGTGAAGACCTCAAAGTGCGGATCAACACCTTCGGGGTTGCGGACGGCTGGCGCCCCGGTTCCGCTGACGGAATGCGGTGCCGGCGAATGAATGATGGACGAGTATCCTGGAACGGGAGCCACCGGCAACGCGATGGGTGCCGGGCCGCCTGGATCCTGCCGGTAGTCCGAGCCAGGAATGGGCTCCGCCGGCTGGCTCCAGGGCGGCCAAACCGACTCAGCCGCCGCCAGCTGAACTCCAGGTCCTTCGCCAAAACAGGCTTCGGGAATGTTGCCGCGCAGATTTTCGTATTCATTCGGTGCGCTTTCGCTGCCTTGATCAACGAAGGTCGAGCGGGCTTGAAGAGGCGCCGAGTCGAGTTCGGATTTCAGCCAAAGGGCGAGGGCAACGCGTGACTCGGAATCGAGAGAGGGCTCGTCCTGGTTAACCGGGTTCGTCCCGGATGGGCGAAGTTGCTGGGGCTGCAATGCCCTGGCTGGAAGGCATGACTGGAAGTGTGTGCCAACCATCCACATGACCAGCGAAATCGCCAACGGGCGGGGTTTTTGCACCCCAAACCAGGGAATGGACATATGGGTTCGATCTACGTTCGAATGCGTCTGACAGGCGATTGCGCGGCGATTTCCACGACTGTGGAAAGCGCCCCATCCGTCTTTTTCGGACCGTTACAATGCGAAAATGCGGAAGATTCTCCGCAGCCAGAGTGGCTTGCCTGAATTGCCCTGTTTCACTTTCCGCCAAGTCCAGCCAATCGATCCATCAGCCGGGCAGGTGCCGCCTCTCGAAAAGAGTCTTCCGCTGAGAATCGGGAGAAACGCAGTGGCTGTCCGTTTTCAGAGCCTGTCCGAACAGGGGTCTGGACCTCTCCACGCATGGGCCCCAAAGTGGCAATTTTCCGGTTTTTCGTCACCTCGAAGTAGCGATGACAATCTTGCAGAGGGTCTGACCCATTTCCGAGCAGGCTCTCAGGCCCTTGCCGAACGGGAGGTTAAGGCTTTATACTCCTCGTTTCCCATCCAGCTGCGAAAACGACGGGTTGGTCGCGATGAAGGTCCGCGCTAGCGTTCGCAAGGTCTGCGAGCATTGCAAAGTGGTCAAACGCAAGGGTCGCGTTTACGTGATCTGCGTCAACCCCCGGCACAAGCAGCGCCAAGGCTGATCCGGTTGGATCGGCTCGCTGTCGGCTTTTGACGAGGATCGGAAAAGACAAACCCATCCGGACAAGGCAGTTGCCGGCCCCCGCACGAAGGCCTGGCCACGATCAGCCGGATGGTTCAGGTCCGTGCAAGACCGTGGCGACTCCCAGCTTGGGCTTGAGCCTTTGCACAGTTGCCTGAGTCCTCCAGTTCAACGTTGGCCTTGATTCCAGGGAGCAGCCCTCCATGCCTCGTATTCTCGGTGTTGACATCCCCAACGACAAACGGGCTGTCATTTCGCTGACCTATCTCTACGGAGTGGGTCCGGCAGTTGCTCGTGAAGTCTGCCACAAGGCCGGCGTCAGCATCGACACCAAAGCCCGCGAGCTGACCGACGAAGACATCGCCCGGATGGCGCTGATCCTCGAACGCGATTACACCGTCGAAGGTCCTCTTCGTCGTCAGGTCCAGCAGAACATCGGACGGCTCCGGGACATCAAGTGTTACCGCGGCATCCGCCACCGCCTTGGCTTGCCCGTTCGTGGCCAGCGGACCCGCACCAACGCCCGCACCCGCAAGGGTCCCAAGAAAACCGTCGCCGGCAAGAAGGGCGTCAAGGATCTGAAGTAACAGGTCCCTCCGTCCCGTCCTCGTTCTTGTCCATTCCGTCCACTCCGTTCATCGAAATTCCTGCTCCATGGGCAAGGTCAAAACCAAAAAACGGGTCCGCAAAAGCGTGACCTACGGCGTGGCCCACATTCACGCCAGTTTCAACAATATCACCGTCACCATCACCGACCCCAAGGGCGAGACGCTCTGCTGGGCCAGTGCCGGTACCTGTGGCTTCAAGGGCAGCCGCAAGAGCACGCCCTTCGCCGGCCAGATGGCCGCCCAGCAGGCGGCCGAAAAGGCCATGAAAGTCGGCATGAAGGAAATCGATGTCCGCGTCAAAGGTCCCGGCAGCGGCCGCGAAAGCGCGATCACCGGCCTGCAGGGTGCCGGCCTGAACATCAAATCGATCGAGGACTGTACTCCGATCCCCCACAACGGCTGCCGGCCGCGCAAAAAACGCCGCGTTTGACCGCCTGCCCGCCGCACGGTTCCGCCGCCTGGGCTGCCGGCCTGTTTTCCGTTCACCGTTCACTTCCACGGAGACCCCACAAATGCACATTCGCTGGCGCGGACTGGAACTTCCCAGCAAGGTCAACGTCGAGCGCGAAACGCTCTCCCGGAACTACGGCAAGTTCACGGTCGAGCCGTTCGAGCGCGGTTTCGGAGCCACGATCGGCAACAGCCTCCGGCGGATCCTCCTCAGCAGCCTCGAAGGCAGCTCGATCACCGAACTCAAGATTCGCGGTGCCAACCACGAGTTCACTTCGATCCCGGGCGTCGTCGAAGACGTCACCGAGATCGTGCTCAACATCAAGACTCTGGTCGTCAAGAACAACAGCGAGCAGATGAAGGTCATCACCGTCGAACGGAACACGGCCGGACCGATCACCGGTGCCGATATCCAGACGGGCGGCGAGGTCCAGATCATCAATCCCGAGCTCGTCATCGCCACGCTTTCGGTCGACGCGCCGTTCATGATGGAAATGGTCGTCCAGAACGGCCGCGGCTATGTTCCGGTAGCCGAGCAGAAGACCGGTCGCGACCAGGAAATTGGCATTATCCCGCTCGATGCGATTTACAGTCCGGTCACGCGCGTCCGGTACGAAGTCGAGGAAACCCGTGTCGGCCAGCGGACCAACTACGACCGGCTGACGCTGGAAATCTGGACCGACGGATCGATCAATCCCGAAATGGCACTGGTCGAGTCGGCCAAAATCCTCCGCAAGCACCTCAACCCGTTCGTGCAGTACGTCGAGCTCGGCCCGCAGGTCCACTCCCAGCCCCGCGCGATGGGCGGGATGGACGCCGCCGCCGAATCGCGGCTCAACACGCCCATCCGCGAGCTGAATCTCGGCGTGCGGGCCAACAACTGTCTCGAACACGCCGGCATCCGCACGGTCCGCGATCTGGTCCAGTACTCCGAGGACCAGCTGATGGACATCCGCAATTTTGGCGAAACGACGCTCGACGAAGTCCGCCAGAAGCTCGGCGAAATGAACCTCCACCTCGGCATGCGGGTCCCCCGCAGCCCGATGATCGGCTAGTTTTTTTGGTAGCGGAGCGGCGCAGGCCGCCCGGTGACCGCGCAACCTGCGACCCCCATTCGCCCTCCACCGTCCAACGCCTCTCCAACCGAATCACCCACCGCCATGAGACACCGCCGCAAAGGTCGCCGGCTCGGCCGCAGTTCCAGCCACCGCCGGGCACTCTTCCGCAACTTGGCGTGCGCCCTGTTTCTGACCAAGCGCGATCCCGCGTGGTTCGAAGGCATGTTCCAGGCGGACGGCAAAACCGCAATCAGCCCGCCCGCCGTTCCAGGCCGGATCGTGACCACGCTGGAGAAGGCCAAGGAAGTTCGCCCGATCATCGAGCGCTGCATCACCATCGCCCGCAAGGCGCTGCCTGCCCAGCAGGCCGCCGCCGAGTTCGGCACTTCGGCTGATCGCAACACACCGGCCTGGAAAGCCTGGCGCGAAGGCCCCAATCACGCCCGCTGGGTCCAGGCCATCGCTCCGGTGATCAACGCCCGACGTCGCGTTTTCACGATGCTCCGCGACAAGGCGGCCGTCCGCATCCTCTTCCGCGATATCGCTCCGTCGATGGAAGACCGCAAGGGCGGCTACACCCGCATCCTGCGCCTCGCCAAGCCCCGCCTCGGTGACGCCGGCACCCGCGCCATTCTCGAACTGGTCGGCACCAACACCGATCGCGCGCGGAAAACCAGCCAGAAACCCGAGTTCGCGGCCGACGATTCAGGGAACTGATCGAAAGCGCAGGGCCAGCTCCCGGCATCGGGAATAATTGGCCCCAACGGTGATCGGGTTTTTTTGGTCCATTTGTGCCGGCGCCGAACGGCAGGCTCGTTTCCGTGCGGTTTTCCATCGGCAACTATTGACTCCACTTCCCGTTTTGCCATCTCGTCGGGCCCGGATCGAAGCCGGTGATGTTCATGACGACCTCCCGCGGCGACGGGATGGGTACTGGTTCCAGCCGCGCCAGAACCGACCAGTCGTCCGGGTCCTCAATCGCCGGCGGGCCGCCTTGCTCAAGCACGGTTTCGAGGTCCAGCAACCGCAACAGGGCCGCGTCCGAAAGTCGGGCTTCACCGCGCCACGCGACCAGCTCGGCCGCTGTCACCAGATGACGCCAGGGCCCCAGCAGGGTTTCCAGTTCTTTTTCGGCAATCCGGGGCGACGCCTGATCGGGCTCTCCTCGTCGCATTCCACGAACCAGCGCAAGAAGTTGCCGGAGTTGTGCGTCTGAAACGGGCGTCGCCCTGCTGGCAGCGCCTTCATTGAAGGCCACATCCCGATATTCTCTGGCGACGAATCCCAGTTCCTTACCGGCCGCCAGGCATCGCGCGCGCTGTTCGGGCTGTTCCAGCTCCGCGTACAACAGCAGCCACGCGCGCCGGCCAGTCGTTTCATCGCCGGCTTCAGCCGAAAGTGAAAGCGCGATCAGCGCCAGCTCGACGGCCAGCTGCCGGGCCGACGGATCGAAACGGAAGGCCGACAGCTCAATGGCCATCGCCAGATAGTCCTCGCGCTGGTCGGACCCAAGTGCTTCCAGGCTGGCTTCGTCGATCACCTCGTGCCAGGCGCGCACTTCGGTCCGTGGAATCGCAAGGGTCTCAGGTCCTTCGTCCCGCGCGACCACCAGCCGCACCGCCGTTTCATCGACGGCGACGATTCGGCCGTGCAGCGGCGCGGCCTTCAAGTCGCGCAGCCAGACGGTGTCGCCCGAGGCAACCTGCGGACCAATCAGCAACCAGTTTGAAAGCCACACAAGGGCCGCCACCACGACGACCCGGCCGCTGACCGGGGGGTGGTGGTTAAAGTCACAGGGACCGGATTCAGGCTGGTTCCGCGTCGCAATCATCGACTCAAAAGCTCCCAGTATCCGGAAGTGATCCAGACTGCGACGACTGAGTGCAAACATTCCTCGGCGCCGCGAAGCTGTCGCGCAAGGTTTGCGGCATGTCCTGGATCATGGTACCCCTTCCAATACAGGGCGAGACTTGACGGCCTGATTTGACCAGGGACAGGATCAATCAGGTCCAACTGCCCGAGAATGGCATCCATGAGCTGCAGGTCGAACTGGATTTGCCTGGTCAGCGCGTTGTCTGGCTGGCGACGATCCGGCGAAATCAGTGGCAGGTTCATTACCGGGGGCCCGCCACCCTGATGGTCTCTGCTTGAGTCCAGGTGATCCTCACGGCCCAGCAGGAAGATGACCAGCTGATCCCGGCTGGCAAAAATCCGCTCGCAGGCGACCCGTGCTTTGTCCCAGGCCACGGCGTTGTCGTTTCCAGCCGACCTCGTTTTCGCGACGAGCAGGTCCCGGGCGGCACGGCGCAGAGCCATCCGGCATTCGTTCCGCCAGCGCGCTTCACCGGAAACGGAGAACCGCTGCTCGGCCGTCAGCTGAACGACTGTGATGGCCTGATCGACAGCCGTGGTGCTGGCTTCAATCTGGTCGGCGATCGCCAGCAGAAACCTCGGCCAGAACCGGAAGGCGGGGAGGTTTTTCTCGGCCGCCAGCCATTCCTCGAGGCGATGCCCGGCAAGATAGTAGGTCGCGAGGACCTCGGCCTGGGCCGGCAACAGATCATCCAGCCGTGCTGCGATTCGTACCATTTCCTCCAGTGCCGCGGCGCGAAAACCGCCCCGGTCCACCGACGTATCCGGTGTTCCGATTTCCCCGAGCGCCGCGTCCAGCGCGCGCAGGTCGGATGGTGTGGCCAGCGCGGCTGCTGCGGTTGCATTCGGCGTTGCGGTCGGGTCGACGTCACGGGGTTCAAAGCGCCAGGCAGGTTCCCGGCCTCGCGGCCGCCCCTCCAGCGCCGCGCGGATTTCGGCCAGCGCCAAAAGGCCATCGTTGACCGCCTGGCCAGTGACGGCAACAGTCAGCGGATTGTCGGGTTGTTCCCGCAGCCAGACAGTCGCCAGTTCGGATGACAACGTGTACATCCGCATCCGCTCGCCCACCCCCGGGTACCGCCGTGCGATCTCCCGCGACACAAGCTCGCCCAGTTCCCGGCTGGTTTCGGGCGAAGGTTCGGTCTCGACGATCCCGCGCAACCTCGCGAGCAGCAAAAGGCCGAGTCGGTTAGCCGGTTTGTTCGTGGACTGGATCTGCCAGAACAGCAGCCACGGGCCCGCCGTCGCCTCCGTCAACCCGCTGACTGCGACCGAAAGTTCAACGTCCATTATCCCAAACGAATCCGGATTCGCTTTCAACGCCGCCAACACTGCGTCGCGGTGAAGCTGTCCCATGACGTCTGCAGGCAGCCAGTCCGCCGAGACCTCGCGCAAATCCGAAAGAACTGACGGCAAGGCATCGGGCAGAACCGCGTCGGGGACCTGTGCCAGTTGCTGCCACCACGACTTTAGAACCTGATCGGGCTGACCGTTGGTCCTGGTTTTCAGCCAGCGAGTGGCTGTCTGGGCATCGTGACGGTCCGCTGAAGCAACGCTTCCCTCGCTCGCGGCAAATGCATCGAGAAAACTGGCCACGGACAGCTGCTGGTTGATTGCGAACTGGCTGGTCGGCACAGTCTGCAACGCCGCGTTGCCATCGAACGACGAGCCACGCAGCCAGTCCGATGTAATCGTCCGCTCAGGATCAGCAGCCACAACCGTCGTCAGCAACCGCCCGCCCAGAATCGCTGTCGGGACGGGTTGATCGGCTGCCCATTCGCCGAACTCCCGATACTGTTGCGTTCGCCCGGCCGCTGAACGATTGCCAAGCTGGCTGATTCTCCCGGCCAGCAACCGTCCACTTTCCGCTTGTTCCAGTTGCTTCCGGATTTCGTCCGCGGGCCACCAGTCGGGGAGTGCTTCGTCGCTGACCAGCTGAACCGGGTCTTCTGGGGGGCCCGACTCGGGCCGGCGGAACCGTTCGGTCCAGATCCAGCCCGCCCAGGCGAGTACAACGGCCGAGCAGGCGGCCAGTCCCAACCGGCTGGCCAGCCGCCAGTGGCTGCGGGAATATTCGCGCCGGTTTTCCAGCACCAGCCGTCGCGCCGTGGCGCGGGCCTCGGCCGGCGGAAGGCCCCATGCGTTGCCCGCCTCCGCGAGCTGTCCGGCAACGCGTTCATCATGCCGCCGCGACTTGCCAACCAGCTCGCAGGCCAGTCCTTCAAAGGCGGCCGCCGCATCGCTGCGTGACAAGCGACGGACATCCAGCTCGCGGCAGACTTCATCCAGCAGCTGGTCAGCGCGGACGAGTGCGATCTGGTACTTGCGGCTCGCCGCCCGCAGCAGCCGGCTCTCACGCCCCAGCGACAGAATCCGCCCCGTCGACCTTTGCAGGGCTTCCCGGGCCAGCTGCAGAAAGTCCTCTTCGTAGCGCGAAAGAACCGGTCCCGCATCCGCTTGCTGGCCCAGTTCGGCCATGCAGCCAGCCCATTCGTCGGGCGTCAGCCGCAACTGGCTGGCCGCGGCGGCCAGTTGCTGGCGGGCGTCGGGCGTAAGCCCCTGGCTGGCGGCGAGGATCGTCGACGCGCGCGCGAGAAAAGCTTTTTGCCGCGATTGGTCAGGCATGTCCGGCGCTGTCTTTCAGCGCGACCCCAGTTCACTGTAGCGTTCGCGCCAGCTCGCCGGCATCTCCGGATCGAGCTCGGTGGTCTGTCGGGCGACCTGCTGCGCTGCTTCGCGGTCGGTTTCAAACAGCGTCACGGCAAGATTGTACCGCGCGGTCCGCCAGTCTTCGCTGCCGGCTTCGCTCAGCTGCCCCAGTCGCCGCCACCATGCGCTGGACAGCTCAGGCCGCTTCATACGGCTCGCAAGACCAGCCGCTTCGCTGACGAGGGCACATTCGCCCGGCCGGGACTCGACCAGCGCCGTGTAAAGTTTCAGCGCCTCGTCCCGCTGGCCGGTCAGGTCCAGCAGTCCTGCCAGACGCCGCCCTGCCCTCCGCGCGTCAGCCGAACGCGTGAACGCCTCGCTGTCGCTGCCATCGACATCCAGCAGTCGCTGACAGACCGCAACCAGCTCGCGCTGCTGTCGATCGGGCAAGGGTGTAGCCGAGCCGCCTTCCGCCTCCAGCTGACGCAAGCGCTCCAGCAGCGCCGCGCGGTGCCAGGACCATGGCTGGGGGTGTTCAACCAGCCATGCCAGTGCCCGGCTCGCTGATTCCGGAGCGTCCGCCTTCGGCGCCAGGCGCATGACCGCGAAGTACGCTTCGCCGCGCTCGACTTCGCCAATGTCCGGATCAACCGCAAGGGACTCAGCCCGCGCCAGCCAGCGCGCCGAATCATCCAGCTGGGTGGCAGCCGGAGCCGCTTGATCCGCCTCAAGCAAGCGCGAAATCGCCCGGATCAGCTGGGCCGGACTGGCCGCGTCCAAAGTGAACAGACTGTCGGCCAGCTGGAAAATCTCAGCGGTCGGCGCTCCATCCGCAAACTGCCCGGTTGAGACTTGCCGGACCAGGGCCTGCATCAGCTCCAGCCGCGGAGCTGGCATCGCAGGATGTTGTTCGACAAAGGCGCGCCAGGTAGCGGCCGCGGCCGTGGCCGGCTGGCCGCGCGTGGCTTGTCGCAGCAGGACCAGCTGTGCGGAATGTCCGGCCGGACTTCCTGCGTGCCGCGACGCCACAGCTGCTGCCCTGGCCTCCAGTTCCATTTCGTTCAACTCGCCGTGGCGTGCAAGCTCATTGGCCGATTCGATGACCAGCCCGGCCGCCATCGTCGACCGGGGATCGCCCGCATCAAACCAGAGCTGCTCGGCCTCTTGTGCCGCCGGGAGTGCTTCGCCGTGGTCACCCGCCAGGCGACAGGCAACCGCCAGGCTTTGCCACATCTGTGCCCGGTCGGCTTGCGGAAGCAGCTGGCTTGTGCCCGAGCATGCCGCCCGCAACCGCTTGCGCGCTTCGGCAACCAGTGTGTCCACGCCACCGGTTTCTGTCGCCTGGTCGACAGTCCGCGAATCCACCAGCCAGCCAGGAAACACATTTCGCTTCACCCGATTTCCCCGCGTCCGCTCGATAACGGACAGAACCATCTCTCCAGCGATCCATTCAACCAGCACGTCATCCTGTCCGGCTGGCCAGCCAGTCTGCTGAACCGCCGGTTGAAGTTCAAGCAGCCCCGCGCGATGACGCCGGACCAGATTGAGCGCCGTCGTCCAGAAGAACCGCGGCATCGCGGTGCGTGTTTCCGCCGGCATGTGATTCCAGGCTTGTACTGCTTCAAGCCAGGGAACTTCGGACCAGGACCGGAATCCGGCCTGGCCACCGAGTTCGTCCAGGAACGTGTGTAAAGTTTCAAACGAGCCTGTTCGCGCGAGCATCCGGATTCGACTGGTTGCTGCCTGCTCGCCGCCAGATCCGCGGTCAATCGCCGCCGCGACCGGCTCGGGAAACACGCCATCTTCGAGCGTCCGGCAGACTCCGAGGTCCTCCAGCAGGGCGAGCTGCCAGCCGTGCTGGGGACTCAACGACGCGAGTTGATCCACCGCCAGTTCCGGGGAGTCGCCCAGCCCCAGCATCCGTCCGGCGAGCCGGATCGAATCCCGTCGCTCGATCGCCGTGGTTTCCGGCGGCCCCAGCTCGGCGACCCGCGCGTTGATCCGGGTCGCGAGACAGATCGCGCGGGCCAGCAGCCTTGCCGGGTCGACATCGAACGCCTCGTTGTCCGGCAGGTCGCCCCCGTCACGGAGCCGCGGCGCGTCGGTCCTTTTCTTCCCGGCAAGCTCTTTCGTCGCCACTTCCACTTCGAGCCGTTCAACGATCCGGCCCAGCGCCGTGAGTTGGGCCTGCCACTCGCGCTTCAAGTCCATGGACGCGGCCCGATCAAGCTCCTGTCGCCACCATTGCCGGTACAGCCGTTCCGCCGCCTGCTGGCGGGCGAACAGTCTTGCCAGCTGCCAGCCTGGCTGTTCCGGATCCGCGAGCAGTCCGCCCACGCGATCGAGCGAAACGCCCGGCCAGTCGACGGGTTGGCCGTTCAGGTCGGCGATCAGCATCAGCGCCTGATAGCGCTGCGCGAGCCGGCTCGCGATCGCCCGCCGCAAGTTCGCTTCAACCGCCTCGTCCAGAGCTTCCAGTTCCAACTCGATGGCCAGGCCATTCAGCCCGGCCGCCTCCAGCCACTCGGCCTCGGTTGCCGTCTCCTGGGCAACCGCCTGGCGACACTCAAACACGCCGCCGCCCCAGGCCAGCAGGGCAACCCACCGTACTGTTGCGCGAAGGGTGAATCGCTGCCGGCCGTTCACTGTCCGGTCCTTTCAGGGGCTGCCAGCCACGTTACCGGTGTGAAGCCGGCTTGCTGGCAAACCGACAGGACCGCGGCCGCGTCGCCATAAGGCACGCCCGGCCCGACTTCGACGAAAGCGCCGAGGCTCTTCTGCGAAAACCCGCCGAGCAGCTGGGCGAGTCGCTCGCGGTCCGAAGTCGTCACAGCCCCAAACCGGATGACCGTGGTCTGGCCTTCGCGCAGGACCCGGACCCGCGCCGGTTCCAGATGCTCGCCGGCACCGCCTTCCGTGACATTCGCCGCGATCGCCGTGTCAAGATCCTTCCGCGCCTGTTCGAACGACGTCGTCGACAGAAAAAAGATCAGCAGCAAAAACACAACATCAATCATCGGCGTCATCGGCGAGCCACTGCCCGTCGCCGTTCGTGGATTGCGTGTCGATAGCCTCATGGCCGTCTGCACCGGACTGTCAGCTGATCACTCAAGGCTCAACACCTTTGCCGCAAAGTCAATATGCAGAACTCTTCCAGTCAACAGGCCGATGCCGAGGAGCGGCCGGCGGCAATCACTCGCGATCACCTGCAAGGCCTTTTTCTCGCCGAACCAGTCCACAATGCAGAGGTGAGTCTCGAGCACGGCTCTCGATCCGTCGGCGAGCAAAGCGTCTGTCTGGACCAGGGGTTCCAGTCCCAGTTCCCCAATCAACCCCGCAGGAAAGACGGGGTGTCCGTCAAATGCCGTATCGATCCACGCGGTGACCGCAACCGGTGGGCTGCCGAGGCTCTTGCGGACTTGAATCGCCAACAGGGCGCGATCGTGCTGATCGACGATCCCATTCACGATCGAGCCGCCCCAATGTGAAAAGCGGCCTCATGCCCAATCCGAATGACAAACGACTTTCGGTCCGGATGGCGGGATTTCGCCGACAATGCGGCATCCACGAAGGTCGCGGCGAGAAACCACTCCCTTGACTCCGGCTCAATTGCAACAAACTGGCCGTCGTGTCCCGCTTCGAGCCGGTTCTTCAGCTCGACTTCAAAAATCTGCCTGGCGCGTTCGGCAAGTGACATGGCATTCCTCCCGGAAAGGTTCGTCTAATGCTGCCATTCTACGCGAGTCCGCCGGTTCTGTTGCAAACCAGACACCCAAACATGCCGGCTGGAACAACGAAACGCATGCCAGTTCGCCGCAAGCTGGCAGCGTAGCGTCGTTCATTCGACCAGCACCGCCGCGAAAACCCGCTGAATCCCCGCCGCCTCCAGCTCCTTCAGCAGCCGGTTGACCACCGCGCTGTCGCATTCGCGGTCTACGCGCAGCTGAATGACCAGCGTCTGCGGAGCCACTGCCAGGCCGCGCGCGATCGCCGCAACCCGGCCGGCCGTTCCGGCCAGGTCCGTGGCCAGTCCGTCCACCAGCACGGTCCCGTCGCGCAGCACGGCGATGTCCAGTGGCTCGGCGAGGTCGGTGTCGACTCCTGCCACCACTTCCGGCAACCGGACTTCGGCCGCGCGGTCCTGCGTGATCCGCGAAACGGTCATGAAAAAAATAATCAGCAGGAACACGATGTCGATCATCGCCGTCATGTTCAGGCCAGTGATCTCGCGCGGCGGCTTGCGACACAGGCGCATCAGCCATTTCCCTTGGCTGGCGGAGTCGTGATCGACGATTTGCGGCGCGACAGCGGCGCCAGAATCCGCTCGATCCGCTTGCCGGCCTCCGAGACCAGCGAGTCGATCCGCGTCCGGAAGTAGCTCAGCGCTACCATCGATGGAATCGCCACGATCAGCCCCAGCAACGTCGTGATCAGTGCGTCGCCGATCCCGCCCGCCAGTTCCTGGGGCGTCGCCATCCCCTGGCGCGAGGCGATCGTAGTGAAGGCTTCGATCATGCCGATCACCGTCCCCAGCAGGCCGAGCATCGGAGAGACCGAACTGCTCAGGTTGAGAAACTCTGTCCGGCGGTAGAGCCGCCCGGTCAGGTCTTCGCCGGCTTCTTCGACCGCCGTCCGGTACTCGGCGAAGCCAAATTCACTGGTGTGGAACCGCTCCAGTCCGGCGAGGACCAGCTCGGTCGCCATCGAGTAGTTTTCCTTGTCCCGGCAAAGCTGCATCGCCCGTTGCAGCTCGCCATGCAGCACCAGTCGCTCCAGTTCATCCATCGTCCCGGTGGGCAGGATTCGCCGACGCGTGATCGAGAAAAAATGGTCGACAATCGCGACCAGGCTCAAAACTGACATCACAAGGATCGCACCGACGCAGATCCGGCCGGCCACCGAGCCGCCCAAGATCATCCGCAGCATGGTCAGCGGTGCCGGACTGGTTTCGGTTCCAGTCCCGCTCGCCGGCTGTCCGGTCTGGAGGCCCAACGCTTCGGCCGGCGGAAAAACGGCCACGACAACAAACAGCGCAGCTCCGGCGAGAATCGCGGGAACCATCCGTTTGCGAAAGAGTGCGGTTGAGCCGGCCATGAGCAAGACTTTACCCCACCTGGTCAGGGCGGCCAAGCTTCAATCCGCTTCTCCAGTTCGAGGCGTTTGGCGACGGCGCGGTTCTGCGCCGCCCGAATCAGTGCGACCTCGCGTTCCCACTTCTGTCCAGTCGCCAGTTCAAGGGCCGTGGCCATTGCCAGTTCGGCAACAACCGGGTGCCCGGCCTCACGTCTTGCCGCGACCGAGAGCATTTCCCGCAGCGCCCGCCGCGGTGCCAGTTCGCGATACTGCCGCAGCTTGCCCACCGCCAGCCACCAGTCGGCTGTCGCCGCCAGGCCCGACCCAATTGCCGCTTCATCTGCCGCAATCAGCTCAACTTGCCACGGTTCCACCAACAGTTGGTCCTGGACAATCCCGGCGGCGAACAAACTGACTTCTCTCCATCGGGCATCCGGGCCACTCGCTTTGCCCCACGGCTTCAGCCACCTCCCGGCCAGTTCCAGATCATCCGCTGCCAGCGCCAGAGCCGTGCCATAGACGAACCAGCCGGCCGGCCGCGTTCCATCTTCGGGCGCGGGCAGACGTTGCAGCTCCGCCAGGCAATCCCGCGCCGCAGCCGGATCAATGAACACCGGCGGCAAGTCGCCAGCCACGCCCGATTCCATCCAGTCGTACAGAATTCCACAGCGCGGTCCAGCAAATTCAACCGCCTCCGCCCGCAAGGGATGCATCATCAGTCGCAACCAGGCAACGACAGCCCGCTCGCGCCGGCTACTTGCCATCGCCCCGCGATACTCCGCCAACCTGATCAACGCCTGCCCAAGACTCTCCGCCGGCAGCTTTCCATCCAGCCCACCCGCAGCCGCTTCTGCCTCGACCCAATCGCCCCGCTGCACGGCCGCCTTCAGCCGAAACAATGGCTCGCCAAGCTGCGCAATTCTCTCTTCAAACCCGACCTGCCGCTCAGCGCCCATTGCTCCGCCAACGACCAGATCCCATTCGATCACCCGACCGTCCGCCAGCCGCACACCGCCACCTTCAATCGCAGGCGGAGCATCCAGCGTCACTAAGCCGTCCGAGCGGTGGATCAGATACTGCGGTTCCGACACAGGATCGGCTTGATTTTCCTGCCCAGCCGAAAGCGAGTGGGGAAGCAGGAGGGAAAAGACTGCCAATGCGAAGAGCGCGGAAATGACAAGAAATGATTTCCCCCCCTCGACCCGTCTTCGGGGAGAGGGGGACGGGGGGTGAGAGGCGACGCGGTGTTGGGGACGCTGGAAGTGCAGCCCCAGATTGTCCGGAAGAAAACTGGAGAAGCTGGACGCAGCCGCTGGCGGAAGGTTATCGCCGCGATGTTGACAGGCTGGAAGCCTGTCCCACGTTTCAGATCTCTTCATCGAATCCGCCCTCGACATCGGCGTCGAATTCCCTCCGCTCCAGCGCTCGCGATTTTTCAAACCCCGCCGCAGTCAACACAAACTCGTGCCCCGCGAGGTGCATCACCAGGCCACTCATACAAAGCTGCCGCAGCCCCTCCACGAATCCCATCGTCCAGGCCGGGTCACCCGTTTTCCGCAAAACCTTCCGTTGCTCCATGGAAGTCTCCACCGCCACGGCCAGCAGCCGCTCCGACGAATCGATCCGGTCGGGCTGAATCCGCAGTTCGATCAACCCCCGATCGGCGGCCAGCGCCAGAATGGCTTCCGCCGGCCGGCCCAGCACGGTCGGCGGCTTGCCCAATCCGGCCAACGCCCGACTGCACAGCAACGCCAGCCCGGTCACCGTCGGCAGCCCCCGCGCGAGCTCCCGCCCCTGAAAAATTGCCAGTTCTTCATCCATCGCCTGATTCCGGAGCAGCTCGGTTGGCTTGAATTTGGCTTGAGTTCTGGTCAAGCCTCGGTTCTCGCGTGATCCATCATAGTGAACCGAAACGCGCTAGCGTCGGGCCCTTCACGAACCCATTCCGGGAGATCCGGACGTTTTTCTCATCGCGGCCACAATGGAGATGTTTTGGCGAGCGGCAGGGCGTCAGCCCTCCGTGATTTGGGCCGGATACGGTGGGCTGACGCCCTGCCACTCGCCAAGTTCAGATCTGCCGCACGCGGTGTAACGCGTGGCGGTTGATCGGGGTGTGAACGGTTGC
>JANOFL010000033.1:0-52434 GCA_031405895.1 Planctomycetota bacterium
TGGCGGTGGCGGCGCGGATGTGGTCGCTGACGGTCCAGGTCGGGCCGGTCCATTTCAGGCGGCGGAGAGTGACGAGGTCGGAGTCGCTGAGCGAGTCGATCAGGTCGAGCATCTGCTCGTGGGAACCGGCAAACGCCTGCTGCACATCGCGGAGCGAACGGCGGCGGAACTTTCGCCAGATGATGGCGTTGATCTGGCGGACATCGCTCCAGCGAAGTCCCGGCATCGGCACCTCGGCGACCTTCCCCGCCAGTTCGGTCGCGTGCCAGCCGAGCGGCAGCTCCTGCCAGCCGATCAGGTGGCCGAGGATGTCTTTCACGGTCCAGCCCGCCTTCGTCACCGCCAACGAAGTCATCTCGCGCGGCCGAAGCGGAGCCAGCAACGCGTCGAGCACGGCCTTTTCCCGACCGATCTCTGCAAGCAGTTCTTTCCGCGGCAGTCGTTTTCCCATGTCCTCCGTGGCGACAAAGCTCCTGCTTTGTCGGTCATTCCTGTTGATTTCGCCGGTGATGCAAACCGCGAAACATGTTCCCAATCGTACCGCAAGATGGCGGGATCTTGACAAGCAGGTAGCAAAATGCTACTCTTGTTTTATGGGACAGCCCGTCAAGCTTTCTGACGCTCTCGTGCTCGATGCCCGGCAAACGGGAGCGCTGGCAGAACGGTCGATCGCCGGGCAGATCGAATACTGGGCGCGACTGGGGCGGGCGGTCGAGCTGGTCCTGCCGGGTGAATGGGCGATGGCCCTGCGCAGCGCCGGCGATGAACAGCCGCTTTCGGAATTCTTCGCGAGCGTTGATTCAGCCACCGGACGGGAGCGGCTGGCCCGGGTACTGGGTCGACGGCCCTACCCGCACTACGAGCCCGCTGCTGGAAAGCGTGGACTCCTGATCCGAATTGAAAGCGACGGTTCGCGGACCGAAGGCCAGTTCATTGACGGCGAGTTCCGCGAAGGCCCGCCCCGACCGGTGCGAACCGGCAAGGCGAAGAAATCCGGGCAGTCACATGGTCGCGCAAAGCGATGACCGCGAACTGGTTTGTCAAGCGACGGCTCCAATCGCGCAGCAGGAAGAACCCAACCGTGAATCGCCAGCGAATTGAAGTCTTCGTCGACGGTGGCCGGGAGCTGGTCGAAGCTTACCGCGGGCTGACGAAAGAACAGCTGCTGGCTGTGCCGGTGCCGGGGACCTGGAGCCTGCAGCAGATCGCGTTCCACCTGCTGGAAAGCGACCTGATCGCGGCTGACCGGATGAAACGGATCGCGGCGATGGACCGACCGCTCCTGATCGGCTACGACGAATCGGCCTTCAGTCGCCTGCCTGGCGTCAACGACCTCGATGCCCACGAGGCCTGCGACCTCTTTGCCCGCCACCGCCGGATGCTTGGCACCGTGCTTCGCCGGCTGCCCGATGAAGCCTTCCAGCGGTTTGGCATTCACAACGAGTCGGGCAAGGTCACGCTCGCCGAAATGGTCGACCGCTATATCGGCCACCTCGACAGCCACCTGACCCACGTCCTGCGGAAGAAGGCACTGGTCAGCCGGACGGAGTGCTGAGCGCAGGATTGCAAGTTCAATACCAGCCCGCAGCGCAAGTTTTGAAGTTGCGCTTCAATACCAGCCCGCAGCGCAAGCAAGGGAAAACGGCCCCCACATCGGTCCTTGCTTGCGCTGCGGGCCGGTATTTCTGCGGCAAAAACCACAAAGCGCAACTTCAAAAAGCGCAAGCAAGGGAAAACCGGCACCCGTGCGGTCCTTGCTTGCGCTGCGGGCTGGTATTTTGGAGAAACAACGATGTCTGAGAGAAAGTGGACGTCGCTCTTTTCGCAATAGCGGGCTGCGACCCACATACTTCGTGCTTTGAGCCAGTCCAGGGGGAGGGACATCATGCCTGAAGCTGCTCTGCCTGCAGAGCTGATCCTCCGCCAGCTGATGAAGGATCGTCCTGATCAGGTGGTTGCTGCAGCGCTCGCCGCCCGCCGGGCCGTGCTGAAGTCCGCGGGAGAATGCTGCGAGTTGATTTACGAAACCTACTGCATCTCTGATGCGTTCTCGTTCACGGGAAAGCTTGGCCAGTCCTTCATTCACATTGCCACCTATGCCGGACACGTCAATGTCGGTTTCAGCCGGGGTACGGAACTGGACGACCCGGAGGGCCTGCTGGAAGGGACCGGGAAACTGATTCGTCATGTCCGGATCGGAAGTCTGTCGGATCTGAAAAAGGCCCCCTTCAAACGGCTGATCGATGCGGCTGTCGCCCAGGGCCACCAGATGGCAGAAAAAAAAGGCGGTTCCGTGCCCGCTCGTGTCACCGTCAATCGATCCGCAAAGTGATTCGCCCCGTGGCGACTTGCGACTATTCCCGAAATCGCGGTCCAGTTGACGCGCGCAGCACCGCGTGGAAACCGGTCGCCAGGGATTTGCCGCTTCGGCCCCCATCAGCGACAATCAGCCCGCAACAGCGATCCCGAAGTCTGCCCGCATTTCTGGCCAGACCCCGCGGCCCGATCGCGATGCAGCTCATTCACACAGGGGAAGACCATGTTGTCCCGAATCCCGACCGTATTGTCGGCCTTCTTTTTCACGATGGGCACCGTCGCCCTGGCCCAGGAAACCGAAATGGCGAAGCCGCCGACGACGGAACCAGGTGAGGCCCACCAGTGGCTGCACCAGTTCGAAGGCGAGTGGGAGACGACCATGCTGGCTCCCGGGCAGACCGCCGAAGACGCGGATGATTCGGCGCCCCGCGGCAGCATGTCCTGCAAAATGCTCGGCGGGTTCTGGCTGATCAACAGCTTTTCCGGCGACATGGGCGGCGGTCAGATGATGAACGCCATCCAGACCATCGGCTACGACGAAGAGAAGAAAAAATACATCGGCACCTGGGTCGATTCGATGATGAACCTGATGTGGCACTACGAAGGCACTGTCGATGAAACAGGCAAAAAACTGATGCTCGAAGCCGACGGCCCGAACATGATGGGCGGTGAAGGCACGATCTGCTACCGCGACTCGTTCGAGTTCAAGTCCGCCGATCACATCTTGCTGACGTCGGAAGCCCAGGTCGATGGTGCCTGGACGACGTTCATGACCAGCGACATCCGCCGAAAAAAGTAACCCGGGCCAACGCGCGGCTATGCTCCTTCCAGCCGCACATCCAGCCGGGCACTCCAGACGCCATCGGCACGCCGCTCCAGCGGGATGATCACCGTTTCACCGTCCAGCGACTCGCGATCCGCCGGAGTGACCACTGGATCGTCCTCGAACCAGACGGTCCGGTAGGTGTGCTGGTGGACAGCCGCGTCGATGTGCAGGTGGATATGCTGCGGAGCGCCCGTGCCGGGATAACGCCCGGGCCGGATGGTCCGGAACCGGAACCAGCCGTCCTCGTTCGTCACTGCCACGCCATTCAGGCGTGGCGTGCGCGATTCACTGTCTTGCGGCACGTAAACGCCCGTGACATCGGTGCCATAGGCGATCACGGCGGCCTTGGGCAGCGGCTTTCCGTGCTCGTCAAGCACACGGCCGAACAGCTCCAGCGGTTCGCCCGGCTCGTCCGGCCCGCACAGTGCCACGGCGATTTCGAGCGGTGCCTCCTCGTCGACAACGGCCGCATCCGCCGCGGCAGCGGGGGACGGTTGCTGGTCCTTTGAAGGCTGGCTCTCCTGGCATCCCGCTGCAACCGGGATGATGCTCAACAGGCCCAGGGCGGCGATCAGGATGGCTCGTGACATGACAGGCTCCGGGGTTGAGTTTGAAAAGCGCCTTCAGTCATTACGGCGTTCCCGCTCCAGCAGGTTCACTTTGCGCTGGACCCCCCAGCGATATCCGCCGAAAATGCCATCTTTCCGGACGACCCGGTGACAGGGAATCACAACCGCCAGCTCGTTGGCGGCGCAAGCCCGGGCCACGGCCCGCACCGCCGCCGGCTTGCCAATCATTCGGGCGATCCCGGAATAGGTGACCGTGGTTCCGGCCGGAACAGCCCGCAGCGCTTCCCAGTCGCGGCGCTGAAACGCGGTCCCGCGGATGTCGAGCGGCAACCCGCTCCCCGCCGGCTTGCCGTCGATCTGGTTGACAACCATCTGGATCCACTCACGGGATCCCGCGTCGCCCGCCTGCAGGCGGGCCTGACGGAACCGGTCGCCGAGTGCGCGGCGCACGGCGGCCGGCGATTCGCCCAGGCCGATATGACAGACACCCCGCCCGGTCAGGGCAACCGCCAGCCAGCCCAGCGAACAGCGGGTGATGACAAAGCGGATCTGCTCGCCCTTGCCATGTCGCTAAACCTTGCCTGGCATCATTCCGAGCTGGCTTTCCGCAGTCTCGTACAGCCGGCTGGCCGATCCAAAACCGGCCTCCAGCATGGCGGCCGTGACGGTGGTGCTGGTGCCAAGGCGATCCCGCAACCGTTCGCCGCGGCGGGCTTCGGCATAACCTCGCGGCGTGATGCCCAGCGCGGACCGGAACAGACGGTGAAAATGGGAAGGGCTCAACCCAACCGCCCGGGCCAGTTCCGGCAGCGCCGGGGCGCGCGAGGCCGAGTCGATGATCCGGCCGGCCTGAATCACGGCAGCCGGCAATGGAGCTGTTCCTTTGGCCGGCTGGCAGCGCTGGCATGCGCGAAAGCCCCGTTGCTCAGCCTTCGCACAAGTCCCAAAGAAGACCACGTTCTTGCGGTTCGGCAACCGGGAGCTGCATCCAGGACGGCAATACACGTCCGTCGTGCGGACCCCGTAGCAGAACGTGCCGTCAGCCGCGCGATCGCGCACCGCGATGGCCGCCCAGCGCTGGTCCTCCGTGCTGAATCTGGCGGGCGATATGGCGTCCGCCGGAAGGGTTCTGCCTCGCGCTCCGCGGCGATTGCGCACGATGGTGGCTACTCCTGACACGTCATGCTCTCCTGCCAGTCACGGCGGCCAATGGCTGTAACGTCGTCTTCAGCACCGACGCGACTGCTGCGATCGACCGGCGGACGTCTTCCTCGCTGGTCCGCCAGTTCACCACGCTGACTCGCATCGCCCGCTTGCCCTTCCACGTCGTACCGCTGAAGAACGCTTCCCCGGTTGCGTTGATCAAGGCAATCACCTGGTCGGTCCGGCGATCGTGATCGGTTTCCGAAGCACCACGGGCGGGATCCGGAAACCGGACGAGTCCCTGATTGAGCCGCGGTTCGCAGACCACTTTGCAGCCCGGCAGCAGGCCCATGCCTTGCACAAGCCCGCGGGCGTTCTCGCAGCAGCGGTCGATCATCGCTTCCATGCCTGCGCGGCCCAGTTCCCGCAGGGCGGCATAGACAGCAAAGCCCCGCGCCCGGCGCGACCATTCCGGATTCCAGTCCAACTGGTCCCGCGACCGACAGTCGTGCGAAATGTAGCTGGCGCCGACCGACATGCTCCGCTGATGGGCGGCGCGGTCTCGCACCACCGCGAACCCGCAGTCGAACGGCACGTTCAGCCACTTGTGCGTATCGGTGGCCCAGCTGTCCGCCAGCTCCACACCCTCCGTCAGGGGCTTCCGCGAGCAGCTGGCCCGCGCCATCAGCCCAAAGGCTCCGTCGACATGGACCCATGCACCGGCTGCGCGAGCCATCGGAATCAGGACCGGGAAGTCATCGAACGCGGCGACGTTCAGGTCCGCCGCGTTCAGCACCACGATCGTGGGCGATGACTCCTCCTCAAGCAGCCGACGAAAGCCGTCGGTTTCCATCTGGCCGCTGTCTCCAGTCGCCGCCGTCCGGATGCTGCGGTCGCCAAAACCGAGGAACCGGATCGCCCGGTCGACCGAAGCGTGACGCTGGTCACTGGCGATGATCCGGACCGCGGGCGCACCCGACAGGCCATCCCGGTTCACCTCCCAGCCCGTCCGCTGCAGGACGGCGTCCCGCGCCGCGGCCAGACAGGTGAAGTGCGCGAGCTGACAACCCGTCGTGAACGCGAACGAAGCTTCGCGGGGCAAGTCGAGCAGTTCCTTCAGCCACTTACCCGCGACTTCCTCGACCGCTGCGGCGGCCGGACTGCATGCCGAGAGGGCCGCGTTCTGGTTCCAGCAGGCCGTCAGCCAGTCGGCGGCGAGGGCCGCATCGAGCGTTCCCCCGATGACCCAGGCAAAGAACCGTCCGCTCGTCGATCCATGCAGGCCCTCCCGGGTGGCGGCCACCAGCTCGTCAATCACGTCGACCGGCTCCAGTCCGCGTTCCGGCAGGGCAGAAGCCAGTCTCGCGCGAAGTTCATCCGGACTCGCGGTCGCGCCCACCGGGCGGCGATCGAGACCGTCGATAAAAGCCTCCACCTGCTCAAAAGCCCGTTGGAGGGCGGCGGTGCGTCGTTCGTTCACTGCAGTTCCCGTGTATTGGTCCTGGTCCGCACAGTGCCGGGTCAGTTCCCTGACCGATCCGATCGGGACGTGGTTTCGCCGGTCATGGCTCAATGATCGGTTCTGACGCGTCGATTGGCTATCGGTTTCTTGTTCTGCAATTCGGAACATGCCCCACAAAACTCCATCGTAACGAAGCGGCGGGAGTCGCCCGGCAGCGGTGGTACAGGCATTCCCACTCCGAAAACGCCTTCCGGCCGAAACACTTCCCTGGCGACCGGTATCCGGCCGCGATCATCCGCCTGGGTTGGAGGCGTCTCTTGCGCGCGGGCCGGAGGGCTGACGCCCTTCCGCTACTGAAGGGGCCAACGGCACAATGGAGCTCGCCAAACCCTTCCTGCGTTCATGCCCCCAAGAGCCAGCATGTCACCAAATGGTGACATGTTAATCACCGGCCTGTACGGCCAGCCAACCGCACACCCTCGCACGCCCGCAATCAAGCCATGTTCACCGTCACCCGCGACCTGATCCTGCCCACCACCATCACCGGTTCCTGGCCGCGGCCGCGGTGGATGGATGTCAGCATGTGGGGCCGGCCGCTCGACAGCTGCATGATGGATGTGCGGTTCCGGGAGAAGTTCCAGGACGCGATGGCCGTCGTCATCAGCGACCAGGAACGGGCCGGGATCGACATCCTCTGTCACGGCGACCTGCACTGCGATGAAGACTTCGCCGGGCGGTCGTGGCACCACTACCCGCTGCAGCGCTGGGAAGGCTTTGAAGGCGACCATCTCCAGTCGTGGGAGACCCGCTCGCCGTGGCTGAAGTACCCGCCCGGCAACCTGCTCAACGAAATCTACACTGGCTGGCGCTGGCCGCGGGTCACCGGGCCGATCAAGCACAGGCCGCTCGACTACCCCAAGCTCTGGCGAATCGCCCAGTCGAAGACCGACCGCCCGGTTCGCTTCGGCACCTGTTGCACCCAGGTCATGGGCCTCTTCCTCGACCTCGCGACCAGCCACTACAAGGACAAGCGCGAAGTCCTCTGGGACATGGCCGGGGCGATGAACACCGAGCTGCGGGCCCTTCGCGACGCCGGCTGCCGGGTGATCCAGATCGAAGAGCCTTGCCTGCACTTCATGGCCAACACCTACGGCAAGGACCACGCCGACGTCCGGTTCTATCTCGACTGCTACAACCGTGAAGTCGAGGGGCTCCACGATGTCGAACTCTGGATTCACACCTGCTGGGGCAACCCGAACATGCAGCGGGTGATCGAGAATGACAGCTACGAGGCGTCGCTGGAGATGTACCTGCATGAAGCCCGCGGTGATGTCTGGACGCTGGAGACCTGCGACCGGAACCTGCGCGAGATCGATCTGCTTGGCCCGCGGCTGAAGGACACGCACAAGAAAATCTGCATCGGCGTGGTCAGCCATCGCCGGCTGCAGGTCGAGACCCCCGAGCAGGTGGCCGACACGATCCGGCAGGCGCTGAAGTTCATTCCGCCGGAACGCCTCGTCATTTCCACGGACTGCGGCTTCGGCCGGCAGGGCTGCAACCGCGAGATCGCCTTCTTCAAAACAACTTCGATCGCCCAGGGAACCAACCTCGTCCGCCACGAACTCGGCCTCCCCCTCGCTCCAATCCGCGCCGCCAACCCGGCCCTGCAGACGGATCTGGTGCCCGACAAACCCATGTGAGCCCGGCGATCAGTCACCCGTCATGCAGGGTGCGTGAAGTCTTCGCAACGCACCAGTCATGCAGGGTGGGTGAAGTCTTTGCAATCCACCAGATCAGACGCCAGATCTCAAATCTCAAATTTGACATCTCAAATCTGGCAAACAGGTGTGTTTCGCGGACTCCACACACCCTGCTCCACTCGGGACATTATTTCCGCAGGGTGCGTAAGGACTCGCGAGACAATAAACTACCGGATCAGCCGCAACGCGTTAGCGTCCGGTTGCCGCAAAAACCGGATGCTAGCGCACGGCGGCTGATGGCGAATTCGGTAACTTATTCTCTCGCAGCGCCTAAAGTCTTCGCAACGCGCCATTCCCTCCGCGCCGGAGAAATCGACATCGACGTAACGGGAAAAGAGCGGCATGGCGGTCAGGCGCGGGTGGATCAGTGTTCGACCCGTTTCAGGGGCGGCAAACACTCGGGCGAAATGAGCAGGGAGATGCTTCGAGCCTGGCCCGGCACACGCCGGATGAAGCCCCGTCGTTCGAGGGCAAGCACCATGGCATGCACGCTCGGTGGTGTCGTCTGAAAGAATCGCACCATGTCGGCTTCTGCAGGTGCAAAACCGTTGATCAGGGTGTAGTGGTGGATGAAGGCCAGAAACTGGTCTTGCCGCTCCGTGGGATTGGCGTTCATGCGGTCGCGCAGAGATTTGTTTCCGGGCTGGTGAGTTCTCCATCCACCCTACGCCGGCATTCTACCGTTGCGGGGTGTGGAGCTTTAGCCAGTCTTCGAGATCGCGGAGAAAGTCGGGTGAAAGCTGGGGCCAGCGAAAACCGGCAGGGGTGTCGCCGGCGGGCAGCTCGATCCGGTGATCAGCCTCGTGATAGACCTTGAACGTCATAGCGCGATTGCTGCCCGAACTCACGAGTTGGTGCAGCAGCTGCGCGTTGGCTGACGGTGGAACGACACAGTCGTTGGCACCGTAAGCCGCGAAAACCGGACAGGCGATTTTGGGAAGATGATCCCAGGCCGGGAAATCCTGATTGACGGCCCACCAGCGAAGGTCGCTTTTTTGGCGGGGCGTTTCGACGAAGTCGCCCCACTTCTGTTCCAGCACGTGCTTTGCGGCCGATTCCAGCTGCGGCCAAAGCTCATCGTGTCGCGCAGCGTAGAGGTAGAAGCCAAAGTACGCGGCGGCCGCTTCGATCTCGGCAGCCCCGTATCCGTCGGCGAGAAACTCGTGCCGGATCCGTTGCAGCTCCTGCTCGCCGGGTGTCACGGCCGGCCAGCCGGTGATGGCCACCAGCGCCACCAGCTCAGGGCATTCGGCAGCGAGAGCGGCAGCAATCCAGCCGGCCTGACTGCCGCCCACGAGTCCCACGCGAACTGTTTCCCGGCCAGGCAGCGTGCGAATGGCCGCAAATGCGGCTTTGGCGTCGGCGACAAGCTGTTCCAGGTCCGGCGCTCTTTCACCGCTTCGCCGCTCGTACAAAAAAACTTCATGGCCCATCCGCGCCAGAAGTGTGGCGTAACCGCGATACGACCATGATTCGGGTCCGGACTGGGCTGAGCCGTGAAGCAGCAGCAGTGTGCCCCTCGTTTGTTCCTTTTCGACGGGTCCGATTCGCCGGCCGGAAAACGCCGTTCCATGGCTCACAAACTGAAACGGTTGCGTTGCCAGAGCAGGGGACTCGCCGCGACTGAATGCAAAGGCAAACGCCGCCTTTTCGTTCCCGTTCAGCGCCGGACCTGTCAGCGATGAGCCGGAAAGTTTGAGTTGCGTCAGGCCCAGACCAAACGGAAACTCAACCGTCGCACGATCAGCTTCCACCGCGCTGACTGGTTGCTCGACGTCAAAGTAGCCAAGCTGGGGCAGGCTCAGGCGGGCCGTCCAGGTTTCGCCTTGCCGGTCCAGCCGCAGCTCCGCCGGCCAGCCACTGCCTTGCCGCTCGATGGTCCCTTTCCAGAATCCGGCCAAGCCCTCTTGGGCATCCAGTCCCAGCGGCCAAAAACTGAATTGCATCGCCATCGCAAAAACCTGTACCAGCCCGACCTTGAAAGCAGCAGTCATACGGCATTCCAAACGGGAAACTGGCCAGGCAAGTCAAGAGTCAAACGTGCCGGCGGATCGACTCTTTCATCCGTCAGCAACCGGATTTCCTGGTGCGAAGCCAGTCCGCGCCCGGGTCAGGCGTTCAGGCGCCACAAGGTGCCGTTCAGCGCGGTGGCGAAACTGACCCACGCGAGGTAAGGGCAAAGCAGTCCTGCGGCGATGCGGTCGACACGCCAGAATGCCGCAATGGTCCATGCGATGGCCAGCCAGAGCAGGAGGATGACTGCGAATGCGAGGCCAGGCCGCTGCAGCCCGAAGAAGACCGGCGACCAGGCGGCGTTCAGCGCAAGCTGCAGGAGAAACGGCATCAGCGCGCGGCGCTGCGCGATGAGCCCGCCCCGTTTCCAGACCAGCCAGGCGGCTACCGCCATCATCGTGTAAAGCGTCGTCCAGGCCGGGCCGAAGACCCACGCTGGCGGGTTCCATGCCGGCCTGCGGAGTTCGGCATACCAGTCCCCCGGCATGGACATTGATCCGATCGCAGCGGGCACAAAGCAGATCAACAACCAGCCACCGAGGCCCCAAAGAGACTGGCTGCGGCTGATGGTTTGGTCATTCATGGCGGAAAAATCCTGACGGGGTGATAGCTGCAGACAATCGTACAATGACCGGCCGGCTGAGTGGGTTTGGAGATTTCGCCCCAGTACAGGAGCTACGGTAAAGACTCGTGCTGGACCGACAAAGCGGGAGCTTTGTTGCCACGGTGCCAGAGCCAGGCCATGAGGGCGGCGATCAGGAGGCTGGCGAGCTGGTAGCCGGTGAGGCCGAAATAGAGGCGGGCTTCGGGGCGGAGCCATTCGGTGAAGAAGCGGTAGAGCGCGTAGACGAGGATGTAGACCCGGATCCGGTTGCCTTTCAGAACCTCGGTCCGTTCGAGCAGCAGGCCGGTGCCCGCGGCCGCGAAATGAAAGGCGGCTTCGTAGAGCTGGGTGGGATGGCGCGGCAGGCTGTCGACCGATGGGAAAACAACACCCCATGGCAGGCTCGTTGGCAGCCCGTAACAACAGCCGCCGAAGAAGCAGCCGATCCGGCCGATGCCAATCGCCGTGGCGACGGGCACCAGAAAACTGTCGCCGGTCGATGTGCGGATATCGAGCGACCATTTGGCGACTTCGACGCCGAGGTAGCCGCCGACGAGACCGGTGAGAATCGTTTTGCCATCGGCAAACCACGCCGCGCCGGAGAAAAAGGCCGCCCAGTCGAGGAAGAGAAAGGGCAGCTTGGCCCCGGCCATCGCACCGATCAGCCCGCCCAACAGGACCGCCATCCGCTCAAGTCCCGACAGCGGCAGGCGGCCCTGCGCGCGGCGCGCGAGGAGGACCCCCGTTGCAAGGGCGAGGGCCATGAAGAGGAAATGGACGGGACGCATGATGCGAAAAGGTAAGGGACGGAAGGGGTGACGCCCAGCGGTTCGCCCGGAAAGGGACTGGCCACGAGCACATAGTGCGATTCGTACTATCGGCGATCGCCGCGCGTTCCGGGTTAAAACCAATTGGCGAAACAGGTGCCGTTGTGCTTCCGGCCGCGGCCCCCTCACCCCCCTGCCCCTCTCCCCCCAATAGTGCCGGAAAGACCGGCACTATTGGGGGAGAGGGGAGAAAGAAGTGCGCGCGCGGTTTTGAGCCGCGGCAATGGCAGGTGCCCGTCGCGGTAGAGCACGTTGTACGCGTCGAACGGAATCAGGTGCCCGCTCGGCAGCAGGTGATGCACACAGGACTTCATCAGCTGCCGCAAGTCGAAGTTATGGACATCCATGAAGCTGGTGGTCGTGATCCGGAACATGTCCATCGCGCCGAGGTCGGTCGCGAGGGCGCGGGAAAAGAAGACTTCAGCGAGCGCAGCGACGTCAGTTCCTGTACGAGCCGGAAGCGTCAGCGACGGAGACCCCTGCCCCGCCAGACCAACCAGCGGCAATCCGGCTCCGCCCGCGGCGCTTCCGTTCTTCGGAGCAGCGGATTCCATCATGGCCACCAGCCCCGCGCCGCTCAGGCTGCCATCCGAGCAGTCGCAACCTGGCCCGCACGATTCGCGCAACAGCACCTGGCCGACGATTTCGCGGGTCCGGTCGCGGGTCAGGCTGAGCCCGTTGGCGAGCAGGTCGAAGTGTTTGGCAATGTCGACGAACCGCGTCACGGGCGTCACGGTCGTGCCGGTCCGGAAGCCGTAGGCGAGCGTGTGGGCATTGGGGTGGGCGCAGGGAACCGGGAAGAAATCACTTTCGCGGAACTGGCCGGCCGTCTGTTCTTCCACGGCCCGGATCACATCGGGAAACGTGATCCGCTGGGCGAGGACTTCCGGATGGACGGTCCGCCCGACGTAGGTCGCGGGCTGGAAACTGACGCCGGTGATCCAGGTTCGTTCCATCGCGAAACGGACCAGCGGGCCGACCTGGTCGAGGTTCAGGCCGGGCTGCAGCGTGCAGACGAGCGTGATGTTGACGCCCGCCGCGCCGAGGGCATCCACCGCCTTGAGCTTCCGGTCGAGCAGCTCTTCGCCGCGCAGCTGAAGCGATGACTGCGGGTCGAGGCCATCGAACTGGAGATAGATCTGGCAGCGCTGTTTCCGCGCGGCCAGTTCAGCGACGAGCGCCGGATCGCTGGCCAGCCGCAGGCCGTTGGTGTTGATCATCACCAGATCGATCGGCTGGCGACAGGCATAGTCGAGGACTTCGACAAACTGCGGGTGGATGGTCGGCTCGCCGCCCGAGAGCTGGAGAATTTCGGGCTGGCCTTCGACTTCGACCAGCCGGTCGATCGCGCGCTGGCACTGTTCCAGGGTCAGGTGGACGCCGCCCGGCCCGCTGCTGGCAAAACACATCGGGCAGCGGAGGTTGCACGAATCGGTCAGCTCCAGGACGGCAATGCAGGTGTGCTGTTCGTGTCGCGAGCAGAGCCCGCAGTCGTAGGGGCAGCCGCGGTCCGGCTCCACGCCGAACTCGACCGGCTGGCGGCCGGGAACGTTGAAATCGAGCCGGTCCCACCAGTTGACGTCGCTGCAGACAAAGTCGGATCGTGCGCCGTGCCGGGGGCAGAACTTGTCGAACCAGACACGGCCGTCGCGGGCAACGATCTTTGTCTCGACGACATCCCGGCATTCCGGGCAAAGCCCACGGGTCATGCCGAGGAACAGGTGATCGGAAAGCTGGCCGCGGGTCATTCAGTTCACCGTTGTTTCTTCGTATCACGCCACCAACGCCCGCGGATCCAGTAGCTGAAGGCCCAAAGGACCAGGATCGCCACAACCACCGCCGCACAACCGGCAAAGAGCAACAGCAGCTGTTCATCTGTTCTGCCGTTGGAAAGCGCATAGCCACCGAGGCAGACTCCACAAAACGTCAGGCAGCAGGAACTGATCAGGGAAACAACAATCACCCAGGTGACAAAGGCCGAGACGAGGAACAGTGCTGTTTTCTCCGATCCGCTGGTAACCCGGCCAGAGGTCTTTCTCCGTTTCACCACCATCGTCGTGCGGATGGCTGGGGGAACCGCCAGCAAGGTGAGCGCGATGCCCAGACCGGGCACGGCGACCGTGATGCCCAGCAGGACACCGATGATGGTGATGACAAGGAGCAGCGTGCCAAGGCTGAACGACGTCGAGGTGCCCCGGTCGATTCCGGACTTTTCGTCATCAAGAAACGGATTCTTCGGACTGGTACGCAGTGCCGGACTGGCGGCCAGTGCTCCCACCTTCCAGCCGCAGCGGCTGCAAACCTGGCCGCTCGCCTTCAATGGCGTGAGGCAGGTGCCACAGAACAGCTGGTCTGGTTGGGCGTCACTCATCACCACCTCCCGCCCGACGGGCGCGTTGCGCGGCCACGCCCCAGGCTAGCCGGACCAGCTGTCCGGTGATCAGACCCTGAAACACCAAAGCCAGTACCACCATCAGCTGGTGGTAGCGCGGGACGGCCGGCAAGTCGACCGGCAACAGCAGGCTTTGCGGCCAGCGCGTAATCGCCAGGACCATCAGGTATCCAGCCACGGCAAACACGGTCGCCCAGCGGACCAGCCAGAAGTCGAGCCGCAATCCGGCCAGCGCGATGACCAGAAAGTAGCCCGCGACCATCGGGCTGGCTGCGCCGCGCGTGCAACAGAGCGCGACGGTCAGCCAGAACACGTCACCCAGCGCAGCCAGCAGCGCGATCCGTCGCGAGACCAGGCCCGTGGCACTGGCGAGGTGAATTCCAAGCGCCTGCAGCAGCCAGCCGAGGACGACCAGCGAAACGGCGAGGTGCATGGTGGCCGAGACTGGCTTGACCTGAATTGCATCGAGCCCCCGCGCCAGCCACTGGTCCATGCCGGGCAGCCAGTAGTGCAGCAGGTGGACGCCATAGAAACCGGCGAGGCAGAGGATCCGCACCAGATTGCCGCGCGCGTCGGCGGCGCGCATCAGCCAGGCGTCCGGGCTGGGTGCGGAACTGGATTCGTCAGGGAGCGGTTCTGCCATCAACGGTTTCGCGAGCTGGAATGGACACCACGGGTAAACCGGGGGACTGGATCATACAAGCAGCCGGAACTTCCGCATCTCAATACCAGCCAGTCGGGCACGCATGACGAACCCCGAACGCATGGCGGAGGCTCCCGGTCGAGCAGCACATGTCGGAAGCATTATCAATCCGCCGGGCAGCCGGCTCAAGCTGCGGGAAAGGTCGGGTTGTCCGCGGATTACGCAGATTTTCGCGGATTCCGGAAGCCAGCAGGAGAGGGTTCGGAAAGGTCGTCAAGGACAGATTCCGGAAGGATCGCAAGTGCAGGTTCGGGATGGTCGGCAAATACAGGCTCAGGAATGTCGGCAGGTGCCGAAGCGGGTTTGATGGCAGGTGCAGGCACGCAGTTTGATGTTGAAATGCGAATGCGAACCTGCCTCGACAGGCTGCCCGTTGCCAGCAACCAGAGAGTCTTTTTGCCCTGACTTTTCGGGCATTCCGGAATCTGTGAAAATCTGTGCAATCTGCGGATCACTTTCCTTCCGCGGGCAGTTGCTTTTCTTTTCAGAGCTGGAGACTTGAAATGAATGCGAATGATCCACGGACCTACGCCATCATCGGCGCGGCGATGGAAGTCCACACGGAGCAGGGTTGCGGGTTTCTGGAGCCCGTTTATCAGGAGTCTCTTGAGTTGGCCATGGCTGAGCGGGGCATTCCGTTCGAGCGTGAAGTCGATGTCCGGATCTGGTACAAGGACCGCGAGCTGAAGACCCGTTACCGTGCCGACTTCATCGGCTACGGTTCAATCATCGTCGAGGTCAAGGCGCTCGACGCGCTGACCGGCCACGAGGAGGCCCAGCTGCTGAACTACCTCAAGGCCACCGGCATGGAAGTCGGCCTGTTGCTCAACTTTGGAGCATCGTCACTCCAGACGAAACGGATGATCCGGCATTCGGCTTGGAGGAAGATCGAACCGAAGATCTTCAGGTCCACAGATTGCGCAGATTGACGCAGATTCCGGAATCGTATCCGGAAGGTCAGGTGCGATCGGTCCAGGAGGAACGGACGGAACCAGGAACTGAATGAACAAGAGGTTCAGGCAACTATCTGAATAAGGGCTTCGCGGTCTTTTGACCGCAAAGCCCTTTTCAAACGCTCAACCGCCAGATCCGAATCTGCGCAAATCTGTGGAATCTGCGGACCACCGCTTCCTCAGCCGACCGGCTATTCCTGCAGTTCGCTGTTCCAGTAAGCGTCGCTGATGAACTTTTGCCAGCTGTCGATCCGGCGCGAGTGCCGCCAGTAGCCTGGGTTCCAGCTCGGCTGGTGGGGCTGGCGGCGCAGCCGCATGTGGGCCTGTTCCGGAGTCCGGTCGGCCTTGCGGTGGTTGCACTCGACGCAGGCCAGCACGCAGTTGGTCCAGGTCGACAAGCCGCCCTGGCAGCGCGGCAGGACGTGGTCGATCGTCAGCTCATCCGACGGCGGCTGGTCGCCGCAGTACTGGCAGGTTTGCCGGTCTCGCTTGAACAGGTTCCGCCGGTTGAAGGCCACATTCGCGGTCGGTAGCCGGTCGTAACGGGTCAGCGTGATGACTTCGGGCACGCGCAACCGCATCGAGACCGCCTGGATGAACGGCTCGTCAGGACCCGGCTGCAAGCGGGCCCAGTCGGCCCAGTCGTAGAGCTGGTAATCGGTCGGCTCGACCACCCGCGCCTGTTCGTTCCAGACCAGGATCAACGCCCGCGCGACGGAAGCAATATTGACAGGCTGCCAGCTCCGGTTGAGCACCAGGGTCGGCTGCCGAAGGGTTTTTGAGATCAAGGTTGCAGATACTCCAGGTTCAGTTCCATTGGTCGGCCAGCTGCTGACAACATGTCCCTTTCGCCCGCCGGACTGGCCAGGCGGGCAGCCCGCACATCCTGTCAGTCCATTTTGTGCCGAAGAGAGGCGGTCCGTCCAGCTTGTTTCAGTTGCCGGCCGGCCATTGTCCAAATGAACGGACCGTCTGGGACCAAATCAGGTTCCCGGTCAGGGCACCAGAAAAAGGCAACCAGGGTCTGGTCATCCCGACGCATGAACCGGGGTTCGCCTGGTCAGTTTCGGCGTAACCGGCTGGCTCCCGGCCGGTCTGAGGCCGTGCTGGACAGTTGGAGCGGGCTGGCGACCCTGCTGGCAGCCAACGGCACGGCCCGGCGTTCCGGTTCTATAATGCCCCGGCCCGATGTGCCAGGCAGCCGCCAGGAAAACTGCCACGTTCCAGCCGCGTTTTCCGCTCCGTGAATCCCCTGAAGATTTGGCGACTTTTGCTACCCACAGGAACTTCAGTGTGCCCGGGACCTTGACCGAAGTCGCCATGATCCTCGACGGCAGCCTTCTCGCCACGACGATTCAGGGTGAAATCCGCGAAGCGGTTGCGCGACATTGCGCGGAAGGCCACCCCGCGCCCGTGCTCGCTGCCGTGCTCGTCGGCAGCGAGCCGGCGAGCGAAGTCTACGTTCGCAACAAGCGCCGGGCGTGCGAGCTGGCCGGAATCGAAGGGCGGCTGGTCCGGCTGCCCGCCAGCACAACCACCGCGGAATTGCTCGACACGATTGAGGGATTAAACCGCGACGGGACCGTGAGCGGCATTCTCGTCCAGCTGCCCCTCCCGCGTGGGATCGACAGCCACATGGTGCTCGACTCCATCGATCCAGCCAAAGACGTGGACGGATTTCATCCGGTCAACGTCGGGATGATGCTGCAGGGCCGGCCGCGGTTCCTGCCCTGTACGCCACTGGGGATCCTGCATCTGCTGCAACGCCACCAGCTTCCGGTCGCGGGCAAGCATGTCTGCGTGGTGGGCCGCAGCGATATCGTGGGCAAGCCGCTGGCCGCGATGCTGATGCAGCGCAGCGGACCGCTCGGACCAGACTACGCCAACGCCACGGTCACGGTCTGTCACAGCCAGTCGGCGGAGCTCGCAACGATCACCCGCGCGGCCGATGTGTTGATCGCGGCAATTGGTCAACCGCGGTTTGTGGGGGCCGCTCTGGTCAAGCCAGGCGCGGTGGTGATCGATGTCGGCATCAATCGCACCCCGGACGGGCTGGCGGGCGATGTGGATTTCGATGCCGTGGTCCGGGTGGCTCGCGCGATCACACCCGTACCGGGTGGAGTAGGTCCGATGACGGTCACGATGTTGCTTGCCAATACGCTTGCGGCTGCGCGGCGACAGACAAACCTGACGGCGGGGGCCTGAAGATCCGCATGAGTTACGGGCGAACGCACAAAAAAACATATTTCCCCCCCTCCTCCCTCAGTCCCGGCGCGCCGGGAGTCTTCCCGGAACCGCTGGGTGGGGTGGGGCCGGGGGAGGGGGGCCGCGGCTGGAACTCCAGCGGCACTTGTTTCGTCAATCGGCTCGACGGACTTCCCGCGCCGTTTCGGAAAACCTTAAAGTGCACAAACAATGTTTTTGCAGACGGGGACCTTGCTCAAACCAGAGGCTGTTGTCAGCCTGCTCCTCTTGTCGTGCGTGGGCAATTCAAAGTCCGCCGGACGCGGCTCTTTTTCTGCCTGCTCGCAGCGGTCCTGGGCCTCTCTTGTGGCGGCTGCGGTTGCCAGCAGGATCCGGATTCAGACGCTGAAAAAACCAGCGAGACAGCCAAGGAAGACGAAGAGCCGAAAGACCGCTTCACGGCAGAAGCTACCGTCCTCTACCCGGGCGAGTTCTCCGACGAGGCGCGCGTCAACCGGTTCAAGCCCGGCCACCTGGCGACCGCCAGCCTGCGGATCCAGTCCAACCTGTCGGACAGCGCCGGGCGGCTGAGCGGTTATGGCGTGGTCCAGGGCGGGACGCCGGTGCCGCTCGAAGGCACCAGCTTCTATCTCGAATCCAGCCGGCAGGTGACGCTGGTCAAAGGCGAGCAGAAGAATATCGAGTCGCTGGTCTACCTTCCCCACCGCGACCTGGTCGCCAGAAACGTGACGCTGCGCCAGCAGATGCTGGCCCTCTCCGGACTGCCACTGGTCGACGTGACGCAGCCGGTGATCGCGCTTCGCGGCTGGCAGTACCACCTGCTTGTGCTGAGCGACTTGCCGGACCAGTTGCGGTATATCGAGGCGATGGACTGTGTTCAGTTGCGGGCGACCGACATGGTGCCGCCGCCGCCGTTCTATCACGTGGTGCGGCCGGGGCCATCCGATCCGGTGCCGCTCTCCGGAAGCAGCCTGGCCTGGACAACACTCGCGGCGATCGTCTGGGACGGCTTCGATCCCGAACGGCTCGATGACGCGCAACGGCGGGCGCTCAAGGACTGGCTGCATTTTGGAGGACAGCTGGTGATCAGCGGGCCTGGTTCGCTCGACCGGCTGCAGGCCAGCTTCCTGCAGCCGTGGCTGCCGGTCCGGCAGGCCGGGTCCCGCAACCTCGGTGCCGCCGAGCTGGCGGAGCTCAACGCGAACTGGTCGATCCCGATGGCTCGCAATCCGGAACGGCAGTGGAAGCTGGAAGTCCCGGTCGATGCCCCGATGCTGGGCGTGGACCTCCAGCTCACGCCGGAAAGCCAGTTCATCGCGGGCACGGGCGGGCTGGTCGCCGAACGCTGGGTGGGCCGCGGACGGGTGGTGGTCACCGGGTTCCCGCTGCACGACCAGCGTCTCAAGCGCTGGGCCGCCGTGTCGTCGCTGTTCAACAACGCCCTGCTCCGCAAGCCCTCCCGCCGGTTCAGCGTGAATGAATCGGGGAGCATTTCGTTCGGCTGGCGGAATGTTGAAGCAGACACCTTTGATCCGCTGGTCGGCTCCACCGTCCGGTTCCTGTGCCGCGACCTGATGGCGGGCCGGGAGACAGGCCGGCTGAACGTGGAAAGCGAGTTTGGGGACGACGGGCCAGGGAGTTTGCTGGGCGGCCAGCGGCTGATGATTGACAATTCGACTTTTGGCGACGGTTCCGGACTCTGGGACGAGGACCGGCAGTTTGTCCGGGCACCGGATGGCGAGCCGGCGGCCGATCCGCTGCATTTCGACGGGCACGGCGCACTGGACGACAGTGGCGTTGGGGGCTGGAACGATAACCACGGCGTAACCGGCTTGGCGCGTGAGACGATCTCCCGCGCGGCCGGCATCCGTCCGCCTTCGCGGATGTTTGTGATCCAGATGCTGGCCGCCTATCTCGCCGTGCTGGTGCCGCTCAACTGGCTCGTTTTCCGCGCGATCGGGCGCGTCGAGTGGGCGTGGATTGCGGCCCCGCTGATTGCGATCGCGGGGGCCTGGGCCGTGGTCCGGCTCGCCGCGCTCGATATCGGTTTCGTTCGCAGCCACAACCGGCTGGGACTGCTTGAAATTCCGGTCGGTCACGATCGCGGGCACGTCGCGGAGTTTTCGGCGGTCTATTCGTCGCTCTCGACGCGATTCGCGGCGCGGTTCGGCGAGAGCGACGGGATCAGCATGCCGCTGGGATTTCCCGGCACGTCGCGGACCGCTCTGACGCCGGTCCAGTTCGAGCGGATGTTGACGGGTGAACTGTCCGGGTTTCCCGTCCAGTCGAACTCGACTGGCTTGCTGCATACGGAATCGATGATCGATCTGGCGGGCACTGTGGCGTTGCACACCGGAGAGGACGGGCTTCGGCTGGTCAACGGCACGCGGCTGCGGCTTGGCACGGCTGGAATTGTGCGGCGGACGGAAGACGGGCAGCTGGAGCTGGCCTGGATCGGCATGGTCGAGCCGGGCTCCGAGGTCGCGCTGACGTTCGAGCGGGTGGAGCCGGACCAGGCCTGGCAGCGGTGGCGCGATCAGGTGCTGTTTGTCGGGATGGACCGCTATTGCAGCGATGTCTGGGAACGCAGCGCGATGGACCGCTCGTCGCTCCCGCTCGACGAAGCCGTTGCAATCTCGGGGCTGGAGCCATCCCGTCAGACGCAGTTCCGGGAGTACCTGTTGGCCCGGGTTCGCGAACTGGAGGACAGCCGGGGAGTTCCCGACGAACAGCTGGTCGTGGAAAAGAACATTTTCGCGGAAGTCCTGGCCCAGTTCGCGCTGGCCGACCAGGACCGTCCCGAAGTCGGTGCGCTGTTCGATCTGGTAGCCAGCCAGCTGGAGCTGTTACCCGGCCAGGCCCGGCTGATCGCGGAGATGGACGAGTCGCCGGCGACCTGGCAGCTGGTGCCGGCGGCAACGCGAAACCGGGCTTCGATTCTCGTCGTCGCCCACCTAAGCCGCCCGGTCGTCGCCGATCCGCGGCCCGACCTGAACACGCTCCAGGACTTTCTGGCCAAGCCCGACCAGGATCGCTGGATGGAGGAGCTGGAAGCCGAGGGTGACGCTGAAGAAACAGACGAGTCCGGCGAACCCGACATGTCCGACGACTCCACCAACTCCGGGGAATGATGGCCTGTGATTGAGATTCGCGGCTTTGGCAAAGACTACGGCGACTTCACGGCGGTCGAAGTGCTCGATCTGACGATCGGCAAAGGCGAACTGTTCGGCTTCATCGGTCCGAATGGTGCCGGCAAGAGCACGACGATCCGCTATCTTGCGACGTTGCTCAAAGCCTCGCGCGGCGACGCGACCGTCAACGGTTTCAGCGTGGCCAGCCAGCCGATGGAAGTCCGCCGCAGCATCGGCTACATGCCCGACGACTTCGGCGTCTATGACGGGATGAAGGTCTGGGAGTTCCTCGACTTCTTCGCCGTTGCCTACCAGCTGAGTCGGTCCCGCCGCAAGCAGATCATCCCCGACGTGCTCGAGCTGCTCGACCTGACCCACAAGCGAAACGACTACGTCAACGCCCTTTCGCGCGGCATGAAGCAGCGCCTCTGCCTGGCCAAAACACTCGTCCACGACCCGCCCGTCCTGATCCTCGACGAGCCGACCAGCGGACTCGATCCGCGGGCAAGGATCGACGTCAAGGCTCTCCTCCGCGAATTGCGCCGGATGGGCAAGACGATCCTGATTTCCAGTCACATCCTGACCGAGCTGGCCGACTGCTGCACGTCGATCGGGATCATCGAACGCGGCAAGCTGCTGATGCACGGCCCGATCGACCAGGTCTACCGGCAAATCCGCGGGAACCGCGTGGTCCATGCCCGTTTTGGCAACAACCTCGATGCCGGGCTGAGCATCATCCGCAGCCAGCCCGACGTCCGCGACGTCCAGGTCGACGGCGACCGGATCAGCATCGAGTTCCAGACCCCCGACCACGATTCGGCCCGGCTTCTGAAGCAGCTCGTCGACGGCGGTGTCGAAGTCCGCGCCTTCGCCGAAAAGGAACCTTCGCTCGAAGACGTCTTCATGCTCGTCACCCGCGGGTTGGTGACGTGACGACCGGGGAGACGAATGCCTGAAGGAGATTGACGGGGATCAACCAGCCTGACAATGAACCTGCCTGAAATGGATTACGTCCTGACACAACATGCCCGCGACGCGATGGAGAAGCGCCAGATCGCGATTGCGTGGGTCGAACAAACGCTCAAACAGCCTGAGCGGACGGAGCCGGACAGCATGGACAAGGAGCTGGAACATCGCTTCTCGACGATCGCAGAGTTCGATGGCCGGGTGCTGCGTGTTATCGTGAACAGGACTACGATTCCCCAGCGGGTTGTGACCGCATTCTTTGATCGCAAGAGGACCCCGAAGTGAAACTGAAAGTCGATGAGGCGGCCGACGCCCTGTATCTGACCCTGAGCGACGAACCGGCCAGCCGTTCGGAGGAGGTCGCACCGGGGATCAACATGGACTTCGACGGCCAGGACCACGTCGTGGGAATCGAAATGCTCTATCTGTCCAAGCGGGCGCCGCAGACGGACATCCGGCGACTGCTCTTTGAGTCAGTGCCGGCAACCGCCGGGAAGGGATAAGCCAGCCCGACGTCCAGGTCGACAGCGGCGTCGAAGTCCGCGCCTTCGCCGAAAAGGAACCTTCGCTCGAAGATGTCTTCATGCTCGTCACCCGCGGGCCGGTGATCTGAAGACGGGCCGCGGACGGCACCAGCCGTTCCGAATCCGAGAGTCGCTGACTTCTCCGAAGTCAGGCGATTCCGGATACCAACAATCTCCCCAAGCTGCGAAAGGCACCCGAACGCCCATGCCGGATTCCAGCCCGCCCCCACTGCCGAACCCGTTCAGCGCCCCGCTCAGCCCGCCGGGGGCCGCGCCGGCCGACCCGACGCTGCAAGGTGACGCAACGGGCGGACTGATCCCTTACAAAAACCCCCACGCCCTGATTGCCTACTATCTGGGGATCATCGCCTGCCTGCCCGTGATCGGCATTCCGTTCGGGATCGCATCGCTGACACTTGGGATCATTGGCTTGCGAAAACGGAAGGCCAATCCGGTGATCAAGGGCAGCGTTCACGCGATCATCGGCATCCTCGGCGGAATCTTCTCGCTGCTCTGCGGCGGGGTAATGATCGTGGCCCTGATCATGGCGCTCTACGCAGAAACGCAGTAGCCGAATCGCTGACCAGCCGGTTGCCATTTCTTGAGCCAGCCCAATCTGGCAGAAACAGAAAACGGGAGACCCGACGGGGCCTCCCGCCAAAATCAACTTGTCAGGCTGGAACCACGGCCGACCGAGGACTTGGCCGCGCGGGACTTTTGAGCGGCCCCCCGCACCCGGCGATCCGGCAAGCGGGCACCAGCTCAGGGCGTGATGATCAGAATGTCGCCCCGGGTGACTGTTCCATGACGGACCAGGGTTCCGACACCCGATGGTCCAGTGAACACCAGGACCATCTGATCGGGAAAAGCCACCGACGCGAGATCGTCGACCAGCACGAAACAGGTTCCCCGCACTGTCTGCGATTGCCCGTTGCGGATGATGGTCGCCACGGCCGGACCTTCAAATCCGGCGGTCGAGCCCGGAATGAAAACTTCGGAAAAACGCGACATCCGCAGCGAACGAAGGTCCCCGCTGCTGAATCCGATCTCGAAGGACCCGCTGCGATCTTCGAGGACAATTCCACTGGCCCTGGCACCACCGCCTTCCTGAACCGACATCCCGGCGTCGATCAAAATCTGGGCGTGTGCCTGGGCCGCTCCCAGCAACCCGACGAGCAGGACCAACCCAATCACTTGAAACTTCATGACAGACTCCTCAAAAATGGAAATGAAAAACAGCGTCCGGCAGGTATGAATCGAATTCCCGGACAGGCCTGATGCTGGCCCGGCGACAGAGCGAAGTCAATCGAGGATTCCTGACCGGTGGTCCAGGAGTGCGAATAGCACGTTGCGGGGTTCGTTGCGGATTTGTGGCGCTGATTTCGGAGAAATCAGCGACATTGGTGGAGAAATCAGCCTTTGCGAACCGGCTGGGCCGCCAGCGGGTCTTCCGGCCAGGCGTGTTTGGGGTAGCGCCGCCGCAGTTCGCCGCGAACCACCGGGTAGGCGTTGCGCCAGAAGCTGGCAAGGTCGTCGGTGACCTGTTGGGGACGGTGGTTGGGTGCGAGCAGGTGGAGCAACAGCGGCACGCGACCAAACGCGATCCGCGGCGTAACAAGCCAGGAGAAGACTTCCTGGATCCGGACCGCGAGCACCGGCGGCTTGCCTTCGACATACTCAATCCGGTGCTGGCTGCCGCCCGGAACGCGAATCCGTTCCGGGACTTCCCGCTCCAGCGTCGCCAGCAGATCGGGCCGGTACCGGCCCCGAATCCGGTCCAGCCATTGCGCGGCCCGCAGCTGGTCGAAACTGCGCCTTCCGGCACAAAGTTCGCGCAGGACATCCAGCTGCAAGGCGTCGTCGCAGGCCGGCAGCTCCATTTCCGGCGCGACCGAACGCAGCAGGCTGACCCGCGCGGCTAAGTTCCGGACCGGGACACCACCCTCGGGCTGAACGTCCGACAGCGCGCTGCGGGCGGCTTCGAAGAGCACTTCCGCGGCCCGCTTTTCGTCGCTGATCGCCGCGGGAGTTTCGGCCAGCACCAGATCATCCCAGAGTTCCCGCCGCCGCTGCTGGACCGCGCGGGCGGACGGTGAAAAGAACAGGTCATCGCGAACGGTCACCAGCGCCGGATCCAGCCACTCACGCTGAACCGCGGACGCCTGGTGCACCACCGCGTCACCGGATGCCGCCATCAATTCAACGCCCACGATCAGCTCTGCGTGGGCGACACCGCTGAGCGGACCGGGGCGCAATCCGCGTCCGCCCGCCATCAGCCACTTGCCACCGCCGCCATCCCGTTTTCGCGCCAGCCGGTCGGGCATCGCCAGCAGCAAGGCGCGAGGCAAAGCCTCGTCGGCAGGGCAAACAGCCGGCGGCGGTTCACCCAGCAGTTTCCGGCAGTCGTCCAGCAGCTCACGCGCGACCTGCTGAATGGCCGAAGCCGCGCCGCGGTGGACTTCGCCGAACCGGCTGTTACCCTCGCCCCGATCCAGCCAGCCCCGCAGGGCCGCCAGCCGCTCGGTCACGTCGCACTCCCAGCGACTGGTCGCGGTCACCGGCCCTGGACTTTTTCCGCCTGCCGACCGTCCGCGCAGAAACGGATCGCGCTCCGAAAGCATGGCTGCGGCCAGGCAAATGGTTTCCGGATGGCCAAGCGCGTGGCCCGCCAGCAGCAGCCGGGCCAGCCGGGGCGCGACCGGCAAGCGCGCCATCATTTTTCCCGCCGCAGTCAGCCGGCCCGCGTCGTCCGTCGCCTGCAAGCGGTTGAGCAACCGGAGCGCCGCGGCGACCGCTTCCTCGCGCGGGGCCTCGAACCAGGGAAATGTCTCCGGACGTTCACCCCACGCGAGTAACTGCAACACCGCCGAAGCGACGTCGATCCGGCGGACTTCGGGCTCGAGGTACTCCGGTCGCGAACGCTGCGCCGCCTGGTCCCACAGCCGGATGCAGACACCCGCGGCTGTCCGGCCCGCCCGGCCCGTGCGTTGCCGCGCTGAAGCCTGGCAGATCGGTTCCAGCTCCAGCCGGTCCAGTCCAACACCCGGATCGAACCGCATCACGCGGGCGAGACCGCTGTCGATCACGGTCCGGACGCCGTCGATCGTCAGCGAAGTCTCGGCGATATTGGTCGACAGGATCACTCGCGGCCGCGCGTCGCGTTGCAGAACAGCCGCTTGTTGCTCGAGCGGCAGGCTGCCGTGGAGGACGTCGATCCGCCAGTCGCGGAGCCGGTCTTCGAGCCTCTTCCGGACCGCGAGAATCTCGCCCATCCCCGGCAGAAACACGAGCAGATCGGGCTGGTCACCCCCGGCTGCCCGCAAGACCGTGGCCGTGACGTGATCGACCAGCCCTACCGCGGCGGAAGCTGGCGAATGGCGGATCGCGACCGCGTGCTCGAGTCCCTCCGCGCGAACCAGCGCCGCGTTGCCGAGAAACTCGCGCACCGGCCCGGCATCGAGCGTCGCCGACATGACCACCAGCCGCAAGTCATCCCGGCCAGCCAGCTGCACCCTTCGCAGCATGGCCAGCAGCAAGTCGCCGTTCAGCGACCGTTCGTGAAACTCGTCCAGCAACACAACGGCCGTTCCCGCGAGCAACGGATCGTCTTCCAGACGGCGAAGGAGAATCCCTTCGGTCGCGACGACCAGCCGCGTCGACGGCCCCCAGCGTTTCTCGAAGCGGACCTGATAGCCCGTTTCATTGCCCGGCTCCGAATCCCGCTCGGCGGAAATCCGGGACGCCGTGGCCCGGGCAGCAATTCGCCGCGGCTGCAACAGCCAGACTTGCTGGCCAGGCGGAACCAGCCCCCGATCAATCAAGCCGGGCGCGACGCGGGTTGTCTTTCCTGAACCTGGCGGAGCCACCAGCACCGCGCACGAGTGAACCGCAAGGACACTGGCCAGTTCCGGCAGGATTTCGTCGATGGGCAGGTGGGCTCGAATCATGGCCCAGGTAACTTACACCGCTCGCGGTTGCCATGGTCGCCTTTCGCTCCGCGAAAGCAGCGTACTTTCGCCGTAACAAGGCGAAATCGTGATAGGCCGTTGCCGTGTCGCCAGCCTCCGCCCCACGGCGAACTTTCGCGGAGCGAAAGGCGACACTGGGAAGTGCCCTCTCCAACCACGAACGGCTTCTCCGGCCAGCCAGGGCGTTGCCAAGAGGGAGTCAAATCCCGTGGGGAAGAACCTGCCGGATTCGGTCAGTCGAAACGGACCGGCATCAGGGGCAGCCGAACAAAAGGAAATCCACCCTCGCCCGTACCCGGATTAGGACGGGCGAGGGGTGGAACCTCCCCAAGCCGTGACAGAGAACGACATGGGCCTGAAGAGCCGGGGTTAGAAACCCAGAGATGGCCCCTCGTCCGTGTAAATCCAGGAAAACGCCACCCATGCGACATGGATTCCGGAAAAATCCTCAAAAATCTCCCAAAAACACGAAGAACACCGGTAGTTTGCCCAAAAAACCAGTCGGATGCCCAAGTTTTCATGCCGTTTGAAGCCAACATTCCCATCTTTGAATGGCAATCGTGGACCAGTCGGCGTGGAGACCAGGCTCCCGCCTGGTCTGTCTTCAGCCCCACAGACAATTACGGCGATCCTGAACCAGCCATCTGCCAGAGAAACGGCCGGCCAGCGGCCCAAACCAGTTCATGATGAACTCAGAACGCTGTACGGATGAAACCCACGCGCGACGGATATCGGGCTTGGCGGAAGTCCTTCCCGGCCGGTTCTGGTCAGAGATTGGGCTCCCGATTTCTCTGGGCGTACCAGTGGCTGCGAATGGTGGCCAGCTTGCGGTCGACCGTTCGCGTTGAGGTATCCAGCAGGGCGGCGATTTCACTGATGGAATAGTTGCCAATTCTCATCAGGGCAATTGCCTTGCAGTCTTCATCGGGCAGGTTCTCGATCAGGCGGGCGAAGTCGTGGTTCAGCTCGGCGACCGCGGCGGGAGGCGAACTCGCGCCATCCGGCTCCGCCACGTTCATCAGGCCACCCGAGCTCAATCCCGACTCGGTGAGAATCAACGGACCATCCGGCTGCTGCCGTTGAAGGCGGGCCTGCATGTTGATGTTGCGGCGTTTGACGACCAGCATCAACATCCGCCAGAGGTCATTGCGGGTCCGCACGGTCTCCAGTTCACCGTTCCAGAGGCTGATCAGGACTTCGCCAAAAGCGGTGCTGACGAGGTCTTCCGCGTCATAAATCCGCCGGTGCCTCCAGTGAATTCGCCGCCGCGCATAGCCCGTAATCTGGTCGGCGAAACGGCCCCAAAGCAGACTGGCCGCGTCATTCTGCTGCCGGCGGACGTTGTTGATTGCCTGGGAAACGGACCCCGGTTCGTTCGAATCTTTGGTCATGGGCCGCAATGGCAAGCAGTGCAGTGGGCCGGGCGGAAATCGAAAGCGTCCTGCGACGGACGGGCAGAGCGGAATGACAATTGGGGGCTGGCTAATCGCGCGGTGTTGATCTACAGCATCTTGTAGTCGTCGCGCGCGAAAGTCAACGCGCAGGCAGTCCGGGCCGACAATCGCCTCCGGCTTGCCGTTAAACGACCGGTTGCGGCATTGCGCTAGTTCGGGGAGAGTCCCGACAGCGGATCGGAATGCAACAGGCCGAGGGTCTCGGCGATGATCGCCTCGGCCATCTGGACTGGACCAGTTTCCGGACCGGGCCGTTCGGGAAACGGCAGCCGGTTCCAGCTGGCTTCGCCCTGCAGCACGAAGCCCTTTTCCGTCCGGTGAAAAATCAGGTGCCGGGCCATTTCCATGCTGACTGCCACGAGGTCACACAGAACGGCACCCGCCGAAGGGCACGCCGCGGGATCGTGATGGTATCGCACCACCAGCTCCAGCTCTTCCGGCAATCCGTTGACGCGGACCAGCCATGCGCCCACCAGTCCGTGGTCGGCACCGGCCACTTCTTTCTCGCGGCCGATCAGCCATGCCGGATCGGCGTCGGCCTGCCCATAACGCGCGTCGCAAAGTTCCGGAAAGGCCGTTACCAGGGCAAAACAGCCGAAATCATGAATCAGCCCGGCCGTAACTTCTTCGCCCTGAAAACCGAGACCCAATACACGACTGGTCACCTGACAAAGCGTTGCGGTGGCGAAGCAGTGTCGCCAAAGCCGCTGCCGGACAGCCTGCTGGTCGGGGCTGGAACGGGTCATCAACGCGGCAAACGCGGCGGTCAGAATCAGGTTCCGGCACTGGCGAAATCCCAGCCTCACGACCGCCTGCTGCAGGCTGAGGATTCTCTGGCCGGTCGCAAAGCCACCTGTGTTGGCCAGCATCAGGATGTCGGCCGCCAGTTTCGGATCGCGGCGAACCACGATCAGAAATTCTTCCACGTCGCAATCGGGATCGCGGGCCAGGTCCAGCGCCTTGCGCGCAGCCGCCGGCAACATGAACGAAGTGTTCGCCAGCCATTGCAGCTGCCGGGCCAGTGGCTCGGGCAACAGGTCAACCGAACGGGGAGCGGCCACAATCATCGATGCACATCCGCGACTTGAAGTGGACCGGGCACGCCGTTCCTGGCCAGCGCGCAACTCGACAGGTAATCGTTGATCCGGCGGCCGGCCTGACACGATTCGCGCGTCCGTGTTGACCACTTGTCCGGCCATCCGCCCGTCAACCGCGCCAGCCGGACAACTCCAGCCCTTCCGGCCGTCAGGGAATCGGCTAGCGCCTCAGGCTCACAGGAATTCAGCCATCCAGCGACTGAATCCACTTCACCAGCCGCCAGTCCAGCCAGTGGCGGTCCGGGTCGCCCCGGTTCACCCCGCAAAATCCCACATGTCCGCCGTGCCGGGGAGTCACCAGCTCAATACTCGATGAAAGCGGCCAGCGGCCAAACATCGCGGCCGGCACAACCGGATCATCCTGGGCCGAGACAATCAGTGTCGGAACCCGGATGTTGGCCAACAGCGGTGCCGAACTGGCGGCGCGGTAATACTCCCGCGCGCCTGAAAAACCGTTTACCGGAGCCGTGAACTGGTCGTCCAGATGCACCAGCCGGCCCGGCAGGCGGACCAGCCCGTTGTCGCGCAGTCCGGGGACATGTTTCCTCCGCAACTGCAGGATCCGTTTCAGCCGCGTGACAAAGAAGTGGTCGAACAGCCGGTTGCCCCACTGTCGCAGATTGGCCGTACACCAGATCAGGTCCACCGGCGGCGCAATCGCAATCAGCGAGTCGAGCTTGTCCGGCAACACGGCATCCGGCTGGCCCGCCATCCGCAAGGCGAGATTGCCGCCCAGCGAAAAGCCAACCACCGTAATCCGTGAAAGCGGACTCAGCCGCGCGACCGCTTGAACCACATCGGCCACGTCATCGCTGGCCGCGGCGTGAAAATGACCCCGCGAACGGAAGATTGCGTCACCGCAGCCCCGCAAGTCAACCCGGATCGTCCGCAAGCCGGTCCGCAGCAACCGGGCCGCCAGCCGGCTGACATACGGCGCGGCGTGCGAGCTGCACAACCCATGGACCAGCACGACCACCCGGTCGCCCGTGATCCAGTCGGCCCCCTGGTCATCATGGATCACCAGCGCGTCGCCATCGCGAGTCGTCACCAGCCAGCGCTTCGTGGCTGTAAAAGCCGCCCGCGGCCACGGCCACGCACCCGCCGCAGTCTGCACCAGCGGATGCTGCAGCCACGGACCCGTTCTCAACGCGGGATGATCGAGCACAAACACAACTTTTTCCCGGTGGCGACCAGGCTCCCGCCTGGTCAATTCAAGCCAGAATCCGACACCAGCCCGCACCGAAGCAAGGGACCGTCCCTCGCCATAAGAACTCTGGAATCTCAAATCTCAAATTTCAGATCTCAAATCTCCAAGCTCAGATTCAGCCTTCCTGATTCGATTTCCCGACATCAAGCCAACGCCGCCGAAATCGGCTCACCCGGCCTTGCCGTTCTCCAAAAACGGAACTCAGTCAATCACGCCGCGCTCGACCAGCAGGTTCCTGATCCGGGCCACGCATTCGGCCGGCGACAGCCCGTCGGTCGACAGCGCAAGATCGGGGCTTTCGGGCGGCTCGAAGTCCGTCACCTGCTCCGTCTCCACTTGCGACTCGTTCGCTTCCTTCATTCGCGCCGCCCTGGTTTCGTCCGTCACGGCGAGGTGAATGGTCAAAAACCGTTCCCGCCCGACCAGTTCGGCCGCCCGTTCGCGGACAGCGGCCTTCGGCGCGACCACGGCCAGGATGCAGATCAGCCCGGCGTCGTTGAAAAGCCGGGCCACTTCCGCCGCTCGCCGGAGGTTCTCGGAGCGGCCGCCATCATCGAAACCCAGGTCGCGCGAAAGACCGAGCCGCAGGTTCTGTCCGTCGATCACAACGACGGCCCGCCCGACGTCGAACAGCCATCGCTCCAGCCCCCGGGCGACCGTCGATTTGCCGCTGCCTGGCAAGCCCGTGAGCAGAACCGTCACGGGTCGCTGGCCGAACCGCTGGGCCCGCTCGCCCGCCGACACCGCGCTGGCCGACTCCGCCAGTGACTGGCTGGCCGGCTCATCATCCCAGTGGCCCTCGCCCGCGGCGCTCGTTTGCCGGTCGAGAATCATTCCCGCGCCGACCGTCGCGTTGCTGATCCGGTCGATCACGATGAACGAGCCCGTCGTCCGGTTGCGGCGATAGGCGTCCAGCATCAACGGCTGGGAGAGCACAATCCGGCAGCGGCCGATCTGGTTCAGCCCCAGCGTCGCCGCCGCCTGCCGGTGCAGCGTGTTGACATCGACCTGGTAGCGCAGCGTATGGACCTGACCGGCGACCGTCTGCGTCGTCTGCTTGAAGAGCCAGGTTTTGCCGGGCACCAGCGGCGATTCGTGCATCCAGACCAGCATCGCGTCGAATTCGCGCGTGACCTGGGGCACGTTGCCAGGCCGGACCAGCATGTCGCCACGGCTGACGTCGACTTCATCTTCCAGAGTCAGGGTCACAGCCTGCGGCGCGAAGGCCTCCTCCAGTTCGCCCTCGTGGGTCACGATCGAACGCACATGGCTGGTCCGCCGCGCTGGCAGGACCATCACTTCCTCGCCCTTGCGCACGATCCCCGACGCCACCGTTCCGGCAAAGCCGCGAAAATTCTGGTCGGGCCGGATCACGTACTGGACCGGAAAGCGGAGGTCTTCGAAGTTCCGGTCCGAGCCGACATAGACCGATTCCAGAAAAGTCATCAGCGTCGGGCCGCTGTACCAGGGCGAATTCTGACTGCGGTCGACCACGTTGTCGCCGTGCAAGGCTGCCAGCGGCAGAAAATGCAGGTCGGGAATGTCCAGCCGCGAAACAAACTCGTGGTACTCGCGGCGGATCGACTCATAACGCTCCTCCGACCAGCCGACGAGGTCCATCTTGTTGACCGCCACGAGGATGTGGCGGATGCCGAGCAGCGAGACGATGAAGCTGTGCCGCCGCGTCTGCTCCAGCACGCCATGCCGGGCGTCGATCAGGATGATCGCGAGGTCCGCCGTCGAAGCCCCGGTCGCCATGTTGCGGGTGTACTGCACATGGCCCGGCGTGTCGGCGATGATGAACTTGCGTTTTGCCGTGGAAAAATAGCGGTAGGCCACGTCGATCGTAATCCCCTGCTCGCGCTCGGCCTTCAGGCCGTCGGTCAGCAGGGCCGGATCAAAACCTCCGCCCGTCGTGCCGTGGACGACCGAGTCCTGCTCGATCTTGGCGAGCGTGTCCTCGTAGATCATTTTCGAGTCGTACAACAGGCGCCCGATGAGCGTGCTCTTGCCGTCATCCACACTGCCGCAAGTGATAAAGCGCAGCAGCTCCTTCCGCTCGTGCTGCGCGAGGTAAGCGTCGATATCGGTCGCGATCAGGTCGGAATGGTGGCTCAAGTCAAACTTCCACTGATGAATTCGGGTCCGCCTTCAATTGTGTCCTGATACGGAAATCCGGCCGGCCACAACTCGTACTCAGTCCGCCGCGGATGGTACTCAAACTCGGCCTCGTACTCCTCCTCGACGAACTGCCTGATCGAGTTGGAGTACGAGGCCGGGTACGAGCAGGAGTATGACGGGGATCGCTAACCAGCTTGCCCGTTCCCTAGAAATATCCTTCCTTCTTCTTCTCCTCCATACTGCCTTCTTCGTCATTGTCGATCAGCCGCCCCTGCCTCTCGCTGGTCTTCGTCAGGAGCATTTCCTGGATGATTTCGGGCAGCGTTGTGGCGTTCGATTCGACAGCCCCGGTCAGCGGATAACAGCCGAGTGTGCGGAAGCGGACCCGCCGCTGTTCGATCTGTTCGCCGGGCCGCAGCTTCATCCGTTCGTCGTCGACCATGATCAGGATCCCGTTTCGCTGGACGACCGGACGGACGGCCGAAAAATAGAGCGGCACGATCGGGATCTTCTCGAGGTGGATGTACTGCCAGACATCCAGCTCGGTCCAGTTGGAGAGCGGAAAGACGCGGATCGACTCGCCCGGCGCGACGCGGGTGTTGTAGAGGTTCCACAGCTCGGGCCGCTGGTTCTTCGGGTCCCAGCGATGGTGGTCGTCACGAAAGGAAAAGACCCGCTCCTTGGCCCGCGATTTCTCCTCGTCCCGGCGGGCTCCGCCGAAGGCCGCGTCAAAGCCGTGTTTCGAGAGGGCCTGCTTGAGCGCCTCGGTCTTCATCATCGTCGTGTGTTTGCCGCTGAAGCGGAACGGGTCGATCCCCAGTTTCAGCCCCTCTTCGTTGACATGCCGGATCAGGTCGAGGCCCAGCTGGTCGCGGGCATAGGTGTCCCGGAAGCGGTACATGTCCTGGAACTTCCAGGTCGTGTCGACATGCATCAGCGGGAAAGGCGGCCTGGCCGGATGAAAGGCCTTGAGGGCCAGCTGCAACATCACCGCGCTGTCCTTGCCGATCGAATAAAGCATCACCGGCCGGCGAAACTCGCTGGCGACCTCGCGGATGATGTGGATGCTCTCGGCCTCAAGCTGCTTGAGATGGGTCAGCTGGCAGACGGTCATGCGGCGGCGAAAAACGGTGCGGTTGTATGCGTCGTGGAACGAGTATAGCAACCCGCCGTTTTTGAACGTGGGACAGGCTTCCAGCCTGTCGTCTTACAGGTCAATCAGGTCAGCCGGGTCCGTCAGGTCCGTCAGGCCAGGAGACAGGCTGGAAGCCTATCCCACGGTTACTGACCTTCCAGCTCAAAGAGATCGAGCACCCGCTGCCGGTACGGGCTGCCGAAGACGAGCACCACCAGCTGGGCCATGATCTCGCGGTTGTCGCGCGTGAGAAAGGCTTCGCCGCCGCCGAGCTGGGCGATTTCGGCCAGCGGCACAAGCCGCTTGTCCTGCCGGCAGGTCACGGTCGAGACCACCCCGCCCGCGCGGCGAAATTCGGCCGCCAGCCGCAGGCATTCGGTCTGCTGTTCATAACGCGGCGGCGCGTCCCCAAAAAGCAGGATCACCTTGCGCGCCGACTCGCGGAACTCGTTGTTCTCGAGAACCCAGCGCAAGCCCTCGTCCACAGCCTCAGGTTCATCGCCGCCGCCCGCCGCGCGGATCTCGCTCAAGAAGCCGACGACCTTGCCCAGATCTTCCGTCAGCGGCAGGCCCTTCACGATGTATTCGTCGCCATGGTCGCGGTAGGTACAGAGGCTGATCCGGACCGAAGGCACCAGGCGCTGCAGCACCCGGCCGATCCGTTCGATCTGGGCTTTCACCTGGTCGATCTCGCCCTGCATCGAGCCGGTGCTGTCGAAACAGATCGCGATATCGAGCCCGTCCTGCTTGAGCTGCGAGACAAACAGCTCGAAGTGCGGCTCGCCCCCGCCCGGCAGCTGGGTCGACGGCAGGCCCGCCAGTTCGGGCGGCCTTCCACCGGACTGCATGCCGGCCAGCAGATCCAGTTCGGGTGCTGTCGGAGCCGCAAACAAACCGTCCGGACTCAGGCTCGCCGCCGGATCGGGAAGTTCGTCGATTGACAGTCGCGGCAGCTCGTTTGGTTCAGAAGCACTGAACGACTCGGCCGGCGTTTCAACCGTTGGCACCCGGGCCAGCTGCCCCAGCGCGATTTCAACACCATCGCCCCCCAGCCCGCGGCGGGCGAGGTTCCACGGCACCATCGCCAGCATCGCGAAGACCACCATGTGCACAGCCAGACCGACAAACACGGCGAAGAGATGCTCCACCCAGCGCGAAGGCGGCTCGATCGGGTCCTGCGCCGTCGTGACCGCGGCCCGGCTCCGCGGGATCGAAACCGTCGCCTTGCACGACGGGCACTTCCCGCGCTTCCCCAGCTGCTCGCGCTGGACGCGAAACGGCTCGCCGCATTTGGCGCAGATCAGCTTCATGGAGAGTAAACGCCGGGATCAGTCTGGCATCGCCCGCACGGTTCGATACCCACCTGATTCTATTCCGTCAACCACAAACCGGCGCGGCGAACAGTCATCGACAATGGCCCATTGTCCTTCGTCCCGGAAGAGGGGGAAAGAAAAGATCACGCGTGGAATCTCTTCTCCCCTCCTCCGCGAGTGGTCAGGTCGGTCCTGACAACTCGCGTGGGGAGGGGCCGGGGGAGGGGGCGACCGCGGCTGGAATCCCGCCGGCCCTTGTTTCGCCAATCAGCTCGCCTCGCATCGCAACTTCAAGAAGCGCGAGCAAGGCCTTCAGGTGGGGTGTGTGCAACACACCAATTCCCGTTTTCAGGATTGGTGCGTTGCACGCGCCCTACTCCCAATCCTCCTCATCCAGGTGGAAATGGTGCAGTGTCCTGTGCAGCATCGGCGCCAGCAGCAAACCGGCGGCGAGGATGAACGCCAGGCCGCTGAACAGGGCATAACCTCCCGCGAACAGCTTGCCGCCGGCCGTCTTCAGCTCGCAAAGCGGCCCCATGCCCGAGAGGATCATCGCCGCATTTGCAAACGCGTCGATCCACGGCATCCCCTCGAAGTACCGATAGCCCACCATCCCGCCCAGCAACGACAGGCCAATCAGCCCGGTCACCACCGCAAAGCTCCGCCCCAGCCGTTTGAGAAAGGCCCCGTGACCCAGCAACGGCTCTCCCCTGCGTTCAAACGCGAAAAGAATCCGTTTTCCGCCTTGTATCCCTCCTTCAGCCGCGGCGGGCGAGGAGCGGGGCGACTGGACTTGGCTCGGCGGGGTTCGTTTGTTGGGCATCTGACGCTACCGTTCGTTTAAATCCCCACCCGAACTGAGTTCTTCGATCCTGTTCTTCCACGCCGCTGGATCGGTCAGATACCAGGCGATCGAGTCCGGCTTGCCCTCCACGGAGAACCGCACCTTCAGCAGATCGAACATCGTCGCTTTGCCGAGGTGGCTTTTGGTGAAAATGACCTCTGTGATCGCGTCCAGGGGCACGCGCAGGACCCGCCTGGGCAGGAACATGAAGAAGTGCAAACCCTCCGCCGTGAGCACCAGCCCTCCGTTACCGCGCGCCTGCCAGACACCCGCCGACTCCAGCCCGAAACTGTTCGCCCTCAGATCTTTCATGAGAATCTTGCCCGGTCCATAGTGGGCGGCGATCCGGGCCTCCAGCGGACCCTTGATGAGCCAAAAGACGAGTTTGGGCACGACTACCGCTACGAGCACCCCAACCACGACGCTCAACGCGACCAAAACGATTTTTTCCAACGTCGTCATCACAACTCCGGCATGCCGAACGACCAGGCTCAGTGACGCGGAGCGATTGTCGCACTGACCGGAGATATATGGTAATCGCCCGTCTGAACCGTCGGGCTTTGGGAACGCTGGCGTACGGACGGGTCGGGGATGTGTCGCCGGCGGTCAGGGTGGTGACGATGCCGTGAGAGGGTTGGCCGGCAGGCAGAGCCTTGCGAGTCGGCATGCCGGGCTGCATTCGGGTCGCCGGAAGTTTCCCGTTGCGCAGACACCATGCGGACGCCCCCGCCCCACGCGAGTTGTCAGGCCCGACCTGACAACTCGCGGAGGAGGGGAGAAGAAAAATCGCGCGCGACCTTTTCTTCCCCCCTCCTCCGCAGCGGGACCGGTTCTTTCCGGTCCCGTTGCGTGGGGAGGGGCCGGGGGAGGGGGCGACCGCGCAAACTCTTCCTCAATGACCGTGCGAATCGAGCCAGAATTCCAGCCGGTCACGGTTGTCCACCATCAACCGCCCGACCGCTTGCCGGGGACAGAAGTCTGCCAACCAGACCGGCCGGAACAAACATGTCACCAAATGGTGACATATTTAAGGCAGCGGACAGAAAGCGCCTGTCGCTGGCGGGCACGATCCGGTTATTGGATGTGTCCCTGAGTTTCGTCCGGAATCCGGGATTCAAGGCTGTGGAACTGCCCCATGCGGACGGCCCCCTCCCCCGGCCCCTCCCCTCGCACGGGTGCCGGGAAGACCGGCACCTGTGCGGAGGAGGGGGGAAGATAGTTTGCGCGCGAGGGCGTTTTCGGGAACTTGGAAACCTTGATTCCTGGGCGCGCGAGCTCCGGTCCGGGCGCGCAAGCCGAAACCAAAAGAAAGAGCGGTCGCCCCGGGTGGGGTGACCGCTCTTTTGAATTGCCGGCGAAGTTTGCTTGCCAGGTCTGGTGCGGGGGATGTACCAGGCCTAATTTCGCCGGCGAGTTGTGGTCAGGAGTCCGGCCAGGCCGAGCAGGGCGAGGGCCGAGGCGGGCTCGGGAATGGTGTTCAGGACCGCGAAGCCGGGCGAGCCGATTCCGCCGTAGCTCGCGACGTAGGCTCCGTTCTCGCCGTTGACGCTCAAGCCGAGGTCGGCACCAGTGATGCCGTCCCACTCGAACGAGACACCCGAAGTCGAGGTGCCGAAGCCGACGGCGGCGATCAGGCTGCCTGTGTTGTTGTAGAGGTTGACGCCGTCACCGCCCGAGCCCAGACCGGAGAACGGGTTGTTGCCACCAAACACGTCCTGAAAGAGAACTTGCACGGTGGGTGCCAGGCTCCAGGTCGCCCGGAAGTCGGCGTCGCCGGTGGCCCCTGGTCCCTGGTGGATGATGATCGATTCACCCGGATTGATCGTCGCGTTGGGGAAAACGGCGGTATCAGCGCCAAACCCGGTGGGAGCGTTGTCTTCCCATTCGTAGCCCGCGAGCAAGACGGCGATTGGCCCGTTGTTGGTCAGCTCCCACCAGTCGCGACCAGCCAGATTGCCCGGCGCGCCGGACGTGCTCATGACTTCGGTGATGACCAGGTCGGCCCTTGCCGGGGCGAGGAAGATGACCGTGGCGAGGATGGCGACGGGCGTCAACAAGATGCGTTTCATGGAATCCCTTTCTGTGGTCCGGCGGCTGGCACCGCATGCCAGGCTTCCGGTCACTTATTCAAGGACCTTGGGAAGCCATCCAAACAGGCCACGTAAAGAGGGCAAAATAGTGCCTTTCCATGAATGAACCGTGAACCAATGGCGAAGGAATGGTTAAGCTTCGATCTCCTGGCCGACCGGCACCCGGAGACAGACGTTTTCCGGCCATAAAACAGTGAGAAAAGCCTCAGACCAGCGGTCGGCCACAGCTGGTTTAAGGGATCCGGTCGATACCAGCCCGACACGCAGGTTTTGAAGTTGCGAGTTCAATACCTGCCCGCGGCGCAAGCAAGGGAAAAACAGCCCCCATGCTGGTCCTTGCTTGCACTGCGGGCTGGTATTTTTCGCGCGATAAACCACAAAGCGCACTTCAAAAACTGGCGCGTCGTGCTGGAGGAGAACAAGGAGGAGACCAAAGGTGGACTATTTGTTCGATTTCTCAGCGGATCCGTTCGGCCGTCACGAGCTGGCTGGCGTAGAAGCCCTCGACTTCGATGATCGTGCCGTCAGTGAACGGGTTGACGACTTCTGCGCCGGCATAGCTGATCCGGATGCCGAGCAGGTCAAAGGTCTGCGCGCTGGAATCGTGGTTGGTGACCTCGCCCCGCAATTCAATGTTCTCGTCCCGGTCATCGTCCTGTTCCGGTTCGATTTCGCGGGCGGTCACCAGTGTGCCGTTATAGTTGCCGTCGACCTTGAAGAAAGCCCCGTTGGCGGGCGTGCCGATGACCTGGGACTGGGAATAGTTGACGGTGAAGCCGAGCACCGTGAAGGTCTTTGCGGTGGTGTCGAGGTTCCCGATCGTGCCCCGGATCTCGAAGTTCCGGTTGACGTTCTGGTCGTCGCCGATTCCGTTTTCGACTTCGCGGGCGTTGACCGTTGAGCCGTTCAGCTGGCCTTCGACTTTGACTACGGCACCGTCGGTCAGGGTGCCGTTGACCTCGGCGCCGGCATAGCTGACGGTCAGGCCAAGGAACGAAAAGGTCTGCGCCGCCGGGTTCAGGTTGCTGACTGTGCCGCGGGCTTCAAAACTGTCCTGCGAATCACCCGGCAGTTTCGGCTCAACATGGTGAGCCGTCAGCACGCCATTGGCAAACGTTCCTTCGGCCTTGTAAAAGGCTCCGTTCGCCAGCGTGCCGTCGACGCGGGCCGCCGAGTAGTTGACCGTCAGGCCAAGCAGCGTGAACGTCCGGGCAACTGAGTCAAGATTGGACACGGTTCCGCGTATCTCGAAGTCGCCGCCCGACAGATAGTCGTCGCTGTCGTCGAACAGGTCATCTGACGAATCGGAGAAGTAGTCGTCGTTGCCTGATCCGCCGCGCATCCGGTCGGCCGCCAGCCCGCCGCTGAGGTCGTCGCTGCCCGATTCGCCGTCGAGGTCGTCGCTGCCGGACTGGCCGAAGAGGCGGTCGATTCCGTTGCCGCCGCGAATCGTGTCGTCCTGGTTCCCGCCGTACAGGTCGTCGTTGCCATCGTCGCCGAAGAGCTGATCGATCCCGTCGTCGCCGGTCATCACGTCGTTGCCGGAATTTCCGCCGCTGATGTCCACTCCGGCCCCACTGCCGACAAAGTCATCGTCGTCACCGCCCCAGAGCCGGTCGTCGCCGGCTTCGCCCAGCAGCTGGTCTTTGCCCAGGTTGCCGAACAGCGTGTCATTGCCATCGCGCCCGAAGAGCCGGTCATCGCCGGCCTGGCCCGCGAGGCTGTCATCGCCCAGTCCACCGACGAGAGCATCGACGCCATTGCCACCGTAGAGTGTGTCGTTGCCGTTGCCCCCATCGCCGTAGTCGTCACCGTCGCCGCCAACCAGCGTGTCGACGCCATCGGAACCGAACAGCGTGTCGTTGCCGGCCGAGCCGTCGACCCAGTCGTTGCTGGCACCGCCGTTGAGCAGATCGAGGCCCGCGTCTCCGATCAGCACATCGTTTCCTCCATTGCCAAAAGTCTGGTCGTCGCCGGCTCCGCCGTTGAGCAGATCATTGGCCGAACCGCCGCGCAGCACGTCGTTGCCTTTTTGTCCGAATGCCCGGATACGGATGGCCGAGTTGTTGGTGAACTGGTCGTTGCCATCGCGGCCGAAAAAGACGACTTCGTTGACGGCGACGGCCTGAAAGTTCTGGCTGCTGGTGCCGGTCAAACTGACCGTGATCTGCGTGCCCGTTGTCGAAACGAGCGCCACATCGTTCCCACTGCCGCCATCGACCGTGAGCACCCCCGTCCCGGCATCAAACGTGATCCCGGCCAACAGGCTGCGGGTTTCGAGATTCTGGAACGCGGCCTGGTTTGATTGCGGACTGGCAGGGCGACGGACGGAACGGCGTGACTTGGCGGACATTTGCGGGCGACTCCTGAAACGGTTGATCGAAAGGGCTTGCTGACCCCGGGAAACAGAGCCGGAACGGAAGCTCCCATCCGCCAGGAAAAAAGCGGGGCGGGAACCCTTTTCGGGAACAGCTTTGCCCGATGGATCAAGGCGCAGGAGCACGACTCCCGCCGCCGATTGAGTCAAGCGGCCTGGTTCAAGGATTCATCGAGTTGAACTTTCAGGCTTTTTTCAACAGCCGCGATCCGGGAAGGGGACCACTGGCTCGTGTGGGCAAGAAAAAGATCAGATTTGAACAGCCAGACAATCTGGTCATGGCGGGGACGGGTTGCGAAGGAACGGACGAATTGCTGTTCCAGCTCGTTCACTGGCGGGCGGCCGATCAGGTCGGTGAAGAGAGTCAGGAAAAAGTCGCCGCCGCGGCGGGTGACAGAGGACTGGTATTCGGCCGACGCCAGCAGCCCGTAGAGCTGCTCGATGGGGGCATTGGCGGCGCCGGTGATGCGGAGGCCTTCTTCGATGAACTGTTCGCTTTGCGGCTTGCCCGCCCCGCGACGGACGCCGAGCCGGACAAGCAGGCTCCTTCGAAAAGCGCGGAACGGTTCGGCGATCCGGCGATGAAGGAGGATCCACCACGGCTGCGGCGCGAAATGGTCGCGCGAAAAATGCTGCGGACAGACCCGGCTGGCGTGCTTGGAGAGGTGATAGAGGTCGCAGCGCTGAAAAACCCGCAACAGGGACGACAGTGGCCCGATACGGGGCAGCGAAAGGCTGATCTGAAAGTCGATCAGGTGCGGCTGGCCGGCCGGATCGACGATGATGTTTTCCCACTTGTTGAGATCGACGTAAGCGATACCCCGCGCGTGGATGGCGAGCAGTGTCTGGTGCAACGACTCAAAGAACTCCGGGCCGGGGCGATCATGCCAGCGAAGTGGGTGGCCTTCGATGAAGTCATGGGCGACGGCGTGCGGCAACCGGCAGCCAGCGGCGAATACGTCGCGATGGCCCGCGACGATTCCCGGCACGCCCGCCAGCCGCTCGTACATCCAGGCCTCGCGCGAGGCGAGCCGGCGGCCAAGCCAGCGGAGGGGGAAGATTCCGAGTGGCTGGACGCGGTTGAACTTGACGACCTGGCGGCGGGTTGGTGCGGCTGAACTTGCGCCGCTTGCGTCGTCGATTTCCCAATAGATCGCCGTCGCGGCCCACGAATCGTGTTTGATGATCCGCTCGAGCGACCAGCGGCGATCCCCGATCGTGACTTCAGGAGGCGGATCGGCGTGGCCGAGGGCACGGAGCCAGGCTGGGCGGGGACGCGGATGATGACCGGCTCGTGACGACATCAATTGCTACTCGTGCTCAGTGCAATGGTGCTCGTGCTTGTACTCGCTATCGCAGTAGTTCCGGCTTTTCTTCGATTTGATCTATCAAGTTCGAATCCGAAGCAGAAAAGTACCGCAAGCTGCCCATCACTCACCGGTGCGCGGCCGCCCCCTCCCCCCGCCCTCCCCACACCGCCCAAAGCTGCGGCGTGGGAGGGAGCCGGAAAAGATTCTGGTTCATGCGCTGAATTTTGTGGGCGATCAACTGCAGTTCGCGTTACGCATTCTGCTCTTGCCCGCGTTGCGTTCCGGTATTGGGTTTACAAGTTGATTCTCGCGCGAACTCTGGACTCCTCGTTCCCTGCTATCCTCCGTTGGGAGCGGGCGTTCCGCCCGTGCCCGGCGTTCCGGAGGGCGGCGGGCTGTTGCGGGGGCCGAAGAGCGAGTTGAGTCCCTGAAGCAAATCGCCCTGGACTTTGTCGCCGACTTCGCTCTTGAGTTTGTCCTGCAGCTGCTGCTGGAAGCCGTTGATTTCGGTGGTGGCCTTTTCCTGGAGCTTCTGCGTCTGTTGTCCGACAACGCGATTGAGTTCGGTCTGGGCGGTCCGCTGGACGAGCTGCGTTGTGAGCTGCTGGATTGCGCGGCGGTCGAGAACCGGTTTCGAGACGGTGCCCGAAACGGGGATTTCGAGGAACTGGCCGCGGAGGCCTTCCATCCAGCGTTCGCCCGCGATCCAGTCATCGTGGATCGGAATCGAAGCGACCATCTGCAGCGACTGGTCGAAACCCACGCTGCCGCGGGTGGTCAGGGCAAGGTCCTTGACCTGGAGCTTGAGACCTTCGTGGAAAACCCGGCCGCCCTCGACGGCGAAGGGGATCTCCTGCTGGCCCAGCTGCATCCAGACACTGCGGTCCTTGGCGTCGGCACCCGGCTTGAGCAGCGTGCGGACCGACTGGACGGTTTCGAGCAGCTGCTGGGCGAGCGGCCCGGCACCGACCGTGACGTTGTGCAGCGTGACTGCGCCGCGGGCCGTGGCGTTCTGATAGTTGTCCAGCGGCACGAGGACTTCGCCGCTCTTGACCGAAAAACTGCCCTCGGCCGTGGTGACGTCAGCCAGCAGCGGAGCAACGTACTTCATCCAGTCCCGACAGAAGGCTGGCGTGAGCTGCACGTTTTGCACGAGGTCGCCTGGAGCGATCCGGATCACCGGAGAAGCAGCCGACAGGTCGATCTCGGGCTGCAGCGAAACGGTGCCGTTGCCAAAGGGAATGGCACCGGTCTTCAGCCGCGCGACGCTGCCGGCGAGCTGGGCCTCGATCCGGGCCGCGCCAACGGGGAGCAGGAAGACCTGCCCCTGGTCCCACTGCAGCTCGGTTGCAACGCGGGTCGAGGCGGGAAGGATGGCGACCGCCGGGCCGCCATCCGCGGGGTCGGCGAAGAGCGGGCCTTTCACGACAAACCGCTGGGCCGACTTGCCGGCCAGCTGCACCATGTCACCCGTGTAAGCCGCGACCAGGCCGTTGACTTGCTGCCAGTCAGGTGACCAGCTGCCGGTCAGGTCCATGTCGAACGTTCCGGCAAGATTGCGGATCGCGCCATCGACCTGAGCCGAGACAGAACCCGCCGCGAGTTGCATGCCTGAAAGCTGAAGATCATTGAACGATGGCGCGAGGCCGAGAGTGCCCTGGATATCGGCCCGTGGCTCGCGCAGCAGCTCAACCCACTTGCCGGCGGCCGGATCGGGGCGGGCCGCGACGAGATCGGTGATCGCGGCGCGAATCCCCGCCGTCATCTGGTCGCCCTGACTCCCCAGCGCGAGGTTGCCTTCGAGGTTGCCGAAGTATTGCACCGTGTCGGCCGGGTCGCTGAGCCCAAACCAGCCGGCAATCCGGTGGACATCGCCGCGGAGGCCGATGTTTCCCGCCGCGACGAGTTTCTCGCCGATTGACAGGCTGGCTTCGTCGGCCAGCGCGGCAACCGAGCTGCTGACGAGGGTCAGATTGCGGGCCGTGAGCTTGCTGGCTGTGATGTCGTAGTCGATTCCGCCCGCGCCACTGACATCGTCTTCGCGGATCGTCATGCCATAGCCGTCGAACGCGAACTGGCTGAACTGGTACTGCAGGCCGGTCGCGCGGACGAGCGCGGGCGTGGCCTGGACGCTGGCCGCGATCGTGCCTGTACCATCGGCGGTGAAGGAGCCGATGTCGACGAAGTTGCGGACGAGACCGAGCCAGCGGCCGAGCCGGCCGTTGCAGGCCAGTTCCCCGGAGACACCGCGCGCAGCGAGCAGGTCGGGCAACGGCTGGCCGAGCTGAAAGGTCGCCGAGTCGGTTCCGAGGTGGACTTGGGCCAGGCCCTGTGCGATCCCCAGCCGCCCGTCGCTGCCGGCCTGGGCGGTGGCGTTGGTCACGAGCCGGAGTTGCGGCTCGCTCCACGCGGCGACACCCGGGAGCTGGATCAGCGGCTGTTCGATGGTCACGTCCGCCGCGAGCTGGATCGGCCGGCCAAGCAGTTCTGTGGCGCTTGTGGCGGCGCGCTGGCCGGGGCTCTCCGCGCGACAGGTCAGCTCGCCCGTGAGTTTGCCGGAGAGTTGCCAGCCATCGAGGGTGGCGAACTGGCGGAGCCGCTGGAGCATCAGCTGCAGGTCGGCGGTTGCGTCAAAGCGGGCTTCGGCCAGCGTGCCACTGCCGCGAAGCTGGAGAAAATCGGATTCGCAAAGCAGGTCGTCGATCGCGAGCTGGCCGTTGCGCTGGGCGATGGTGGTGACGAGACGAAAGGGCTGCTGCCAGGTGATCCGTTGGCCGCCACGACGGGCCGCGAGATTGACCGTGTCGAGGTTGGCGACCAGCCGCGGCGTGCCGTTCTCCTGACCGCTGGCCACATTCAGCACCAGTTCGCCCGATTCAAACTGGAGGTCCTTGTGAAGGCCGAGTGTCGCGGGCAACAGGGCACCGAGCCGGGCCAGATCGATCCGTCCGTCGAGCCGAAAGGGAGCCGCTGCCAGTTGGCCCTCGGCCACCAGCTTCGACAGCTCTTTCCACGACAGGTTTCCGTCCGCGCGGAGAGTGCCAAGGTCCGAGGTGACTTCCAGCTGCTGGCTCGCCAAGCCGCCCGCAGAAATCGTGGCTTTGCCGCCGGCCACGACGCGTTCGAGCGCCAACAGGTCGGTTCCGAGCAGACGCTGGCTCGCGAAACGGAGCGACTGAAGGCTGGCCTGTTGCAGATCGACCGCCAGTTCGTCGCGTTCGCCGGAGTATGCACAGTCGATGGTGCCGTTGAACAGCCCGCCCGCCTGGCCCGGCCCGAACAGCCGCGTCAACACAGGCGTCAGGGCGGAGAGGTCAAACCCTTCGGCGATCAGACGCGATTGGGCTTTGTTCAGGGCCAGCGCCGGTGAGCCTTCATCGATGCGTGCCGAGAGCTTGAGCGAGCCGCCACCAGGCTGGGTACTGTTTTGCAGCGAGACGTCAATACAGAGGGCAGCTTCGGCGGTCGCCATTCGCAGATCGGCCTCGACCGGAGCCAGCCGCGATGTGCTTGCGCCGTCGGTCAGGACAATCTGCCCGCCGGTCACCAGGATCCGGAGCGGCGGCAGTTGGGTCGGGGTGGCAGCTCCGGCAGCGGTTGACCCGCTGGAAAAGCCTGCCAGCGCGTCCTCCAGGTTGCTGCCGCCATCGCGAAGTTCCGCGTGGATGACGGGCTGGTTGATCGTGATGGTGCCAGGCTTGCGCGACCAGGCGAGCGCGGCAAGACTGCCAGATGTGCTGATCGACGCCGCGGCGAGGAGTGGTTTTCCATCGCCGTCCGTCGCGTCGATTCCCTCCAGTTGAACGGGCTGGAACCAGCCCAGCGTCGCGCGTTTGACCGCGAGTTTGATTCCGGTTCCGCTGTTGGCCCGATTGATCAGACTTTGGTGAAGACCGGTCCAGCCGATCAGGTTGGGCAGCAAAAGGAGGAACACCAGCCCAACTACAGCAACGATCAGCAGCCGGCGCCGCCAGCCACCTGAACTTCGCCGGCGCCGGCGCGGTGCCCCTTCGTCGGCTCCTGATTCCAGCTCATCGATCCGGTCGCGATCGCGTTCTTCGGCGTGATCGTCCCGGCGGGATTTGCGACGGCGCGGCATGGCGGCGGACTCCGGCAAGTCTGGAGGTGCTCGTTGCGCAGCACGGCGGTGCCGTGGCGAGGAGGGGGCGGGAGTCTAGGGATTGAGGGCAAGCCAGGCCAGAGGAAAACAGCGGCGGACGCTCCGTCGGGTGCGTTTCGCGGATTGCAAAATTCTCTTCAACACCGGGCGGTGGCACCAGATTTTCATTTCCGGCTCCCTCCCACGCCGCTGCTTTGAGTGGTGTGGGGAGGGCGGGGGGAGGGGATGTCCGCGCATCGGGGAGCGTCGCGGCTGAACCTCCCGTGTCACTCAATTCCGGTCAAAAACGAAAATTCAAGGTTCGAAATTTACAAAGTGCGAAACGCACCCCGCTCCGTCACACGGGGCAAGCTGCACCGGTCGCGGGGCCACAACTTTGCCACTACCTGACTGCTATCGTCGCATCAGTCGCATGGGTCCCATGTCGTTCGGGATTCCCCTCGAATGGAAATGAAAAAGCCGCCGGGCATTTGCCCGGCGGCCATTCAGTTTTCGATCTCAAATTTCAGATCTCAAATTTCGGATCTGAACCGCGGCCTCCCTCAAACCCGGCGCCGGCGGGTGGTCAGCAGGCCGGTGATGGCCAGCAGCCCGACACCCAGCATTCCCGGCTCAGGAATCGAGCCGGCGTTGAGCCGGAAAACCTCGCCACCATGGTCGATGATGTAGAGGTTACCGTTGGCGTCTTCGCCAAACGATGAGATGTTGTCGAGGCTGAAGGAACCGTTGGAAAACGTGATGATACTGGTCCAGTCGGTCAGGCGAGTGAAATTGGTGCCGTTGAACGGGCCGTTGGGGTTGCCATTGAATTCAAGGGAAAACAGCCGCTCGCTGACATAATCGGCGAAGAAGTAAACCCCTGAGAATCCGGCCACCGGCCCCCGATAGACATAGCCGCCCGTCACGCTGAAGCCCTCGAACGGGTTGACGCTATGCCCGTAGTCATGGATTGGATTGACAACCGGACCGAGCCCCATGTTGCCGGTGCCCAGTCCCGTACTTTGCATCCCTTCGAACAGCCGCCAGCCGTAGTTCTCACCGCCGGTACTGTTGGCGCGCTGAAAATTGATTTCTTCCTGGGCGTTCTGGCCGACATCGGCGATATAGAGGTCGCCGGTCAGCCGGTCGAAGCTGTTGCGCCAGGGATTGCGCAATCCATAGGACCAGATTTCCTGACGAAACGTGGCATGGCCAAAGTAGGGGTTGGAATTGGGAACGGTGTACCCGCCGCCAGCCCCGGTGTTCGGCGAAATCCGCAGCATCTTGCCGAGCAGCTCCGTGCGGTTGAGTGCGCGGTCGTTTGGGTCGTTACCGGGGCCACCATCACCCGAGGCGATGTACATGAAACCATCCCGACCAAATCCCATCCAGCCGCCGTTGTGGTTCGAGGCCGGCTGGTTGTAGTTGATGATGTTGGCCCCACTTGCTCCGTCAGCCAGATTCGGGTTGCCGGATTGGGCCTGAAAGCTGCGAACAAAGGTGTGTCCGCCCGTGCCGGTGTAGTTCACATAGAACCGCCGGTTGGTGGCGTAGTTGGGATCAAACGTCAGACCCAGAAGGCCTCGCTCGTTGCCGGTTGATGGACTCGAAAAACCGTTGCCCGCCGTCAGCTGGGCCGTCGTCAAAAACGGTGTCGCGTTGACCGTCCCGGTGTTGAGATCGAGAATCCGGATGTTGCCACCCTGTTCGGCGATGAACAGCCGGTTCGGATCGCCCGGCGCATGGGTCGCGAAAATCGGACTGGAAAGCCCGCTGGCGACCCGCGTCAGCTGCAGCGATGGCGGCTGTGCAAATGACTGCTCCGAAACAACGCTGGCCAAAACCAGCGTCACCACGGCGAGTCCAGCCAGTCGGCCCGCGAAAAAACCGTTCCCACTCATCAAGTTGCGCATCACGACCTCCTCAGTTCGGTAATCCCTGTTCCGCCCCGATTGTGGTTGGCCAATTGGCAAAAAGCAACCCGCGCGCTGATTCTGCCTCTTCAAGGACCGACAGATTGGCTGCCAAACGGCTGTTTGCTGGCGAAGGGGGCAGAAGACTTGGCCAGAATTCAATGTCCTTGGCCGGTTGAATTACGCAAGGCGAGCCGGAAGCGCAAGTATTGAAGTTGCGCTGTGGTTATTGCCGCAGAAATACCAGCCCGCAGCGCAAGCAAGGACCCGCATGGCGGCTGCTTTTCCCTTGCTTGCGCTGCGGGCTGGTATCGAAGCGCAACTTCAAAAAGCGTAAGCCACGGTCACCAGCTTTTCGACGCCGAGTTGGGAATCGCCGTAAGGCTTTCGTTTCAGAATGACGAAGACGGCCACAGCCAGCCCAACCTGCCGGAAAGGACTCTTACTTCGCTGGCTGTTTTCGCGCCCGGCCGTTTTCGGTCCACCACGCTTCGGCCCGGGCTGAGTCCCATTCCGCCGCGCAAGGACAGCCTCGCAGTGCGTTTCCCATTTCTTGAGCTGTGGAAAACCTGTCGGCAGGTTTCTTCTCAAGACATCGCAGCACGACCGCATCGAGCTCGGCGGGGATCTCTGGCCGGACCGTCGAGGGCGGGACGACTTTGCGAAAAGTATGGGCCGCGACCAGTTCCACCACATCCTTGCCGGTAAAGGGAGGCTGGCCGGTGAGCAGAAAGTAGGCAACCGCGCCGAGGGCGTAGATGTCAGTCCGGCCGTCGACGGCTTCGTAATGGCGGGCCTGTTCGGGTGCCATGTAGGCGGGCGTGCCGCTGAACCCGCCCCGTTTTTCACCAGGCGCTTCGTCTGTGGCGGTGACTTTGACGAGGCCGAAGTCGAGCAGCTTGGCCACGTCGTAAAAGCCGCCGCGCCGCGCGACGAAGATATTCGCAGGCTTGATGTCGCGGTGAATCAGGCCAGTCTCGTGGGCTTCGTGCAAGGCGTCACAGGCCTGGGCCAGCAGGTGCACGACCCGGCCCGGTGGCAGCGGCCCCTGCCGCGCGACCAGGGCCTGCAAACTGTCGCCATCGAGCAGCTCCATTACATAATAGAACGTGCCGTCATCGGCGTGCCCGTAGTCGTAGATGTCAATCGTGTTCCAGTGCGTCAGCCGCGCAGTCGCGATGACTTCACGCTCGAAAAGTCGCAAGGTGGCCGCGTCGCCGGCCCGTTCGGTCTTGATCAGCTTGATCGCGCAAGGACGCTTGAGCAGCAGGTGCTCGGCCCGGTAAACCTCACCCATTCCGCCGGTGCCGATCCGTTCGCCCAGCCGGTATTGCAGAATCTGCCGGGCCTGAAAAGCTTCGCGCCGGGTCCGGTGAATAATGTGCGAGCCCCACGTCCCGATCAGGGCCGCGACCAGCGTCACTGGCAACGGCCAGCTGGCCTGATTTAGCGCCGCGAGCTGGGCGACTTCGGGGAACCGCCAGACCAGTCCGTACCAGATCGCGTACGGGATCGCGGCAAAGATCGTCATCACGACGGCCGCCCGTCGCCAGGAGTTGGGCATGAAGATGCCGTAGGTCAGGATGTGCAGAACGAAAGCGACAAAGAAAAAATTCGTCACACTGGCCATCGAGGTCGCATCGCCTTTCAGCGCGAGCGCCAGGACCCGGGAATACATCATCAAGCCGACTTGCACGGCCACGCCGCCAAACAGGATCGCTTCGATGACCCGCAAACTGGTCATCCGCAAAACGGCCGCCCGCCGCAGCACGATATAGCTGCCCACCAGCGAGCCAAGAATCAGCGTCCGGAACCAGAGCCACTGAAAATTGCCGGCCCACGAATTGCCAACAAAGCCGATTCCGAGCACCACGATCAGGTCGATCGCCGCCGCCTTGAGCCGGGCTCGCAGAAGGGCTTCTGTCTCGGATGAAAAGCGTGGCCGGTTGCCCTGGCCGATCACACCCACTCGCGGCGGCGGCCCACGGTCGGTCCCGCTGCTCCGCTGGATGCTGCTGAAGTCGGGAGCTTTCGCCTGCTCGATCTGGACGGTCACATCGACCGAGCCGGAAGGCTGCGCCCGCGTTTCATTCGGCTTGTCGTCTGTCACTTCTGTCGACCCCCGTCGCCGGTCGCATCCCGACCGGCCGCCCCAGTCTAGCCCGGCCAGGGGTCCCGGCGAGGGCTGATAAAACGTGAGCCTGAGGCGCTAGCCGAGAACGCTGATTCAACCATTTGCTCACACTCAAAGGGATCGGCTAGCGCCGCGTCACGGGCCGGTTTTAGGGTGAGCCGACGGCGCTAGCCGCGGGTTCTTCGGGAAACCCGGACGCTAGCGCGTGCCGGCTCACCTGGTAACCCCAAAAACCTCGATTGACAGGGCACTAGCGCCTCAGGCTCACAAGAATTCGCCGTTTTATCGGTGCAGTCCCGGCGATTGCCCTCGCGAGCTTGAACCAGGTCAAGACTTCCGAAGTCGTGCCGCCAGTTCCCGTCGCGGTCGATTGCCGAACCGGGGCAGCCGATAGGAAAAAGGGAGTGTTCGCAGACCGCCGGCCTAGCACGTGCGGTCACCGCGACCCGCAGTTCCCGTCCAGTCTGCCCAATCCTCAAAGCCTGGCACCCGATGGCCCGTTTCGACTTGCCCCCTGCTGTCCGCCAACGCATCGGGGCGTCCGCCTGGGTCCTGCCTGCACTGTGGGTTGCGCTGCATGGCAGTGCCGGGGTGCCCAGTCCGGCGACGACTGTGACTGCCCTTGCCGCGATGGCCGGGTTCGAGATCCCGGATGGTGAAGCGCCTGCATCAGCCGCGGCATTTACCAGGGTCGAACTCGAGCGCCAGGCCCGGATCGCCCGCTGCCTGAAAATCTACTACCAGAAACCCGTCGATGCCGACCTGCTTCGTCCGTGGAGCATCATGCACGGGCTGATCGCCTTCGGCCGCGATTCGCAGGTCTTCACCGGCGGCCAGCGGGTCAACGCCGCCGAATACCTCTGCGCCAATGGACCTGGCAACGGTCTTCGGCTGATGCATCTCCACGAGGGGCAGCTGAGGACAAGCGAGGGCAAAGGTCTGCAAGGCCACTCCTGCCAGTTGCTCGCGATCCTCGCCCAGGCCAACGTCCCGCCCAGCCAGCCGGTCACGATCGAAGGCAAATCGTTCACGGTTCAGGATCTGATCGGACATGAGCAGCGCGAATGCCGCTCCGGGACCGAGCTGACGTTTAAGCTGATCGCGTTCGCCCACTACCTTGAGCCCGACACAACGTGGACGAATGATCGCGGTGAAAAATGGGACATGCAGCGGCTGATCCGCGAAGAGCTGGCCCAGCCGGTTCACGAAGGAGCTTGCGGGGGCACGCACCGGCTGATGGCGTACAGTTTTGCCTTGTTGCAACTGGAACGGCGCGACCAGCCGTTTGCCGGCGAGTGGCTGAAAGCAGCCCGGCTGCTGAATGGTTACGAGCAGCGGGCCTTCAAGCTCCAGAATCCCAACGGCGGCTTCAGCACCGAGTTCTTCGACGGACCAGGCAACGATGCCGACCCGATGAAGCAGCTCTATTCAACTGGCCACATCCTCGAATGGCTGGCCTTCAGCTTGCCCAGCGATCAGCTGCGCGAGCCCCGGATCGCCGCGGCGGCCGACCGCGTGCTCGACCTGCTGCTCGAAGCCCCCGACTTTGAAGTCGATGTCGGCCCCCGCGGCCACGCCCTGCATGCGCTGGCGATGTACGAGTACGCCGTCTTCGGCCAGTCGTCGAACTACCTCGACTACGACCTCGCCAGGGACGACCCAGCCCGGGCCGCGATCGCCCGTCTGCCACGCCAGACCAAAGCCATCATCCATCCGGCCAGCGCGACGCTGGGCGAGGGTGAAAACCGCAAGCCTGAATCGTTCAACCCACGACCGATGCTCCGCCGACGACGCTAAACCGCTGAACCGCGCCAAAACCAGCACGCAGCGCAAGCAAGTGATCCGGGCCGGACGCCAAATCAACTTGCTCCCCTGAGGTTCAAGGACGAAACTCATGTCAAAGAAAAACCTGCCCTGTATCGCTCCGTTCGCTTTGGTCTGGATTGCCTTGGCCAGCCCGACCCACCAGGCCGACGCCCAGGCCCTGATCCCCGGCACCGGCACACGGGTTGCCGAAGTCGGCGACGACTTTGAAGATCCTGCATGGGCGTACAACCTGAACCTGCCCAAGGTCTTTAATCACGACGACACAGCGCTGGCCAAGAACCAGCCGCTCGGCCGGGCTGTCAATGACCGCTGGTATGAAGGCAGCAAGCGCGGCCAGCCCGACATCATCCAGTGGGTAGCCACGCCGCCCGAGGGCCTGCCCGGCAGCACCGGTGCCCTCTACCTCCAGTCGCAACAGACCGGCGGCAGCCATCCCAGTCGCTCCCAGCAGCAGGACGATTTCGTCTGCAACGTCCACGAACAGATCGGCCGGACTTCCGTTTCACGCGGGCCCAGTGTCGTGACACGGGTCTGGCTGCCGCCGATCGAAAACTGGGAACGCCGCAGCGGCTGCCATTTTGCTTTCCGGATCGCCCTCGAATCCGACGCCTACGGTTCAAGCTCGTATGGCCGTTTCCGCCAGGTCTCGTCCAGCGACGAAGAAGGCATCTACTGGCCCGGTTTCTTTCTCAACCGCGAACTGAAACCCGATCCGACGGGCAAGAGCGCGGGCACCGACCGGCTCCAGTTCTGGATGAAAGCCACCTCCAAAAGCATGCGGATCGACGGTCCTGAAGTCACCCAGCTCGGCTGGTGGACGCTGGGGCTCTCGGTCTCGCCCAACGGCGAAGTCCACTACTTCGCCAAGCCCGGGACGGAAGACCTGACGGCCGAAGACCACATCGCCTCGGCCTTCCCGTTCGGCTACCGGGCGGTCCGTTTCCGGTCGTTCTTCTTCAACGTCTGCAACGGCGACGACGGCCAGACCTGGTCGACCCCGTTCATCGTGGACGACTCGTTCGTCTACCTTGCGGACTAAACGTGGGACAGGCTTCCAGCCTGTCGTCCGCGAGGGAGTCTTGGCGAGCGGCAAGGCGTCAGCCCGCCGTGTCGTGCGTTCGGCACCGATTAGTGCTTCCGACACGGAGGGC
>JANOFL010000038.1:0-6829 GCA_031405895.1 Planctomycetota bacterium
GGGCGGTGGCCGGGTGCGTTTCGCGCGGAGATCGGGCTTGGGAATGACAGAAGCGGCCCCGGGTTTTTCGCTGGCCAGCTGGCGCGATCCATCAAGCGCACTCGTTGCGCGGTCGCCCCCTCCCCCCGCCCTCCCCACACCGCTCAAAGCAGCGGCGGGGGAGGGAGCCGGAATAGAATTTGGTTTGCTCCCCACACCGCTCAAAGCAACGGTAGGGGAGGGAGCCGGAATAGAACTTTGGTTGCGCTCCAAGCCGCTCATGGTCCGCCTGATGCGGACGTGAAAGGGGTGGGTTGGTAGAATTGGGTGGGTGCCAGCGAGCCGGTCGTGCCGTCCGGTTGACAGCATGGGCCTGCTGGTGTCGCATTTTGGGCTTGTCCGGCCCGAATTTTCCGGTCCATCGACCAATCGCCGTTCCCGAGCCCCATCTGAATGAGCGAATCGGCCGTCAAATGGGAGTCGCTGATGGATGTCGCCTCGTTGAGCGATATCGGGATGCGCCGGAACAGCAACCAGGACAGCTTTTGCGTCTTCTATTCCCCCACGCTGGAAAAGTGGGAAGACCGCGGTCATTTGTTCGTGGTCGCCGACGGGATGGGTGCCCACGCGGCGGGTGAGTTGGCGAGCAAAATCGCCGTCGATCACATCCCGCACCTGTTCAACAAGCTTGATTCGTTGGCCCCTGAAGAGTCGCTTCGCCGCTCGCTCCAGGACGCCAACGCGGAAATCCACCGTCGCGGCCAGGCGAACGATGACTTCCGCAACATGGGGACAACGTGCAGCGCGCTGCTGCTCTGTGGCTCGGGTGCCTGGGCGGCGCATGTCGGGGACAGCCGCGTCTACCGGGTCCGTAACGGTGTGCTGGAGCAGCTGACTTTCGACCACAGCCTGGTCTGGGAGATGCGCCAGGCGGGGACTTTGCAGGAGACTGAGGAGTCGAGCGGCGCACGCGTTCCGCGGAACGTGATTACCCGTTCGCTGGGGCCTTATTCCGAGGTCAACGTCGATCTCGAAGGCCCGTTCGATATCCAGCCAGGCGACCAGTTCCTGCTTTGCAGCGACGGGTTGACCGGGCAGATCGAAGACGGCGAAATAGGGGCGTTGCTGCAAGTCCTTGCGCCGGCCGAGGCGGTCCGCGTGCTGGTCGACCTGGCCAATCTTCGCGGCGGCCCTGACAACATCACGCTAATCATCGCCCGCGTTCTTTCGCCTGAGATGGCGGTCCCGATCAATGGCAAGGGCGGAGGGCCAAGCGGCCCCGGATCGAACCGTTCCCAGTCTGCATCGCCGCGCTGGATCGAACCGCTGCTCTGGACGTTGCTGGTCGTGCTGCTCGGTGCGGGATGGGTCACGTATTCGGTGACCGGCAACCTGATCGGCGCGGTCGTGCCGGCCGTCCTGGCGCTGGCCGTGCTGGCCTTTCTGGTGGTCCGGATGTTTCGCAAACCGGTCGTCGACGAGACTTTGGTATTGTCAGGAGATCAGGCCAGCAAGAGTCCTTATGTGCGGGTCGACTGTCGCGGCACGGCCTGGAAGACCGTGGACCATCTTCGCGATCTGGTTCAGCAGATCCGCGACGCGGGTGCCCAGAAGAACTGGCGGATCGACGAACTGGAACTGGGCAAACGGATCACCCGGGCCGAGCAGTTCGCCGGCGGCCGGGACATCCGGGCGACGCTCCGTGAGTTCGCCCTGGCCGTGTCGTTTGTCATGGACCAGCTTCGCCGCGAGGGAACACGCGAAACGGGGATCGATCTGCCGCGGTGAGCAGGAATCGGCGTTAGACCGCGCAAACCGCCGGTCACGGTTTTGGAAGTTGGGCCTTTCTGCCCTGGTTCGTGCTCGTGCTCAATCAAATGGTGCTCGTACTCGTTCGCGAATGCCATTCATCGAGTACGAGTACCGTCGCGGCGCGCCGGGACTGAGCACGAGTACGAGGTGCCGCGGACCAGGCCAATTCGCGTCGATACTCGCTCGACAGCCCATCGCCAATGCGGGAGTTTCCAGCGAATGGTGCGCCCCGGCGAAATGATCGGTGCGGACTGACAAAGCGGAGCTATGTCACCACGCCGCGGTTGCCACCAATTCCGCTGTCGCTGGAATGCGGCGGTTGTGCTACAAGCCCGGTGCGATGGACCGAATCACCCGACATGTCACGTTTGAAGTGCTGCGCGCGTTTGCGATCGCGCTGACAGCGATGACCTGCCTGATGGTGCTGATCTTCCTCGTCCAGGAAGGGCTGAAGGAGAAACTCACGCCGACGGCCGTTTTGCAGCTGGTGCCCTACACGCTGCCGACGGCGCTCTGCTTCGCGATTCCGGGAACGATCCTGTTCGCGGTCTGCGTCTGCTACGGCCGGATGAGCAGCCAGAACGAGATCACGGCGATTCGCGCCATGGGCATCGCCCCGGTCCGGATGCTGGTCCCGGCCCTGGTGATCGCCGTCCTGCTCAGCATTGCCACGGTCTGGCTCAATGACATCGCGGCGACGTGGGGGCGGCGCGGGATCTATCGGGTGATCCTGCAGACTTCAGCCCAGACAATCTACGCGATGCTGGGTGCGGAAGGCAGCTTTTCCAAGGGCAAAATCTACATCGACGTCGATCAGGTCGCGGGTGAAAACCTGATTCACCCGTTTATCGTCCGGCGCGGCGATTCGGATGCCGACTCGATGGAAATTCGCGCCCAGCTGGCCCGGATCCTCGTTGATACCGAACACGAACAGCTGGTGATCCGGCTCAAGAACGCCCACATCCGCGCGGGCGACAAGGCCGACGTCTGGTTCGACCAGAAAGACATCCCCGTTCCGCTCGGCGATGTGACCAAAAAGAAAGACGCCGGCGACAGTCCGTCGGTCCTGCCGCTGCTCCGGATGCCGGCCGAACTGGCCCGGCAGAAGGAACAGACCCAGCGGACGCGGGCCCAGCTCGCCACGCAGCTGGCGGGCGATGTGCTCGGCGGCAACATGATCGGCTTGACCCACCCCGTCTGGGGCACGCGATTTCACGAACTGCGCCAACAGCAGTACCGCGAATCGAAACTGAAGTGCGAACCGTGGCGGCGCTGGGCCAACGGCTTCAGCTGTCTCGCCTTTGTGATCGTCGGCGCGCCGCTCTCGGTGTTCCTGCAACGGTTCGACTTCTGGACCAACTTCGCGCTCTGCTTCATCCCGATCCTGCTGGTCTATTACCCTTTGCTGATGCTGGGCGTGGGCGAGGCCAAGTCGGGGAGTCTGCCACCATTTTCGGTCTGGCTGGGAAACGTCGTGATGTTCGGTGCCGGTGGCTACCTGCTGCGGCGACTGCAACGCTGCTGACTGCAGCCACTCCATCATCACGAGCCGGTTCACAACGAGCCGGAAGCGTCAGCGACGGTGTACCGCGTAGGGCTCGCGACGAAACTCCCGACGGTGCATTTCGCACTTTGCAATTTTCGAACTTTGGCTTGTCGTTTCGCTGGGATTGGGTGGCGTGGGAGATGCCGCCGCGACGCTACCCGATGCGCGGTTGCCCCCTCCCCAACCCTCCCCACACCGCTCAAAGCAGCGGCGGGGGAGGGGGCCGGAAAAGAAAAATCTGGCGCTAACGCCTGTTGTGGAAGAGAATTTTGCAATCCGCGAAATGCATCCCGCGGTCAAACCCGGCCCGGATTGGCTTGGATGCCAGATCGGCATTCTGCTACTGTCCGCGGCCCGGTTTTTCCCCGCCCCGTGCCGTTATCGCCACCGTGCTCTACCGCTACCGCATCCGCAGCCTGATCCATCTCGGCGTCGCCATGCTGGCGGTGATCGTGGTGACCCTGGCAGCGGCGTCGGTCTTTGGCATGCTCAAATTCCGCAAGCTGACCCGCGACATCCGCCAGCGGGCCACCGAACTTCCGCTCGCCGCCGAACTGAGCAACGAAGTCAGCCAGCTGCGGGCCACGCTCTGGCAATGCCATTCGCAGTCGCCCCATTCGGGCCAGCTCGTCCCGCAGTTCGCCGAGCAGTTTCTGCCGCGGCAGTTGTTCCGCGAAAACCTGCGCGGCGTTGCGATCGCCCTCGACCAGTATCACGTCCAGCTGACCAGTCCGGCCGAGGGCGACGCACGGCTGGTTGACACCACGGGCGAACAGGGCCTTGTGCGAAAAATGCAGGAATCGCTCCGGCGGATCGGACAACTGGTGGGGAAAGCCGACTGGGATCTTGGCCAGCGACAACTGCAGGGGGCATTGGAGGACGAACTCGAAGACCTGCAGCTGGCGGCCAACAGCATCCCGGCCCTGCTCAAGGAGCGGATGGACCTGTTCGCTTCCCAGGCCCGCACCGAGTATCACCTGCTGATCTGGCTGGCGACGGCCACCGGGTGCGTCGGGCTGGGCCTGCTGGTCGGGACGGCCTGGATGTTCAACGGAAACATCCTCCGCCCGCTGCGTCAGCTGATCGGCGGCGCGCGGCGCGTGGCGGCTGGCGAACACAGCTTCCGGATCGAACTCCGCGGCAGCCCCGAGATGCGCGAAGTCGCCCGGGCCTTCAATCACATGACGGCGACTTTTGAACAGATCAACGAAGACCTTGCCGAAAAAGTCAAGCAGCGGACCCGCGAAGTGATCCGCAGCGAACAGCTGGCCAGCGTCGGGCTGCTGGCCGCCGGCGTCGCGCACGAAATCAACAATCCGCTCGCCTCGATCGCCTGGAGCGCCGAAGCCCTCGACGCGCGGCTGGATGAACTGCTGCCGGCGGTGGACTCTGCCGCTGCACCGGACGAAGTCGCGAAACGCGAGGGAGTCCGCAAATACCTGCGGCGAATCCAGGACGAGGCCTTCCGCTGCAAGAAAATCACCTGTGGCCTGCTTGATTTTTCCCGCCTCGGCGACTCGCGCAAAGTCTCCGCCGACCTGCGCGAAATCGTCGTCTCCGTCATCGACATGGTCCGGCCGCTGGGCCGCTATGCCGAACGGACCATCGAGCTGGTCGCGCCCCGGGCCGTCCGCTGCGAAGTCCACCCGCAAGAGTTCCGCCAGGTGGTACTCAACCTGCTGACCAATGGCCTCGACAGTCTGGGGGAGGGCGGAACCGTGCGACTGAAACTCTCTGAACTGGCGGGCGAGGCCGTGCTGGAAGTGGTCGACGAAGGTTGCGGGATGACGCCCGAAGTGATGCAAAACCTGTTCGAGCCGTTTTTCACCCGCCGCCGCGATGGCCAGGGCACCGGCCTCGGTCTGTCGATCACCTGGCGGATTGTCGATGAACACGGCGGCCAGATTCACGTCCATAGCGATGGGCCCGGTCGCGGCAGCCGATTTGAAGTCTGTTTACCCCTGAAACAACATGTCCGTGAAAGCAGTGAAAAACCGCGACTCCGCGCGGCCGCTTGAGGTTCTCTTCGCCGACGACGAGACCGCGTTGCGCGAACTGATGGCCGACGAGCTGCCGCGGATGGGCTGTCGTGTCACCGTCTGCGCTGACGGGCACACAGCGGTCACGGCCATTGAGCGGCAACACTTTGACCTGCTGATCGTCGATCTCGACATGCCAGGACTCGGCGGGATCGAGGTCATCCAGCGGCTGCGTGAGCATTCGCCGCAAACCGAAGCAATTGTCTTTACAGGCAAGGCGACCCGGGAGTCGGCGATCGCTGCGCTGAGGCTCGGTGCTTTTGACTACCTCGAAAAACCCTGCACGCTGGTCGAATTGCGGACGCGGATCGAACGGGTTCGCCAGAAGCTGGACATGAGCCGCCAGATCAAGGTCCTGTCGCACCGGCTTGAGAGGGCTGAAGGTCCGGTCCGGATGATTGGCGGGCATCCGCGGATGCGTGAAGCCCTCGAGCTGATTCGTCGCGTTGCGCCGACCCAGTCCAATGTGTTGATCACGGGCGAAACGGGCACGGGCAAGGAATTGGCCGCGCGGGCGATCCACGACGGCAGTCCGCGGCGGGAAGAAGCTTTCCTCGCCGTCAACTGCGGGGCCTTGCCAGAGAACCTGATTGAAAGCGAGCTGTTCGGGCACCGCAAAGGAGCTTTCACCGGCGCCGACGAAAACCGGCAGGGGCTGTTTGAGGTGGCCGACGGCGGAACGCTCTTTCTCGACGAGATCGGCGAACTGCCGCGGGCATTGCAATCGCGGTTGCTGCGCGTGCTGGAAAGCGGAGAGATTCGTCGCGTCGGCGACACGCGGCCTTTTCGTGTCGACGTGCGGATTGTCTCGGCGACGCACCGCGATCTGAATGCGATGGTCGGCCAGGACCTCTTTCGCCAGGACCTGCTCTACCGGATCAACACGTTTGAAGTCCGCCTGCCTGCGCTTCGCGAACGGAGCACCGACATCCCCGAGCTGGCGTTGCAACTGCTCGCGCGACACAAAGGTGTGGCGTCGCAGGCGGGAACAGCCTTTACCGAGGCGGCCGCGACGGCGCTCAGGCTGTGGCACTGGCCGGGCAATATCCGCGAACTGGCCAACGTCATCGAGTATGCGGCCGTGCTCTGCGACCGGTTGCCGGTCGATGTCGGTCACCTGCCGCGTTACCTGACCGATCCAGCCAATCCGGCAGCCCAGCCGCGGACGACGCCCCCCACACTGGTGGAAATCGAGGAGGAAGCCATCCGCCTCGCCATCGACCGCAATGACGGCAACAAGACGGCTGCAGCGGCAGAACTGGGCATCAGCCTGCGGACCTTCTACAACCGCTGGAATGCCCTGACGCAGAAGGCGGCGTAGGTGTTCCGGCAGGGATGCACTGCGATTGTCCAACCTGCTCAGGCGTAGACTGTCAACCGTAGGGTGGGTCGAGTCTTCGAGACCGACCTGGACGGCGATGGACGTTAATCGTTTTCAGCCGTTCGCGGGTCG
>JANOFL010000048.1:0-8553 GCA_031405895.1 Planctomycetota bacterium
CAATTGGCCATGGCATCCACGGTATATCGCGGCCGGGTATTGGTTGGTTTTTTGTAATTTCCCTAACTTTGTTTTAACCGCACGGCGCTCGCCGGGGGCTCTTCGCTGGCCCCGGGGCTAGCGCCTTGCGGTTCAACCAAAGTTCGAGAATTGACAAAACACCAGCCATTCCCGGTCCTCTATCTCCGGTTCATGCCATGTCCATTGCAACCGATGCGCGCCCGCTGGCAGCGCAGAAACTGAAAGACGACCCGCGGATTGAACAGGCCCGGCAGTTGCTGCTGGCCGCGGTTGCGGAGCACCAGAGTTCGCTCTGTGCAATCCGGCCGCCCAATCCGGAACTGGCGGAGGGCTATGCCCGGCTGCTGGCCGAGTTCGGAGCCGTGCGCGGCGGGAACCTCTATTTTCCCTACCTCTCCAGCGGGCTTGGCAACGGCCCCTTCGTCGAACTGGCTGATGGCAGCGTCAAGCTCGACCTGATCACCGGGATCGGCGTTCACGGCTACGGCCACAGCCATCCCGATCTCATCTCGGCCGGCGTCGACGCGGCGATCAGCGACACCGTGATGCAAGGCAACTTGCAACAGGACGTCAGCTCGTTCGAATTCAGCCGCCTGTTGACGGAACTGGCCTGCGAGAGCGGAGCAAAGCTGCAACACTGTTTCCTCTCAACCAGCGGCGCGATGGCGAACGAGAATTCGCTCAAGATCGCTTTCCAGAAAAACGCGCCGGCTGACCGGGTCCTTTCGTTCGACCACTGTTTCGCCGGGCGGACCCTCGCTCTCGCCTGGGTCACCGACAAGGCGGCTTACCGGGTCGGCCTGCCGGAATCGCTGAAAGTCGACTTCCTGCCGTTTTACGATGCCGCCGATCCGGCGGGCAGCACGGCCCGCACGCTGACCACGCTCAAGCAGCACCTCGACCGCAATCCTGGCCGCTATGCCGCGCTCTGGATGGAGCTGATCCAGGGTGAAGGCGGCTACTATGTCGGCGAAACCGATTATTTCAAGCGGCTTTGCGACATGGCCCGCCGACACAACATCGCCATCATCGCCGACGAAATACAGACCTTTGGCCGCACGACCCGGCCGTTCGCTTTCCAGCACTTCGGACTCGACCAGCAGGTCGACATCGTCACGCTGGGCAAGCTCAGCCAGGTCTGTGCCACGCTTTTTACTCCGGATTACAAGCCCAAGCCCGGCCTGATCAGCCAGACTTTTACCGGCAGCACCTGGTCGATCATGGCGGGCAAGACGATTGTCGAAGGACTCGTCGCACGCGGCCATTTTGGTCCGCGCGGACGTAACGTCCAGCTCCACGAAAAGTTCGTGGCTGGCCTGCAAGGCATCGCCAGCCGGAATCCGGGCTTGATCGAAGGCCCGTGGGGCGTCGGCGGGATGGTCGGGCTGACCGCATTCGGTGGCTCGATGGAAAAGACCAAGGATCTCTGCAACCGGCTGTTCCACGCCGGACTGATGTCGTTCTTTGCCGGAGCATCGCCGGCCCGACTGCGGTTCCTGATGCCGCTCGGCAGCGTGACCGGGGACCACATCGATCTGGCTTGCCAGGTGATCGAACAGGTTCTCCGGGAAATGCAGGATGCCTGACCTGTTCACGCCGATGCTGGTCGTCCGCTCGGTCCGGGCCGAAGACCTCGACCTGCTCTTCGAGCTGATCGAGCAGTCCGAGCTGGGGCTGACGACACTCCAGATTTCGCGCGACAAGCTCGAGGACCGGATCGCGGCTTCGTTGCTTGCTTTCGCCCAGAAGCGTGCCAAGCCAGCCGGGCAGCCTTACGTTTTTGTGATGGAGGACCTGACCAACGGCCGTCTGGTGGGAACCTCGGCCATCTACTCCAAAGTCGGCGGCTTCGAACCGTTCTACTCCTACCGGATCGAGACCGCGGTTCACGAAAGCGAGGAACTTGGCATCCGCAAGGAAATTCAGGCTCTGCATTTGCATGAAGAGCACAACGGCCCGACCGAGATCGGCAGCCTGTTCCTCTCGCCCGACTACTGGGGCAGCGGCTACGGCCGGCTGTTGTCCATTGCGCGCTTCATCTTCATGGCCGATTTTCCCGAGCGGTTCGAGAAGGAAGTCGTCGCCGAGATGCGCGGCGTCGTCCACGCCAACGGCATTGCCCCGCTCTGGTCCGCGATCGGGGCCCACTTTTTCCAGATCGGGTTCCCCCGCGCCGAGACGCTGACCAGCGAGTCAAAAAAATTCATCGCCGACCTGATGCCCGAACATCCGATCTACATCCCGCTCCTGCCGCAGGAGGCCCAGGCCGTGATCGGCAAAGTCCATCCGCACACCGAGCCGGCCCTGGCACTGCTCAGGTCCGAAGGCTTTGAAGAGCGGAACTTCGTCGACATTTTCGACGGCGGCCCGTCCGTGTTCGCCAAAGTCGCGAAAATCCGCGCTATCCGCCAGAGCCGCAAAATGACGGTCGGCTCGATCCAGAAACAGGTCAACGGCCAGCCGCTCCTGATCTCCAACAGCAATCTCGATTTCCGCGCCTGCCTCGGTGACCTCGCCGTCGCAGACGACGGCAAGGCGATCATCGACCAGGTGACCGCGCTGCGGCTGGAACTCGTGGTCGGCGATGAGCTGCGTTGCGTGGAACTGAAGCCGTCAGCACCCGCGACTTGAGATGATGTCTTTCGTTCGTCAATTCGGTCAATCCGGTCAACAACGTCAACCAGGTCAGGGACAATCGATCTCAAATCTCAAATCTCAGATTTCAAATCCCGGCTCCCCGCATCCGTCGACCAGATGAATCCTGTCAGCAATCGCCTCTGGATCGACGGCCAATGGATCGATGGTGCCGGCCCGGTCCTGGAGTCGACCAGCCCGACCGACGGTTCTCTCGTCTGGAAGGGCAACGCGGCCAGCCCGGACCAGGTCGCCGATGCTTTTCGCGCCGCACGGAGGGCCTTTGCCCCCTGGTGGGACCAGCCGCTCGACGCCCGTATCGCGATCGCACAACGCTATGCCGAACTTGTCAAATCGCGCAGCGACGACCTCGCCCGGCTGATCTCGCATGAGATGGGCAAGGCCCACTGGGAATCGAAAGCCGAGGCCGGCACGGTCGTCGCCAAAATCGCCCTTTCGGTCGACGCCCTGCGGTCGCGCCGCGACACGACTTCGGTTGACCTCGCCGGGGCGCTGGCCACCACGCGCTACAAACCGCATGGCGTCGTCGCCGTCCTCGGCCCGTTTAATTTTCCGGCCCACCTCCCCAACGGCCACATCGTTCCGGCACTTCTCGCCGGCAACACCGTTGTCTTCAAGCCCAGTGAGCAGACTCCCGCCGTCGGTGCATGGATGGCACGGGCCTGGGAAGAAGCCGGTTTGCCACCCGGAGTTCTCAACCTCGTTCAAGGTGCCCGCCCGGTCGGCGAAGCCGTCGCCGCCGATCCGCAGAGCGACGGGCTGTTTTTCACCGGCAGCGGCGGGGCCGGGCGGGCGTTGCACCGGCTCTTCTCGCAGTGGCCGCAGAAAATCCTCGCCCTCGAAATGGGCGGGAACAATCCGCTGGTTGTCCACCGCGCCGGCAACCTGAAAGCCGCGGCCTACCACACCCTTCTCTCGGCCTTCATCACATCAGGCCAGCGCTGCACCTGTGCCCGACGGCTGATTGTCGTCGAGGACAGCCAGACCGATGCCTTTCTGGCCGAATTGGCAAGGCTCGCCGGCAGCGCGAAGTTCGGCCCGTGGGACGCCGATCCGCAGCCGTTCGCCGCGACGGTGGTCAACGCTGAATCAGGCAAACGGATTCTCGAAGCCTGGAACGCCCAGTTGGCCGCCGGCGGCAAAAGCCTTCTCGCGCCGAAAACGCTCGACGGGAATCCGGCCCTGCTGACTCCCGGCCTCATTGACATGACTGCGGTGCGCGAACGAAGCGATGAAGAGGTCTTTGGCCCGATCCTCAACGTGATCCGTGTGCCGGATCTCGACGCGGCGATCGCCGAAGCCAACCATTCGCAGTACGGCCTCTCAGCCGGGCTGCTCAGCGACGACCGCATTGCCTGGGACCAGTTCGTTCACGAAATCCGGGCCGGCGTCGTCAACTGGAACCGGCAGACGACCGGGGCGAGCGGAAAACTGCCCTTTGGCGGCTGCGGAATGAGCGGCAACCATCGCCCGGCGGGGTATTTTTCCGCCGACTACTGTTCCTGGCCCGTCGCGTCGCTGGAATACCAGCAGCTTGGCATTCCCGAAACTACCGAACCGGGAATCGTGCTGTGACGGGAGTCCAACCAGCGCCGGGCGAATTGACCAGCCGGGTTTGCCGGGGCTGCCCGCTGCTCTGCGATGACGTGGAAATCGGTCGCACGGTCGCGGGCGAACTGGCTTTCAGCGCGAATGTTTGCGGGCACGGAATCCGGTTTGTTCGCGAAGCCGCGGACCATCAACTCACCGGGGGCTGCCGGCTGAACGGAAAACCGGTCGACGCGAAGTCAGCCATCGACACGCTGGTGTCCTGGTTGCAAGACCCGGGCGGGCAGCGGCTTTTCGCCGGCCTGGAACACCTGACTACGGCGGGCCAGCAGCAGCTGGTCCGCGTCGCCGGAGCTGTCGGCAGCTGGATTGGCGCGCCGTTGTCCGGCGTCGGGCCGGCCGAGATTTCGATGACGCGGCACGGACGCTCCACCGCCTCGCTAGGCGAGTTCAGGAACCAGCCCGGGTTGGCGGTACTTTTTGCTGAACACGGCGCTTTCGTTCCACCGCGGCTGTTCGAGCGGTTTGTTCATCCGGAGTCCTCTCGTTGGGCCCTCGGGACCTGGGAACCCAACCAGACGATTGCCGCGGGGGCTCAGGCAAGCGCCTGGAGCAGGATTGGCGCATCGCGTGAGGAATTGCTGGCGAGTTTGCGCTGGCTTCGCGCGGTGGCAAGCGGCGTGAAGGTCCCTTGGGCGAAGGGTGAAGCTCCCGCCCGGTGGACAAAGCTGTTTGAACAAGTCGAATCCAGTCCAGCCGTCGTCGTTTTCCTCGCGGGCTGCCAGGGAGAAGTGTCGTCAGCTCCCGATCCGCTGGTCGATGGACTGCACCAGTGGATCCAGGCCCTGAACCGTCACAAACCCGCCGCCCTGGTGCCACTCGACGCCACGGCCAACAGTGCCTCCGCGACCGGTGTGCTGGCCTGGACCTGGGGCTCGGCTGGCGGCGGCACGATTGTCGATGGAAAGCTGGCCGGCGCGGCTCATTGCGAATCGGCCACGGTCCGGATCGGGGAAGGCTCTTACAACCTGTTATTCTGGATCGACGGAGCGGATCGCGAACCAGCGCGCGACGTGCTTGAAAGTCTCAGGCAGCGTGGCGACCGCAAGCTCGTGGTCCTGGCGTCGCGGAATTCACAGGTCGCGGAACTGGCTGACCTGCTGCTGCCCGTCGCCGAGCCGGGTTGGGACGATGGCGGCGATTTCTGGCGGCTGGATGAGTTACCGTTGCGGCTGGATCGACTCGCGACCAGCCAGCGCCCTTCGGCAGCCACAGTCCTGCGCGACATTGCCGACCGGCTGGCCAGCGCGAAGAAAAAATTCTTCCACCCTCCGCCTTCAATGGTTCCGGTCGTCCGGGAACCATTGGGTGGCGAGGGGCCGGGGGCGGCTGAAAAAAAACAGAAGAAAGGGGAACGCTAATCAACTCTCATCAACACTAATCGGAACCACGCATCGCCACGAGGCATTTAATTCATACTGGTTTGGCGGAATTTTCGGGGCACTCCCGATCCGTCTTTATTAGCGATGATTAGCGGTGATTAGCGTTTCCCCGCTCGTATTCTCAGCCCTGGACCCACCGTGATCCTGATCATCGACAATTACGATTCGTTCACCTGGAACCTCGTCCAGCGGCTGGGCGAGATCGACTCGTCGCTCGACATCCGGGTCGCGCGGAACGACGCCATCACGCTCGACGAAATCGGGTCCCTTCGGCCCTCGCACCTGCTGATTTCCCCTGGACCGTGCACCCCGGATGAAGCCGGGATCTCCCTCGCCGTCGTCCGCCAGTTCGCCGGGCGGATTCCACTGCTGGGCGTCTGTCTCGGCCACCAGTCAATCGGCCAGGCGACGGGCGGCGTCATCGCGCGGGCCCGCCGGCTGATGCACGGCAAGACCGACGCGATCCACCACGACGGTAGCGGCCTGTTCCGCGACATCCCCAACCCGATGACCGCCACGCGTTACCATTCACTCGTGATCCAGCCGGAAACCCTTTCACCCGACTTCCTGGTCACCGGCTGGACCTTTGACGAAACCGGCGAACGCGAAATCATGGCGATCCAGCACCGCCAGCAACCCCTCTTCGGCGTGCAGTTCCACCCCGAAAGTTTCCTCACCACCCACGGCCCGCAGATGTTGCGGAATTTTCTCGCGGTGAGCGCTTGACAGTTTGTGTAGCGGGTGCCGGATTCCTGCGGCGCAGTGAAGACCCCCGGACGGGATAAAGGGGTCAGGCCTCTTTGATGCCCAAGAGGCCTGACCCCTTTGCCCCAATGACCCCTTTGCCCCAATGACCCCTTTGCCCCAAACGGGATCGTGTCGGCGACGTTGATCCCCAGCGACTTCCGCTCGTTGGCGTCCACCAGCGACGAGGTCCTTCGGGAATACCAGCTCGGGGTGCATTTCGCCTTGCAATCTTCGAACTTTGAGTCGTCGTGTTGCCAGGGTTGACCGGCGTGGGAGGCACCGCCGCGACGCTACCCGATGCGCGGTCGCCCCCTCCCCAACCCTCCCCACACCGCTCAAAACAGCGGCGGGGGAGGGAGCCGGAAAAGGAAATCTGGTGCTGCCGCATGTTGTCGAGGAGAATTTTGCAATCCGCGAAATGCACCCACCAGCACGCAGAGCAAGCAAGTGATCTTCCTTCGTCGGAAACGACAATTCCCATTGGCGACAGTCGATCAAATCCTCAGATGCTCACCCGCAACAGTCGGAGGCACGAATTCGATGGTGCAGAAAGTTCATTTGCTTGCGCTACGTTCTGGTATTCGCGGAGTCTTTGTCGCACGACTTCCACGGCAACCGTCTGGGAGGCGACAATGCGCTTTCGCAACTGGCCGGATAAGATGTGCCGGTGCAATGCCGCGATTGGGCTGATCCAGAAAATGTCATTGATCGAAGTCGAACAGGCGTGGGACTCGATCGCGAGACAAACCTCGCCACTGCCAACGGACGAGTTGCCGGTTGGTGCCAGCCTCGCTGGAAGACGTCTTGCCTCGCGAGTTCTTGCGCAGCGCGATTCGCCGCCGTTCAACAAGAGCATGATGGATGGTTTCGCGGTTCGCGCGGTGGATGTGCATGCCGGCGTCGCAATGCCGGTCGCCGGTTCGGTGTTCGCGGGTCATGCTCCGCCGAAACGGCTCGAGCCCGGCGCGGCGGTCCGGATCATGACGGGAGCCGAACTGCCGGCGGGGGCCGATGCCGTGGTTGTTGTGGAGCAGTCGGAGGTGACGCAAGTTGACGGGGACGAGCGGGTTTCGTTCTTCACTGAGAGTCTGTCCGGGAAGCGTCCCGGGAGGGGGTCAGACCCCGACGCTTCTCGGACAGGCGCTTTGGTGGTAAAGCCCGGCCAAAACGTTATGCCGGCGGGACGGGTCTGGAAGGCCGGAACGGTGCTTTTTGAGGCTGGGCATCGGCTTCGTGCAACGGATATCGGGCTGCTGGCTGAGGCAGGCGCGGGAAACGTGTTCGTGTTCCGTCAGCCACGGGTCGCTGTTCTGGCTACGGGCGATGAATTGATCGGGCCGGGCGTGGTCCCAGGATCGGGACAGATCGTCAACAGCAATGGCTTGATGCTTGAAGCACTTGCCGCTGCCGGAACGGCCGGTGTTCATTCACTCGGCATCGCCCGCGACGGCCGCGAAGAATTGCGGAGCCGGATTCGCGAAGGGTTGAAGGCCGATGTTCTGGTGCTTTCGGGCGGAGTCTCGGCCGGACAAGCTGATCTGGTGCCTTCGGTGCTCGCCGAGTGCGGAGTGCGGCAGGCTTTTCATCAGGTGGCCGTCAAGCCTGGCAAACCGGTCTGGTATGGCACCGCCAGTGTGGAAGGTCGCACGGTCCATGTTTTTGGCTTGCCCGGGAATCCCGTGAGCAGCCTGGTCTGCTTTGAGCTGTTCGTCCGCCCGGCCATTTTGCGGCTGGGGGGCAGCCCGGACCTCCGGCCCAACCTGCTCGCGGGCGTGCTCGCCGTCAGCCATGAAGCCCGCGGCGTCCGCCCGACCTGGTGGCCAGTCAAGGTCTCGGTGACTGGCCCCGCGGCGACCGTTCAGCTTCAGCCACTGGAGTGGCTGGGTTCCTCCGACCAGCGTCCACTGGCAAGTGCCGACGGACTCGCCTGTTTCCCGCCGATCGGTCGAGTCCACGAAGCCGGCAGCGTACTCCGGTGGCTACCCCTGAACTTCTTTTGACGATGCTATTGTCTGGGGGGGCTTTTCTCCGGGCCAGTTCCAGTTTGCCGACTTCTGCTACGCGGCTGTGGTCGGAGAGTGGAATCCAGAAGAGCCCGGACCTGTCCTGTCAAAAATACCAGCCCGCAGCGCAAGCAAGG
>JANOFL010000072.1:0-15338 GCA_031405895.1 Planctomycetota bacterium
GCAACCGCTGCTGCAGGGCTACGCGCGCGGCGCGGCCATCGGCTGGCGCGCCGGCAAACCCGTGACGGTCGAACGCTTCCTCGGCCGCAACGAACTGCCCTGGACACGGAGGGCTGACGCCCTGCCGCTCGCCAAAGCGCGCCGATTCCTGTCGCAAAAGGGCGGCCTGATTTTTTCATGCACCGCCGCTGTTTCAGAATGGTGTTGGCCGGTCGACAAGGCGGCTTGCGATGGTGTCCATTGTGGACATTGATCTGGCGCTCCAACGCTCAAACCTGGCCGCAACCCATGCGAATTCGCGCGATGGTCTCAGTTCTCGTGGCTCTGGCGGTCACTGCCGCGGCTGTGCCAACCGCGGTTGCCTTTCAGGACCGCGAACCGGCGACGCTCGCGGAATCCCTGGCGGCCATGGACTGGATGCAGTTTCCCAGGCCGGAAGGGGCGACCTGGATCGAGACCAGCCTGTTCCGGAGCGATTTCTGGGTGCCGGGTACGCTCGATGAAGTCTCGGCGAAAATCGATGCCTCTTTTCAGTCGATTGGCTGGAAACCTGTGCCGCTCGATCCGGCAGTCGCTGGAAGCGGCGAGTTTCGGACGCTGCAGTTTGAAAAGACCGGCCATATCTGCGAAGGCATCCTCGAAGCCGGCACATCGGCAGTAAATGTCTCCCTGCACAGCCGGGGCAACTTCGATTCGCGGAACCTGCCTCTGCCACCGGATGGCAAGGTCACGAGTGGCAACTTTTCTGTCACGGCGATCGAGCACCAGTACACCAACGACGTGCTCCAGACTTTCTGCCGCAAGGCAATGAAGGCCACCGGCTGGACGGAAGCGAACGAGCCGTGGGGGCGGGAATGGCGTTTTGTCCAGAATGGCATGGAAGCCCGTTTCATGACTCTGCCCGGCGAAACCGGCCAGCCCAGCCAGGTGATCTGCTTTACGGCGATCCGCACCAGGTTCGATCCGGCCGAAGTCCAGGCCGCGATGGTCACTAAGGTTGCCGCGGACCAACTGGCCCGCCTGACCTCACGCGCGGCGGCAATCGAAACGATTGACCTCGGGAAAGTGGCCAGGTTCAGTGATTTCGATCCCGGCACCTGCACGGGATTGCGACTGGACTACAAAGCCTGGTCAGATGTCGAAAAAGTGATGGCCCACTACGAGAGCCTGTTTCGCGAGCAGGGCTGGACGCTGGTCGCGCCCTACAACAACGTGCTGGACAAAGGCGAAGCCAACTGGATCAAGGATGGCTGTCGCATGCGGCTCGCGATCCGGACCGAAGAGAGCCAGAGCGGACTGGCTTACATCAGTCTCGTCAACCACGGCCGTTTCGACGCCCGGCAGCTGGCGTTTCCGCCGGGGGCCGAAATCGCCGCCGAACCGCAGCTCCATCACAACAGCACATTCAAGTTCAACACCGCGCTCACTGAAGACGATACGGCGAAGTTCTACCGCGACCAGCTGACCGCGGCCGGCTGGCAGAAATCGGAAGACTTGCATTTCGCGCTCGGTGACCAGCAGATCCAGCTCTACCTCCGCGAAGCCGGCCCGAACCAGACGGCAGTTCAGCTCAGTACGGAGCTCGTCGAAGAGTAGGGTGCGTAAAACGCACCAGGAACCGCCGCCTTGACTGGACTGCACGAACGGGTGATTTTTTGCACCATACCGGTGTTTGGCACTGAACCGGCAGGTCTCGTTTTTCGTGGCGACGAAGCTCCTGCTTTGTCGTTCGATGCCGGGCATTCGAAAAAAGGGGCAGAGGCAGAAAACGACAAAGCAGGAGCTTTGTCGCCACGGTCCATGCCAACCCGTGCGTTTCACGCACCCTACCTAGCAGAACAGGCTTTCCTGGTCGTACTGGCCGATCAGGGCGATCAGTTCGGTGAAGCGGCGGAAGGCGAGCACGACAGCCCGTTTGGTAATCCCGCCGGCGACGGGCAGATACCAGTCGATCAGCATCGTGGTCGGGTCGTGCATCCCGGCCCGGATAACAACGAGATTGTCGTTGATCCGGTTGCAGAGGGCAAAAGACTGCTCCTCGGGGATCCCTTCCTTGATCCCGAAGACGACCAGGAATCGGATGTTGCCGCCCTTGAGCGCGGAGACTATCACGCGGACCTTGTCCTTGACGATCACGTCCCCGTCGGCGTCCATCTTGACGTCGAACATCGCCGCGTCGAAAAGGCCGTGCAGCGATTCGCCCGACAGCTCTTCTGGAACAATCAGTTCATCCGCCATGGTTCTGCTCGCCGCACGCTTCGCGCCGTTCATGGCGCAAAAGCTGGCATTCTAGCCATGCGGCCGGACAGCGCAATTACAGTTGTCCGGGCCTGAGCCGAACCGTGGGCTTGGAGGCCGCCAAAATCGGCAGAAAGCAGGGCCAAAGGATGCCCGCAAACACCTTTCGGGAAGGGCCGATTCGGCCCCAAACTCTTCGAGCTGGCTGGCCAGCTCAAAGGGTCCGATGGCGGCCGCCAAAGCACGGCTCACGCCATCCGAAACTCTTCCGCCGCGGCGGTTCGTCCCTGATTCGATGTCAAACCAGGGCCTTGATGGATAGCACCTTGGTGTCGCGAAGGAACCTCGCCTCCGCCGGGTCCTGGCCTGCGCTGTCCTGATCCGGGCCGGCCCGCCACTTCCTGTCACCATCCTGGTTCAGGGGCTCGTAGGGGCTGGCGGTCCGGGAGAGAGCGAAAGCCCCAGCCAAGGCAAGTGAATCGGCGACAGCAGGCGACAATGGGCCTGGCTGTACGCGATCGTCAGGATTCGCACTTTCGAGAGCAAATGCCTCATCCATTACGGAGAACGACACTGCCATCAGGTTGAGTCCCGTATCTGCTTCGCTGCCCCCGTCAGTCAGATCCCCATCGCGTGCGACTTCGCCGTCAACAGGACCGCACGTATGCACCGGGTTGAACAAAGGCAAAGCATTCAGGGTGTACGTTTCGTCCACGGTGCCATCGCCATCGGAATCCACTGCGAAGTGGACGGCAACCTGAACGCCCTCCGCGTCGTACTCGTACGTCGCGACCGAGCTGTAGTCCACCGTGCCATTCGCGTCATGGTCCTGTTCGTCAGTCTGGACCGCGATTTGCGAATCTTCCCGCCAAACGTAACTGGAGGCGCCGGCTTGATCCCATGCACCATCCAGGTCGAAGTCGGTCCGGGTCGTGCTCCGGACCAAGCGGTCCCCGCTGTCCCGCTCTTCCACATACTCAGTTAATGGAAGCTGATGGTCCGGGAGCTCGATCGTATCGGTCCGCTGCAGGTCCACGATGCCGTCGCCGTCTTCATCAACCTCATGATGGATCGCGACCAGGTTGCCGTCGGCGTCGTATTCATTTGTGGCCACGGCGCTGTAGTCGGCCGTGCCATCCGCATCGAGGTCCCGTTCTTCCGTGGTGGTCACAAGACGGGATTGTTCGTCCCAAGTGTAGCTGCTGGTGTCAACCCGGTCCCAGGTTCCGTCAAGGTCCAGGTCCTGGCGAGTGGTGACGCGAATCAGGCGGCCATCGCCATCATGTTCTTCCTGAACATCCCATACGGGAGCCGGTTCGGGCTCGCCTTCGGGGTTGAGCAATTCTTCGTTCGATTCGTCCCAAGTGCCGTCCGCGTCATGGTCAAAATCGGTGCGAATCGAAAGCGGCTGTCCGTTTTCGTCATAGGCCCACGTCTGCAGGAAGCGGTAATCGTCCTGGCCGTTGGCTTCGTAGTCGCTGGTGTGCAACTGCGTCAGAATCCGTCCTTCGGCGTCCGTCACGGTCTCGGTCGAAGAGGAAATTTCGAATTGCCCATCGTTGTCCATGTCCAGCTCATTGACCTGGACCGTGGTCGTCAGTCCGTTCCCTTCGGAATACGAGTAGCGGTTGACGTATCTCTGGTCGCCGACGCCGTCAGCGTCCATGTCGAAAGTGGTTGTTTCAAACGTGAGGCGTCCGAGGCTGTCGTACCCGGCTTCATGCCAAAGAACGGGGGAGAAACAAACAGCGGGATCGGCTCCCGCCAGGAGCCGGCGGAGCTCCAGCTGCTGATAAAGCGGCAGCGAGTGCCGTTTGGCGGTAGCGCGAATGGTCCGGGAGTTGCGACGCTTCATGGTTTCCTCGTTTCGCGGGCCCGGTGTTCCGGCCGGGCTGGCGAGTCAGTTGACAGATGAATTCTTCGGATGAAAAGCCCTTGGCAATCCAGACCGGCTCACTGAAAGGGACGGTCGGGTTTTCCCAACCTGCTGAAAAAGGTGCCGGACTTTCTCCAACACCACAACGTCGTGGCGTCTGGAGGGGGCAATCACGGGGTCAGACACCTTTTTCAGCGGGTTGGCGAAGGGTCGTTTCCTCCGCTCTCGGAAATGCCCCTCTTTAGAGTGGCAGGATTCCAGGCGAAGTGTCACTTCTGGTAGTGATTTCCCTGCTTTTGCGTAAAAGATGCCCTCAAAATGCCGGCTTTTCACCCGGTTTCCGATCAAGCCCGTTCGATCCTGACCTTGGCTGGCATCGCGCCCGACCCGGTACGGGGACTTTCGGCGACTCCGGCCGCCTGCAAGCAGCTGAGTCCTCCCTTACCAGCATGATCCCAAAGACGCTGAAAGCTGCATCCCGGAGCAGGAAATCGTCGGCAACCCGAATCGGCGAACCAGCTGGCAAAGTGGAGATCAGGCCCGCCGAAAAGGCCGTATCGAATCCGGCTTCAAGTCCTGCATCCCGCCCAACTGCTGACAGCTGGTCCTTTGATTCATGAATTGGAAAGAACAGAACACATGAGTCTGGAGCCACGCTCCCGTCATGCCGGTGGTCTTCTGCGTCCTTGCCAGCGACTGGCCGAAAATCGAAACGCGTGTCGCCGTAGCTGGGGGGCCAGATTCTTGCGCCGGTCAAGACGTGCGCGGCAGAAGTCGATGTTTCGGGGCTGGTCGGCTGATCAATGATGGCAAAGGCCTGAAACGGTTCCAGGTGCCTGCCCCGATCGATCGCACTCCCGGCGGCACTCGGGTTCTCCGAAAAGTTGTCCGCATCAGGTTCCGAATAATATGACCGGGCGGGCGACGATCGGCTTGGCACCGAGCTGGTTGACTCCGCCATCCTTTCGAAGGGATTCATCGGTGAAGCCAGCGAAACCGGTTGAAGCCTGTTATCGGCCTCACGCTTGATCGTTGCCGCCGCGGGAGCGACTTCGGAAAAGTGATCAGTCTCCGCCAGCTCCACAGAAGGCAATAACCGTTCCGCCACAGAACCAGCAAGACGAACGAGCCCATTCAAGGGCGGGATGGCGCTGGTCCCGGTAGCCGCGCCGGAAAGTCCCTGCAACGCCGATGTGGCTGCGAATGAAAATCCCGTCCCGGCATTGATGGCCAGTGCGTCCCAGGAGCGCGCGAGAATTCCAGGCTGCATTCCGCTGTCGACAAAGCCATTCCCGTCGGGACCGTCGACGGAACTGTTCAAGTCGGGTTCCATCACCGGAGCCGGACCGGGGCCCGCCGCGCAATCTGAACCAGGCACCATTTCATCGCCTGGTTCCATTCCGCACTGGCAGGCAGATTCATTCAGTCCGGGCTCAGTGGTGTTCGGCGGATCGCAGCCAGCGGTTGTCACGATTCCTGTCGCGACGAGCGCCGGATCGACCAGATCGTGGTTCGCCACCACCGGTCCGACAAACTCCCATGACCCAAACTCCGGGCTTGCCGACAAATTGCGGCGGGTTTCCAGCGGAAGGGAGTAGGTGACTGCCGCAGCGCCCCAATGCCTGCTGGCTCTCCGATCAGCCAGGCCTTGCCGGCACCAGCGCCCAACCAGTCTGGCGAATTTCTGTTTCAGCATCTCACTGACTCCTTTCGCCGTCGTAGTGGGCAGCTGGCTTTTCGCCTGATTCGATCACACTTAACGACTTGCGACAGGCTTCCAGCAAGCGTCGATAGCGGACATCGGCCGGAGCCAGCAAGGTCGTTTGGGTCTGGATCTTTACCGCTTCTCCGATCAGCCGGATCGCAAGACTTTCGTCCCCGGACCGCCAGGCCACCAGGCTACGGTTGTGCAAGGCCCCGGCCAGCCGGTTCAGGGATTCCGGGCAGTCATCCCTTGCCTCGATCACGCGCCGCATCAGCGATTCTGCCTGCTGGAAGGCCTCAGCCGCGGCCTGGTCACGGCGGTCACGCCACGCTATTTCACCGCGCGTGTTTTCCACGGTTGCCAACCGCTCGGCCACCACCAGGTTTTGGGGAGCAAGCTGCGCCTGTTCCCGCCAGAAGCCTGCGGCAGCATCGGCCTGTTCGGATGCAGCCGGCAATTCGTTGCGCCGGCTGAGAAGAATCGCAAGATTGTTGCGCAGGTCGGCTTGCCAAGCGCCTGGCGGGTCACCGACGTCGCCACAGCCCGGTTCGGCGAGGCACCGCCTCAACTCCGACTCGGCCCGACCGGGATCCGAGTCAAGCAACACGCCGATCCGGTTCCCCAGAACCTGCCAGTACTCGTCTGGCCGCGTCCTGCCTTCGCCAGCGCTTTTTGAAGCTTCCAGTTCACCAATCGCCTGGTCATACAGTTTCACGGCTTCCCCGGAATCACCCGTACTGGCAACCGTTTCGGCAAGGTTGGCCCGGATCATTGCGTTGAGGACCACAGCATCCGGTTGGGTGCGCGTAGTCAGGTCGAGCTGAACGTAGCAGGCAAGAGCGTCGTCAAAAGAGGCTTTCGCCTGCGCAGGATGGCCAGTCCGCCGATGCAGCAGCCCAATTCGGTTCAGGCACGCAGCCAGTTCCAGGCCAGCGGTGGCCAGCTCTTCAGAACTGACACCCACTCTGGGCAACAGCGCGATTGCGCGCTTCAAACAGTGCATCGACTTCTGGTTGTCCTCTGCCCGCTCGTGCAGGCTGGCCAGGCTGGACCAGGCCAGCGCCTGATCCAGCTGGAGTGCCGGGTTGGTCCCGGCATATTCCACAAAGTCTTCGTAGTAGCCGATGGCTTCGCCCAGCAGCTGGGCGCGAAGCGGCCCGGCCCGAACTTCCCGTTCCGCGCCGTCGACCAGCAGCCCGCCCAGTTGATCCGCCACCCGATGGGCCTGGCGGAGAAAGAAGCGGGCCTGCGCTGCGGCCTCGCGTTCACGCTGGTGTTGTCGCGAAAAAACTCCCGCGAGCGTGATCGCCACGACCGCAACGGTGACCAGCCCAGCGGCGATGCCGGCGACCAGCCTTTTGCGGGCCAGCGCAAACCGGAACATCCGGTCGAGCACCGTTTGCCTGCGGGCAACGACTGGCTTGCCCTCCCAACACCGCAACAGGTCGTCAGCGAAGTCCCTGCCACTGGCGTAGCGGTCAGCCGGCGCATGGGCCATCGCCTTGAGCAGGACCGTTTCCAACTCGACCGGGAGGCCCGGATTGAGCTTGCGGGGAGGCACCAGCACGCCTGTCCCGATCGCGGCCAGCAGCTGCTCGCGCGTCGGCGCGTCAAACGCGGGCTGCAGGGTCAACAGTTCGTAGAGTGTTGCGCCGAGCGAATAGATGTCGGTGCGATAGTCCACTTCCTGGTTGCGACCAGTTGCCTGTTCCGGGCTCATGTAGCGCGTCGTGCCAAGGCGTTCCCCCTGGGATGTCAGATTGGACACACCGGGGAGGCGGGCAAGGCCAAAGTCAGTCACCCGGGTCTTGCCGGTTTCGTCCAGCAACAGGTTCGAAGGCTTGATGTCGCGATGGACGATTCCCTGTTGATGGGCGTGATCGAGGGCAAGGGCGACCTGGGCGCCCATCTCGATCACTCTCCGGATGTGGCGTGACGAACGGATGGAGACCTGAGTGCTTTCCCCGTCCCGGCCAGTGTCCGACTGGTCGCCGGCAGGAAGAATGCCGCGGCCTGCTTCGCGCGCCTGTTCGATGAACCGCTCAAGCGAATCGCCTTCAACGAGCTGCATGCTGTAGTAGTGCACGCCGCGCTCGCAGCCGACCGAGAAGACCGTGACAATGTTGGGGTGAACCAGCGATGCGGCCGCTTGGGCCTCGTTCCGGAAACGGGCCACCTGGCGCGGATCAAGGACGGCCACAAAGGGAAGGATCTTGAGCGCAACCCGCCGCCGCAGCGAAATCTGTGTCGCCGAGTAAACGACGCCCATCCCGCCCCGCCCCAGCTCGCGCTCCAGCTCAAAATCGCCCAACCGTTTCGGCTCATCTGACTCCAGCGGCTCACCGGCCAGCAGGTCGCCGCTGGAGGCCTTGCCGAGCAGGTACAGACCATGCAGTGGTGCCCTGAAGTCCTCGCGAAATCCGGGGCTCTCATCGAGAATCGAATCGGCCCGGTCCGTGTCTCCGGCGTCGAGTGCTGCCGCAAAGCGGTCATAGAGATCCGCGAAACCCGCCTCGCGAGCCTCCACGGATGCTCCGTTGGCGAGGTCGGCTTCCAGCGGGTTGTCGAGGGGCGCACGGCTGTTCAGGGTTCCTCTCCTCCGCTGGCGAAAAGGACCGCCTTCAGCTTTTCCACTGCCCGAAACCAGAGCATCCGGGTCGCACCCGGGTTGCGCCCGAGGCGTTCGGCAATCGCGTTGAACGGGAGCCCTTCGACGTGGCGCAGCCGGATGACTTGCCCGTAATCCGGCGGCAGACTCCTGATCGCCTGCTCCAGCCGCCCCAGCGACTCAACGCGGCGAGAAGCCGCGCTGGCGGCCGCATGCCCTTCGACGGGCAAGGCCATTTGGCGCGCAACAGGACCGCTGGTGTCATCTCGCCTTTCGTCGAGCGAACACTCCTTGCGAACGTCCCGTCGGGCAGTGCCCAGATGGCTTTCGACGGCACGGGCCAGGTTGTTGAAGAGTATCTTCCTCAGCCAGCTGGTGAACTCCTCCAGCGACGTCCCGATGAACCGCGGAAAGTCGCGATGGGCCTCCAGCAGCGTTTCCTGCACAATGTCCGACGCGCTGACCCGGACCCGGATCCGGTCGTCCAGATTGCGCACGGAAAGCGTATTCAGGTAGCGAAAATAGTTGCGCAACAACTGCCCGAGACTTTCGGTGTCCCCGTTCCGGGCTCCACCCAGCAATCGCAACATCGTGGTGGGTGAGTGATTCATGGCACCCGCCCTCGCCAGGGTGGCAACCTGCGCGACAGCTGCCCCAACACAGTCAGCGAGTCGCAGTCGGTCAGCCGGGCGGACCGTGCCCGCAGCGCAGGCAGACACCAGCCACCGGACAGGCTCAAGGCGTGTCTCATGGTCCTGTGAACGGCAACGAAGCCGAGCCGTAGTTCTGGATTGCCCACATTCAAGCCTAGACGACGCACCTGCTTCCAACAAGTTCGCCATGGCACCAAATCAGGGCTGGGCTAACAGCGAAGCAGGTCGAAACGGTCGCAGCGGGGCGTGTAGTCACCCGCCCGGCAACCATTTCACGGCCAAGCGTGTCTTAGCGGACAAACGCCTCGGGCAGGCCGCCGTCGACGGCGAGGAGCTGGCCGGTGGTTTTGCTGGAACGGTCGTCGACGAGGAAGGCGATCGCCTCGGCCTGGTCGGAGGGGAGGATCGGGACGCGGGTCAGCGTGCGTTGGGCGTAGAAATGGGCGAGCCGGTCGCGGAGGGCATCGGTCGATTCGCTTTCATTCCACGGCAGGCTGTACTTGGCCAGCGAAGCGATCACGCGGTCGCGAGGAAACATCGAGCTACCCGCCACGACGGTCGCCGGTGCTACGGCGTTGACGCGGATGTTGGGAGCCAGCTCGACCGCCAGCTCGCGGACGAGGTGATTGGCCGCGGCCTTGGAGGAATCGTAGGCGAGGCTGCCTTTCTTGCTGACCATCCCGTTGACGCTGGTTGTGACCACCATGCTGCCGGTCAGGTTCTGCTCCGCAAACAGCCGCCGCAATTCGTCGGCCACGCGGAACGGGCCCATCACGTTGACGTCGAACGTCAGGCCCCAGGCTTCATCCGAGATCGAGCCGTCAGTCTTCGGCGGGACGTAGATGCCGGCCGTCACGACCAGATGATCGAGCCCGCCGTAAGCCAGTACTGTCTGCGCGATCGCGGCCCGGATGCTCTCGCGGCTGGTCATATCGAGGCTTAGTCCGATCGCCGGCCCGCAGCCGGATATGCCCGAGCCGGCGACTCCGATCCCGAGGCCGTACTTCTTTGTCAGCTCGTCGGCGGTGCGCTGGGCGGCCGCGCCATCGAGGTCGGCGCAGACGACATGGGCACCGTCGGCAGCCAGCCGGAGCGCCGCGGCGTGGCCGATCCCGCTGCCCGCCCCGACAATCAGGCAGACCCGCCGCTCGAGCGACTTCTCCGGCGGCATCCGCTGGAGCTTGGCCTCTTCCAGCAGCCAGTACTCGATGTCGAACGCCTCCTGTTCGGGCAATGCGATGTACTCGTCGATCGCCTCGGCCCCGCGCATGACTTCGACCGCGCAGTTGTAGAACTCGGCCGTGACGCGCGATTCGCTCTTGTTCTTGCCCCACGCGATCATTCCGACGCCCGGGATCAGGAACACGGTCGGGTTGGCTCCCCGCATCTTGGGCGAGTCGGCGTGCTTGCAGCGCTGGTAGTAGGCGGCGTAGTCGATCCGGTATTGCTCCAGGCCGGCGATCAGCAATTCCTTAAGCCGGGCCAAGTCGTCGCGCTGCGGGCTCCAGTCGACCAGCAGCGGCCGGATGCGGGTCCGCAAAAAGTGGTCGGGGCAGCTGGTCCCGAGCCGCGCGAGGCGCGCCGCGTCGTGGCTGTTGACAAAGCGCAGCATCCGCTCGTCGGTCTGGACCGTGGCGATCAGGCGATTCGGCTCGGCCAGCTGGCCGCGGAGCCACGGCACAAGCTCGACCAGCAGCCCATCGCAGGCCGCCGGATCGAGCGGCTGGCATTTCGCGCCGCCAAAAGTCTTCGCCCCCTTGTCGCTGGCCTCGATGAACCGGGCGGCCCGGTCGATCAGCTCAAGGCTCAGCTCATAGCACTCGTGCTGGTCGTCGGCCGCGTTGATCAAGCCGTGCTGGCCCATCACGGCACCCTTCAGGTTCGGGTGGTCGCGCCAGAGTTTTTCCAGCTGCAAACCCAGTTCAAAGCCGGGCCGCATCCAGGGCGTCCAGATGACTTCGTCGCCGTAGATTTCCCGCGTCAGCTCTTTTGAGCGTCGGGTCGCGGCGACCGCGATCACGGCGTTCGGATGCGTGTGGTCGACGTGTTTGCGGGGAATGAACGCGTGCAGCGGCGTGTCGATCGACGCGGCCCGCGGATTGAGGTTGAACGTGCAGTGGGGATAGAGGCTGACCATCCGGTCCTCGATGACGGTCTTCACGCCCCGCTCCGGTGCCGCCGCGTAAATCGTCTTGAGTCCTACAACGCGGGGCAGGTCGAGGGCTGCAAAGTTGCCGGCGTTGCTCGTCCGCAGGTCGCCGCCCGAGCCTTTGACCCACAGCACTTCCACCGCTTCACCCGTTAGCGGATCGCGCTCGACCAGCTTGCTCGAAGTGTTCCCGCCGCCGGTGTTCGTGATCCGTCCGTCGTCGCCGAGGATGTTGGAGCGGTAAACCAGCATCTCCAGCCCGCTCATCGCGGCCGCGCGGCTTTCGTCCCAGTGGTCGTCGACATGCTGGAAACGCTGGGAACCTGTCATCGTGGTCATGTTCGGTTGCTTTTTCCGGATTGGGCAGTTGATCTGTTGTGGAACCGGTCGCCACAATCAAGGCGATGGTCGATGGAGGCGTACGAGGGCGAGCAGCACGATCCCGCCTACGATGATTCCCGGTCCCTCGACCAGCGTCCAGTACCAGGGCATCGGGGCGTTGAGGTCGATGCCGAGCAGGATCAGGCCGAGGGCGAGGTTCAGCCAGCCGAGCACCCGTACCAGCGGCCAGTAGCGGCGGACGTCGGTCGAGATCGCGAGGACCATCAGTCCGTGAGCAAAATACATCAGCGAGAGCGATCGGGCGAGGAACCAGAATACGGGCTGGTCGGGAACGCGGTTTAGCCCCATCCGCTGGTGAAGATACTCCATCCAGGCGGGCGGGAAAAACACCGGCACGATGGCCAGACAGACCATCCCGCCCATCAGCCGCAGCAGCCACGTCACCAGCCACTCCTCGCGGGTCATGACAATTCCTCGAGTGTAGAGCAATTGTCCCAATTGCTCGTCCGCGCAATCATTCTTTGACGTGAAACCACGAAAACCCTGCCTGATGAGCAGTTGGGACAACTGCTCTACATTCAGCTCCCGACCACGCCGCCATCCAGCTTGCGGACGACGACCGTGGCCGAACGGGGCCGGCCGAAGCCTTTGCCATCGGGCCAGCTGCTGATCTCCTCCGGGTTGGACGGGTCGCTCAGGTCGTCGTCCGGTTCGCCCGGATGCTGGATGTTGACGAACATCGTCTTGCGGTCGGGCGTGAAAGCGATGCCGGTGACTTCGCAGCCAACGGGGCCGGTCAGAAAGCGGCGGACTTCGCCCGAAACCGGGTCAGCGGCCAGCATCATGTTGTTGCCCAGTTCGGCATAGCCAGGTTTGCCCAACACACTGCTCGACATGTCGGTCTGGATCCAGAGTACACCCGACGAGTCAAACTTCAGCCCGTCCGGACAGCCAAACGCGTCGCCGGCTACGTTGCCGTGGTTAGTCGGCTCGGGATGGGCCGGGTTGCCGGCGAGGATGAAGATCTGCCAGTCAAACTCCAGCGCCCCCGGGTCATCGCCCGTTTCGCGCCAGCGGAGGATGTGTCCAAAAATGTTCTTCGTCCGCGGGTTGCCAGGGTCAGTCGTCTCGCGCGAGCTGTGATTGGTCAGCGAAACATAGACTTCGTTCGTCTGGGGATGCACGGCCAGCCACTCTGGGCGGTCCATCGGAGTCGCTCCCACCGCGTCCGCTGCCTGGCGGGTCATCACGGAGATCGCAGCCGGATTGCCGGCCGGAATCCCGTTTTCGCCGGGGACCAATGCCAGCCAGCGGCCCGTGCCGTCTTCGCTCAGCCGGGCGACGTAGAGTGTTCCATCGTCGAGCAGCCCGCCCCGGCTGGTGACGCCATGCAATTCCTTTCGCGCCGGATCGTACGACTCGCGCGAAATGAATTTGTAGATGAACTCGCCGGCCTGGTCGTCGCCCATATAGACGACGACGCGGCCATCGGTGGCGAGCGTGAGTTCGGCGTTCTCGTGGCGGATTCGGCCGAGCGCTGTTCGCTTGACCGGCGTCGAAGCCGGATCCTGCGGATCGATCTCGACGACATAGCCAAACCGCACCGCGTCATTGTCAGGCCGCGCCAGGTCAAACCGCGGGTCGTGTTCCCACCAACGAAAGGCGGGAACTTTGTCTTCGCCAATCGTGTAGGAAAAGCCCAGCTTTTGCAGCCCATAGCGCTGGTCTTCGGCCGAAGGCTCCCAGGTCGGGTCATTCGTGCCAAAAACGCCCTGGAAATTCTCTTCGCAGGTCAGGTAAGTCCCCCAAGGCGTCCGGCCCGCCGAACAGTTGTTGACCGTCCCGCGGGTCGCCGTGCCAATCAACTCCGTCGCCGGTCCGGCGATGGCGACTGGCGTGTCGGCCGTGATTCGCCGCGCTTTGGGTGAATCTGCCACCGCCCAGCGGCCGTCGGCTCCGCGGGCGATCTCGACCACCGAGATTCCGTGCGACGCCATCGACTTGTGAACTTTCTCCAGCGGCATCGGTGCCGGCGGACGATCGCCGATGACCCCGTCCGTGAAGAGCAGAATCTGGTCGGTGTATTCGTGGTTGACGGACAGCAAGCCCCGTGCATTCGGATCGACGCCGGGGATCGCGAAAAACTCCATCCCGTCATGCCCCATCCCGGCTTGCCGGTTCTGTTCCTCAGCCGAATTGGACGCATCGGGCCTGAAAGCCGGCCCCACGCCGTTGATCGGATCCCCCCACCGATACAGCACCTCGGCGACATACCCTTCCGGGACAACAACAGCATCCGTCTGCGACGCCGGCACATTTCTGAACTGAAACAAACCGGTAGGGTGCGTGCAACGCACCAGTTCCCCCGCCCTCCCCGTCCCTTCCATCAGCGCCGCGCAAGCCCCGGCCACCGTCACCCCCAAAAACGCCCGCCGCGACAACGCCGCCTCAATCAACGCCGACATCGACACTGTCGCTGAATGGCCTGGCTCTGACCTGCCATCCACTTCTTGGGTTCCAGAGTTGCCAGTATTGCCGTTGACCATTTCATTATTGCTCCGTCGATCAAAGTCACTGACCAGATTCTAGCTTGACGCGCTTTGTTAAGATGCCGGCTTACTGCTGCCTCAGTGGCACGAAGTCCAATGTCAATATCTCGCAGGAAGGAACAAAAATGATACCTGGCCAATCCCGCCGGCAATTTGTCGCAGCTACAACCACGGCAATGCTGGCCCTGCCACTGCATTCGGTGGTTGCCCGGCGCATCAGGCGTGGACAAGTCAAGCTTCAGATGCAGGACGTTTCGCTCAAGGGCCGCATCTGGAAGACGCTCAAGATCGGGATGGTGCAGGTTGAGGGGACGCTGGGGGAGAAGTTCAAGGCGGCGAAGGCGGCCGGGTTTGAGGCGATCGAGATGGACTCGCCGGGGATGAACGTTGAGGAGACGCGGGCCGCAATTGCGGAGAGCGGCTTGCCTGTCGACGGGACGGTAAACTCGACGCACTGGGAGGTTCGCCACACTGATCCCGATCCGGCGGTGCGGGCCAAGGCACTGGAGTCGCTTCAGACTGCGATTCGCGACACGCACGCCGTCGGGGGGCACTCGGTGCTGCTCGTCGTCGGCCACGGCAAGGACGGCTCGCCCGAAGAATGCTGGACGCGGTCGATTGACAACGTGCGGCTGGCCATTCCGCTTGCGGCGCGGCTAGGGATCCAGATCGTGGTCGAGAATGTCTGGAACCATTTTCTTTATGACCATGCTGGCGATCACACCCAGTCGGCCGACCTGTTTGTCCGTTACATCGACGAGCTCAACTCGCCGTGGGTCGGAATGCAGTTCGACATTGGCAACCACTGGAAGTACGGCAGCATGGGGGACTGGATTCGCCAGCTGGGCCGGCGGGTCTTCAAGCTCGACATCAAGGGCTTTTCACGGGCCGAAGGCAAGTTCACCCGGATCGGTGAAGGCGACATCGACTATGCCGACGTCCGGGCGGCGCTGCACGAGATCAACTTTCACGGTTGGGTCGCGGCCGAAGTTGGCGGCGGGGATCAGGCCGAACTGACGCGCGTGGCGAAAGAAATCGACGTCGCCCTGGGGCTGGTCTGACGTGGGATAGGCTTCCAGCCTGTCGTTTCGTGGCGACAGAGCTCCCGCTTTGTCGGACCGCATGTCAACGCAGCCTCCGAGCGAGCGGCAGGGGGGGGCGCCCACCCGGGAAAGCCACCCCCCCCGCGGCGGACCCCCCGCCCCCACCCCCACAAAA
>JANOFL010000141.1:0-10335 GCA_031405895.1 Planctomycetota bacterium
GACAAAGCGGAATCTTTGTCACCACGGCGTGGCAACGAAGCTCCCGCTTTGTTGGTCAGCGCCGGATTTCCCGGTCCCGAATCGAGCCATGATCCTTTCAGACAAAGCGGGAGCTTTGTCACCACGGCGTGGCAACGAAGCTCCCGCTTTGTTGGCCAGCGCCGGATTTCCCGGTCCCGAATCGAGCCATGATCCTTTCAGACAAAGCGGGAGCTTTGTCACCACGAAAACCATTGCCCCATGCCCCATCCCGAATGCCAGTTCATCCGCAACTTCTGCATCATCGCCCACATCGATCATGGGAAGAGCACGCTTGCGGACCGCCTGCTGGAAATGACCGGGACCGTGGCGAAGCGGTTGATGCAGGAACAGCTGCTCGACGATCTCGCCCTTGAGCGCGAGCGCGGGATCACGATCAAGGCCCGGGCGGTCTGTCTCAAGCCCGTGATCGATGGCCAGGCCTGGGAGCTGAACCTGATCGACACACCCGGCCATGTCGACTTTCATTACGAAGTCTCCCGCAGCCTGAACTGCTGCGAAGGGGCTTTGCTCCTGGCCGATGCCTTCCAGGGCGTCGAGGCCCAGACCGTTGCCAATGCCTACGCCGCGATCGAAGCCGAACTGCGGATCATCCCGGTCATCAACAAGATCGACCTCGTCCACCAGCGGAGCGACGAAGTTGCCCGCGAAATGGAGCAGACGATCGGGATTGATCCGGACGAAATCGTACGGGTCAGCGCCAAAACGGGCCTCCATGTCGACGAGCTGATCCAGGCGATTATCCGGATGATCCCGCCGCCAGCCGGGGACCCCGATGCGACCCTGCAGGCGATGGTGTTCGATTCCCATTACGACGAATTCCGCGGTGCGGTGACCTACGTCCGGATGATGAACGGCCGCGTCCGCAGGGGCCAGAAGATCAAGTTCCTGCGGACCGGGCGAACCCACGAAGTCCAGGAACTGGGCCAGTTCCGTCCGCAACAAGTGCCGTGCAATGAACTGCACGCCGGCCAGGTGGGTTACCTGATCTGCAACATCAAGTCGCTGGACCAGATTCACATCGGCGACACGATCAGCGTGGCTCTGGGCGAGCCGGCCCCGGCCCTGCCCGGCTACCGGCCACCGAAGCGGATGGTTTACTGCGGGCTCTACCCTTCCGATGGACAGGACTTCACCGAACTCCGCGATGCCCTGACCAAGCTCTCGATCAACGACCCGAGCTTCGAATTCGTGCCCGAATCGAGCGAGGCCCTCGGCTTTGGCTTCCGCTGCGGGTTCCTCGGCCTGCTGCACATGGAAGTCGTCCAGCAGCGGCTCGAAGGCGAGGCCAACATCGATCTGGTCCAGACCGCCCCCAACGTGACTTACGAAATCCTGCTCCGCAGCGGCGAACTGCTGGAAATCCACCGGCCGCAGGAAGTCCCCGACGGCGGCGAAATCGAGGAATTCCGCCAGCCGATCGTGCGGGTCAACATCATCTCGCCCGAAGAGTACATCGGCCCGATCATGCAGCTCTGCGCTGAACGCCGCGGCGTCCAGCGCTCGACCGAGTACCTCTCGCCGACCCGCATGATGCTGACCTACGAGCTGCCCCTGGCCGACGTGATCTACGACTTGCACGACAAGCTCAAAAGCATGACCCGCGGTTACGGGACGATGGACTACGACCTGATCGGCTACCAGCCGGCCGATCTGGTCCGGGTGGACATCCTCGTCAACAACAACCGGGTCGATGCGCTCTCGATCATCTGCAATCGGGCTGACGCCGACCGCCGCAGCCGGGCCGTGGTCAAGAAGCTCAAGGAAGAGATCAACCGGCACATGTTCGAGATCGCCGTCCAGGCCGCAATCGGCTCGCGGATTATCGCCCGCGAGACAGTCAAGGCGATGCGGAAAAACGTGACGGCCAAGTGCTACGGCGGCGACATCACCCGCAAACGGAAGCTCTGGGCCAAACAGCGCGAGGGCAAGAAGCGGATGAAGTCGGTCGGCAGCGTGGATATTCCGCAAAAAGCCTTCATGGCAGTGCTGCAGACGGGGAATGAGGAGTAGGACTCCCCGTTCTTCTTCTCTTTCGTGCTCGTGCTCGTGCTCGCAATCCTGTCCCTCCGCGGCACCCGCAATCCGGAAGATTCGATTACGAGCACGAGCACCGCCCGGAAGACCGGGCTGAGCACGAGCACGACAAAAGAAAAAAGCGGCCTCGAACAGGCCGCTTGGAATGCGAAAAACAAAGTTGGCTTTGCAGCCAGCGTCTTACTGCCGGACGTAGCTTTGCACGACCGCGGTCTGGTGCATCTGGGCCGATTCGCGGTGGACGGTCCGGAAGGTCACCTTGATCCCGCGGACCGTAAACGGATACGGCGGTTCGACTTCGCGCTCGCCCACATCGTCGACGCCATTGCCCGAAGGCAAAGGTGGTCCGGGCGGATCTGGTGGGTTCGTATCCAGCCCATCTGTGCCTTCGTCCACGGGTCCGCTGCCACCATCATCATCGTCTAACCCATTGGTTTCGTAGTGCGTCGAAAACGTGTCATAAACACGGTCTACTAAAGGCACCGCTGGTGGGGGAACTGGAGGCGGGACGAAAGGATACTCAAGCCTGGACTTGGGATTGGGTGAAGTGGCAAATTGCGGACAAGTCAGGGCGTTGTTTGCATTCCCGGTGTATGGTGCAGGCCCAATATCTGTGCCATAACCTAGATCAACAAATGCACCCAGACCCGCAGCGTTCGCGACTGTGGCCACGTTCGCGTTGCCAAAGAACGCATACGCGGCATCGCCCGGCTGAATCAACACGGCGTCGGTAAAGCCGGTTGGTCCGGCCGGATCGGACATCCGCACCTGAGCATCCGGTGACCAGACGCGGACATCAAAGCCGACCACATCATTGGCGACGACATCGCTCCCGGCGACCTGGAGAAAGAGCGGAGATGCCAAGGTCGCCAGGTTGCCAGTCGACAACTGGGTATTGGCCAGAAATGTCCGGTCGAGCTGATGAAGATAGGGATTCAAAAGAGTCACGGGAGCAACCACATGCCCAAAGCGGTTTTCCCGTTTGGCTAAGTCTTCCAGTGAGTTTTGTTGAGGCGGATCGCCTGCTGCGACGCCATAAAAACTGGCTGAGATATCATTCATCAGAAAAAACTGTTCTGGCGTGGGGGCCGACGCAAGCGCCAAGTCGGGCCGGATCAACAAAACACGCCGGTAGACCGTCACCCGTTCCTCGACTCCCACACTAGAATTGTTGTCGCGATCATCCCAGTTCGTGAACCAGATGATCTCGGCGATATTCGATTCGACAGTTTCGGTGGATCCAGCACCCGGAAAGCCAAGTGGAATAATCCTCCGCCCCCGAAACGGAATCCCATCGGAACGGACGGTCATCGCGAGGATGTCATCAAAATCGCCGCGAACATTATTGAGATTGTTGATTCGCGTTGGGTCGATCCCAATCTCACTCGCATCGCGCCGCGGGCCTTCGACATACTCGAAATAGCCGTTCGGCGCCGACTCCAACGCCCAGGGTCGCAGATCGACCGTGACCCGTTCCAGGTCATCGCGGAGCAGGTCGCTGCAGACCCGCAGGTCATTGTGCATCTCCATCAACGCCCGGCCCCGCGCCATCTCCTGGCTGGAGCGGCTGAAGACCGCGATCATCACGCCGAGCACAATCAGCGTCATCGTCATCGCGATGAGGATTTCAACCAGCGTCAAACCGGCGCGGCAATGGCCCGGCACTGGCCGGCAGGCAACAGCCCTCGATTGCATGTTCAGGTTCCGTGAATGGAAAACGGGATTGCCCGGTTCAACGGCGGCAGCGACTGGCAGTCCAGCCATTTTACCCTGCATAACGCGGCGGGAGAATTGCAGCTGGCGCGGTTTGCACGGGACAGTTGGCCAGTGGTACGCGAAAAGGGCGGAGAATCCAGCGTCTGGATGACCTCTATTTTGCCAGTCCCGACTGGACTTGAGCGGCTCCCCAGCTGTCCAGCTCCTGGCTACCACCCGCAAGGAACGCAGGGCTGCCGAGTGTAGAGCAATTGTCCTCAATTGCTCGTCCGCATGTCCATGGCCCTGTTTCCGCAGACGCCGAACTCCAGGCGGTCGAGCAATTGGCGACAATTGCTCTACGTTCGTTACGCTTGCGGCCGGGTCATTGAGACCGGATCGAGGGCAGCCCGCAGCTGGTCCTCGGGAAGGATTTTCTGTTCGATGCAGAGTTCGCGGATTGTTTTGCCGGTCGCGAACGCTTCCTTGGCCAGCTTGGCGGCTTTCTCGTAGCCGATCAGCGGATTGAGGCTGGTCACCATCGCAAGGCTTTTTTCGACGAACGATTCGCAAACCGCCGGGTTGGCCGCGAGATCGTGGATGCAGAAGTCGTCAAAGGCCGAGGCGCCATTGGCGAGCAGCTTGACGCTTTCCAGCGCCGCGGCGCCCATCACCGGCATCATGATGTTGAGCTGGAACTGCCCGCCAGCCGCGCCGGAAATGACAATCGTCTGGTCGTTGCCCAGCACGCGGGCGGCGACCTGCATCAGGCTCTCGCACATCACCGGGTTGACTTTGCCCGGCATGATCGAGCTGCCCGGCTGGCGATCGGGGAGGAGAACCTCGAAGAACCCGCAGCGCGGCCCCGAGCCGAGCCAGCGGATGTTGTTGGCGACGTTGAAGAGCGTCGTGGCGATTGTGCGCAGGTGGCCGTGACAATCGACCAGGCCGTCGCGTTGGGCATTACCTTCGAAATGATCGACGGCTTCGACAAAGGGAATCCCGGTCTTGCGCGCCAGCTCCGCCGAAACCCGTCCACCAAAGTCAGGGTGGGTGTTGATGCCGGTCCCGACGGCCGTTCCGCCGACGGGAAGTTCGAGCACTGCGCGGAGCGCCTGCTGGGCACGGTCGACAGAAAGCTCCAGCTGCCGGGCAAAGCCGCCGAACTCCTGGCCGAGCGTCAGCGGCGTGGCGTCCATCAAATGGGTCCGGCCGATCTTGATCACATCGCGCCATTCGTAAGCCTTGGCGGCCAGCGCTTTCCGCAGCTTTTCCAGCCGGGGCAAAAGCCGGTTCTGGATCTCCATCGCCACGGCGACGTGAATCGCGGTCGGGAACGTGTCGTTGGTACTCTGCCCCATGTTGACATGGTCGTTGGGGTGGATCGGCTTGGCAGCCGCGAAGCGGTCGCCGCCCATGATTTCAATCGCCCGGTTGGCGATGACCTCGTTGGCGTTCATGTTGCTGCTGGTGCCCGATCCGGTCTGGTAGATGTCGATCGGGAACTCGCCGTCCAGGTCACCATTGGCGACCTCGAGCGCGGCGTTGAGCATCGCCTGAATCTGGGCGTCGTTGAGCCGGACTTTGCCGCTGCCCGCAAGCTTTCCCAAATCGCGGTTGGCCACGCCGCAGGCGTACTTGACCAGTCCCATCGCGCGGACCAGGGCGGAGGGAAGCGGCTGGCCGGAGATGGGAAAATTTTCGACCGCCCGCCGGGTCTGGGCGCTGTAGTACGCCTCGGCCGGCACGAGCACATTGCCCATCGAATCGACTTCAGTCCGAAACAGGGCAGTTGCCTGGTTGCTCATAAGAATGCGATTGTGGGTGAACCAGTTGGAGGAGTGACAACAGAATCCGGGAGCGTTGGCACCCCCGAAATCCTAACCGAACTCCGGCGCCTGCCCCATCCCGTCCGGGGCCCGTTGCCCGTGAAGACTCCCAGTCGGCGTCGACGACCTGATTGACCGTATTGACCCGATTGACCGCACGAAGCTGCCGGATGAAGACCGCGGCTATCAGGCCTCGACTACGGTCCGGGCGAACCGCTTGCGGTCGGATTCCCTAAGCATCATTTTCCGCAGCCGGATGCTGCCCGGCGTGATTTCGACCAGCTCGTCGTCCTCGATGTATTCGAGCGCGGCCTCCAGCGTGAACAGCCGGGGAGGCTTGAGCAGGATATTGTCATCGGTCCCGGAAGCCCGCATGTTGCTCAGCTTTTTCTCGCGGGTCGGGTTGACGGGCAAGTCATTGTCGCGACTGTTTTCGCCGACGATCATTCCCTCGTAGACTTCATCGCCCGGCGCGACAAACATTTCGGCCCGCTGCTGCAGCGTGTCGAGGGCGTAGGCGTTGACCCGGCCCGAGACGAGTGAAACCATCATTCCGTTGGTCCGGGCGGGCGGGTCGGCTTCGACCGGGCGGTACTCGTCGAAGCGATGGTTGATGATCGCCATGCCCTGGGTTGCATTGAGCAGCCGGGTCCGCAGGCCGATCAGGCCGCGAGCCGGAATCGAAAAAGTCGCGAGGTTGTAATCGCCGCGGGCCTTCATCTCCACCAGTTCACCGCGCCGGGCGCCGACCAGCTCCATGACCGGGCCGAACTTCCCGGCGGGGACTTCGACGGAGAGGATTTCAAACGGCTCGTGCTCGACACCGTCGATCCGGCGGAAAACCACCCGCGGCTTGCCGACGGACAGTTCGTAGCCCTCGCGCCGCATCGTCTCGATCAGGATGGAGAGATGCAGCACGCCGCGGCCAGAAACCTGGAAACTGTCGCCCGCCGACTCGAGATCGACCCGGAGGGCCACGTTCTTTTCCAGCTCTTTCTGCAGTCGTTGCCGCAGTTGCCGGCTGGTGACGTATTTGCCTTCGCGCCCGGCAAAGGGCGAGTTGTTGATGGAAAAGACCATCTCGAGGGTCGGCTGGTCGACCGAAAGCCGCGGCAGACGAACCGGGTGCAGCGGGTGGCAGATCGTGTCGCCGATCTCGATATCATCCAGGCCCACGAGTGCCACGATTTCGCCGGCCGAGGCCGAGGCGACCTCTTTGCGGCCAAGGTCGTCAAAGACGTGCAGCGAAACGATCTTCGACCGGAGCGACAGGTTGTCCGCCTTCTGAATCAAAACTTCCTGGCCCGCCGAGAACGAACCGGACCGAATCCGGCCGATCGCGATCCGGCCGACGTACTCCGACCAGTCGATGGTCGTTACGACAAACGTCCCGCCCGGCAGGTCATCGATCCACGGCCCGGGAATCCGGTCGAGGATCAGGTCCATCAGGGGAAAAATGGTCTTCGACGGAAACTCCGGGCTGGGGGTCGCGAAGCCCAGCTTGGCCGAGGCGAAAATGCAGGTCAGGCTGTCAAGCAGTGCTTCGCCGCCCAGCTCGAGAATCAGCTCAAAGGTCTCATCGACAACATCCAGCGTCCGGGCGTCGGGCCGGTCGATCTTGTTGACCACCACGATGGGCCGAAGACCCGCCTCGATCGCCTTGCCAAGCACAAAGCGTGTTTGCGGCATCGGCCCCTCTGCCGCGTCGACCAGCACGAGGGCCCCGTCCGCCATCTGCAGGACCCGTTCGACTTCGCCGCCAAAGTCGGCGTGGCCGGGCGTGTCGATCACGTTGATCTTCACGCCCTTGTATTCGACCGCGATGTTCTTGGCGACGATCGTGATGCCGCGTTCGCGTTCGAGGGCATTGCTGTCCAGAATACAGTCGCCGACCAGCTGGTTCTCGCGAAACCGTCCGCACTGGCGCAGGATGCAGTCGACCAGCGTCGTCTTGCCGTGGTCGACGTGGGCGATGATGACGATGTTGCGGATGTCGTTGCGGTGCATGGCGCGGCGGCTGGACAATGAAACCAGCCGCTATCGTGACAGCTGGGCGGTTAAGGGCAAGGTCAAATCGCGTCGCTGCGACGAATGGGCGGTGTGGATCAGGTTAGGTGGTGCCTTTCACGCACCCCGCCGGGAGCCAGGGCACCAGAGGTGATCGAAGGCGGGGACACGGAAGGCTGACGCCCTGCCGCTCGCCTTCTACCGGGAGCCAAGGCACCAGAGGTGGTTAAAGGTGCGGATGAAGAGCCGGCCTCCAGCGATTGCGGGAGACGCGGTCGTGGTCTCTTTCAGCTCCAGCGAAGCGATGACTTCAGGATCTGCTCCCGTTCCGAGAATGGTCAGCGTGCCGTCGCGGCCCGTGATGAAAATCCGGTTGCCGGCGATGACCGGCGTCGAGCGGTGCTGGTCGGCCAGCAGCCGGCGCTGGTAGAGCCGGTCGCCGTCGGCAGCATTGCAGCAGAGCACCACGCCGTTCTCGCGAAAGAACCAGACCCGCCCATCGTGGATCAGCGGACTGGCCACGTCGGGCGAGCCACGATCCAGTTTCCAGTGGAGAAAATCCTCCCGACCGGACAGGTCGCCTGCGCCGCCCGGTTTGAGGGCCAGCACGCAGCCCGATCTGGCCGACGGCACCACGATCAGGCCGGCTGCCGTGGCGGGCGTAGAAACAAACCGGAGCGTGGGGTTGAAGTCTTCGGCCGGGTTCAGCCCGCCGCAGCGCCAAAGTTCGCCGCCATCGTTCAGCCGGTGGGCCATCACGAAATCGCCGCCGTGCGTCAGCAGGAAGGCCTGGTTTTCATCGCGATAGATGGTGGGCGAGGCGTAGGAGTGCTTGTTCTCGATCGTCGCACCGGTCTTGCGCTCCTGGTGCCAGACCGTTTCTCCCGTTGCCGCATCGAGACAAACAACGTGGCCTATGCCGGGTTCGGGATCGCGCATTGAGCCGTGAATCAGCTGCAGGAAGAGCCGACCGGCGTCGAGGACCGGGGTCGACGACATGCCGAACTGGATGTCGAAGGTCCCGAACCGCTCCTGCAGGTCGACCCGCCAGACTTCCTCGCCGGCAACCGTGAAACAAGACATCACGCCCTGACCGGTCGTCGCCCAGACATGCTGGCCGTCGGTGCAGGGACTGGGGGACGCCGAGTTGGCCCCGTCGCGCGAATTTCGGTTTTCGCCGCCGAGAGCCTTCTGCCACGCGACTTTTCCCGACTGATCGACTGCGAGCAGAAGCAGTCCTTTGTCGTCCGCGGCAACCGAAGTCAGGAAGGCAACGCCGTCGTGAACAACCGGCGAACTCCCGGCCGGGCCAGGGAGCGGCAGTTTCCAGAGCAGATGCTGTTCAAGGTCGAGGGGAGCGGGCAACCCGCCATCCGGGCTGATGCTGTCCAGCGCCGCCCCGCGCCACTGGGGCCAGTTGGCAGGGGCGTCCTGGGCCGACAATGTTGCGCAGTGAAACGCCTGCACCGCGAACAGGAACGAGAGGGCCAGCTGCGCGAAGTCCTGAAACCGGGAAAACAACTCGCATGCCCCGTCGACTGCCTGCCTTGCCATTGCCCTGGTACTTTTCATTGCCCTGCTGCCCCTCGCTCGCCCTTCGCGACTTGCGGCCGCGACCGCGGTTCGTTCTGCTGGACCGTCAATCTAGCGGCGGGGCGATTCGGGAGGCAATCCGGTGATGAACACACGAATCTGGATCGACTTGCTGCTCGTCGGCACCGGCGGTGCGGCGGGAGCGGCAGCCCGGTATTTGATGGCAGTCGGCCTGCAACGCTGGTCCACAGGCTTTCCCTGGAACACACTGCTCGTCAATGTCGTGGGCTGTTTTGCCATCGGGATCCTGATGGGCTGGGGCTTCAGCTCAAAGCCAAGCCGGATTCAGCTCGGACTGGGAACCGGGTTCCTCGGTGCGCTGACCACGATGTCAGCGTTCTCGCTGGAAACGATGACGATGGCGGATCGGGGCGAACGGGGACTGGCGGCGATCTATGTCCTTGCGACTGTAGGCAGCAGCTTGCTGGCGGTTGTGGCCGGGGCGATGTTGGCGCGGGTGATGTGGCCTGCGAGAAATTGATGTCGTTCAATTTGAGGCAAATCCAACGGGGAATTGTGGCAGGTGCTTTCAAGGATTCTGAAGCAAACTCGTCCTCGTACTCAGTCCGCCGCGGACGGTGCTCGTGGTTGTGCTCGATCCTGTACATGGAAGGTACCCCGTTCGAGTGCGATTACGAGTACCGTCCCAAGGGACTGAGTACGAGTACGAGGGATTCAGGCCTTTTCATGGCCAAATGGGGCGAGATGGTTTGGAAGCCCGCGGCGCTGGTTTTGTCCTTCCAGGACACGCGAGCGAACTCGTACTCGTACTCAGAGAAACGGTACTCGTGCTCGTACTCGATCCCTTTCCTGGAAGTTCCCCCGATCGATTACGAGTACCGCCGCAAGCGGCTGAGTACGAGTACGAGGGATTCAGGCCCTTTCCCAGCCGTTTGTTCAGGGAACTGTAAACGCAGGGCCGCATTGAATGCGGCTGGACAGCCGACACGGAAATGGAAAGACAGTGGGTGCGTTTTGCACTTGGTCGACTTCGAACCTTGAATTGTCGTTTTGACAGGGATTGAGCGACGCGGGAGGTCCAGCCGCGACGCTCCCCGATGCGCGGACGCCCCCTCCCCCCGCCCTCCCCACACCGCTCAAAGCGGCGGCGTGGGAGGGAGCCGGAAATGAAAAT
>JANOFL010000151.1:0-7501 GCA_031405895.1 Planctomycetota bacterium
GTGGATACTGTGGACATGCCTGAATCTCCGGTGGGATCGAGCAGATATTGTACAGTGCTTCCCTTACTGGCCACCGGGAGGGGATGGTCCACGTGATCGCGCCCGCCGGCTGCAACGCGGGATCAGCGAAGGGATCGCCAACAGCATTCTGATCAAGGTCAACCAGATCGGGACGCTGACCGAGACCATCGAGGCGATCCACCTTGCCCATCGGTCCGGATACACCAGTATCGCCAGCCACCGCAGCGGCGAGACCGAGGATTCGACGATCGCCGATCTCGCCGTCGGGCTCAACACAGGACAGATCAAAACCGGCTCGGCTTCCCGCAGCGACCGGATGGCCAAGTACAACCAGTTGCTGCGGATCGAGCAGGAACTGGGTGCCTCGGCGGTTTATGGCGGACCGCTGTTCAAAAAGGGGAAGGCTGGAGCGAAACTGGCGAAATAGCGGACCAGCGACGATTCTGCGCATTCGGCCAGACAAGGCCGCTTGTGCATTGCCGGCGGGTGCGCGAGGCAGTTGCGATTAGCTCGTGGCTTCACGTTCCGCAGGTTGCTGGCAGGAAGAGCCCGGTTGTTTCGGGAGCGGGTTTGCCCAACGCGAAGAGAAGGCGGAGCCATTGGTTCCCGGCGCGCCGGGATTCCACGGCGGGAGCCGTGGAACGAGTCATAACGAGTCAGAGCTTTGTCGCCACGAAAGAAACGCGGCCCATGGCCGCTCCTTGCCGGTTTTCGCTATTTACCCGCGGTATTCGGCGGGACTAACATGCCCGGTGGAGCTGGACCCTTCGCTCCTTGATCGCTGTCCGTTTACCGGGACTGTCGAAATGGTTGATCTATTGCTCAATGCCGTTTCGGGCCGATTCGTTCGTGCGACTGGAGGCTTGACGCTGCTGGCTGGATTTGCTGTCTGGATTGTTCCAGCAGGAGCCCAACTCGCTCCGGCCAATCCGGCAACGACTGGCACGCAGCGGACGATCCAGCTTGACCGGCCGATTTTCATCAATCTGCCTTGTCCCGATGAGGCACTCAAGCTGCTGCTGCTTTCGGAAGAAGGCATCATGTGGAATCCCGAAGGCCGGATCGGCAACCAGCAGCTTTCAGAGATTGTCAGCGAAGTCCGGGTGGTTTACCCGGGCGTTGACAAGTTGCAGCACAGGGAAGAACTGGTCAATGAAATCCTTGGCCTGCTCAAACTTGCACGCGAAGGAAATTACATTCCGCCCAGTCAGCGGCAGGGTGCTCTGCGCCCGACTGCGTCGTTCCCCAATGTTTTTGAACAGCAGCAAACACAAGGTGGTTTGGCCCAGAATGGCCGTCAGGACTCGACCCTGATTGGTGACCGGTTCACCAATCCCGCCAACAATGCCGCTTCGAACACCCCTGCGCTCAACCCCGGCAGTATGCCCGACCGGTTTCAGGGCAGTGCTTCGACCTTCGGCAACAGCGTCGTTGCCCAACCGCAAAACTTCGGTGCGCAGTCTCCAGCCGGCGGATCGCAGCTGCAAATCAATCCGTCGCGGGCTGGACAGTTAACCACCGTCAACCCGCTACTGCCGCGGACCACCGGTTCAAACGGCTGGGATGATCGCAACGCGACACAACAGCAGCCGATCACTAACGGATTCAACTTGCAGGCCAGCCAGCAGCCAGGCAGCGGGCTGTTTAACTCGGGTGTCGCCGGCCCGCGACCCCCTGCCCTCGCCGTTCCAAATCGCGGAACGACGGGGATTTCAGGATTTTCCCAGCCGATCGTCAACCCAAGCCAGTTTGGCTCGCAGGGCCAGAATCAGCCGGCCAATGGCCTGGCCTGGAATCAGCCGACAGGCAATGGCTTCAACAGCCAGGCCAGTCCTCTCAGTCCTGTGGCGAGCCAGCCGGTCAGCAGTCCACCCGGCATGTCGTCGACCCCTCCCTACGTCGCCGAGCTGGCGAACGAGCTGATCCGGATGCGCGAGCAGGTTGAATACCAAAACTCGCGGCTGAACCAGATGCAGCTGGACAACCAGTCACTGCAACAGACGAACCAGACCCTGCAACAAAACCTCGCGTCCGCCCAGTACGGACCCGGCTATGCCCAGCTGCCATCGAGTCCGGGGCTTTACACCAGCACCGGAACCGACTTGACCGCCAGCAACAGCCAGACTCTGGCCAACAACGGCGGTGCGCCGCCGCAACGCCGTGGCGGCACAACCGGGTCGGCGCCTGCCAGTCTCGGACTGGCCGCAGCGATTGCCGGCCCGACGCTCGACGATGCGAACCACCAGACCCTGCTGGAGCGCCAGAACATGCTGCTCTGGCTGTTTCTCGCCGCTTCGATCGGACTCAACATATACCTTGCGATGATTGCTCGGGGGCTGTATGTCCGATACGGCGATCTCGCCGATGAGTTGCGGGAGACTTTTACGGCGACTGCCTGATTCATGGCGATTCGTGCGATTCGCGGACTGTTCCAAAAGCGGTGAAAAGAGAAAGGACCGAAAAAGCAGGAGCTTGGTCACCACGCCCAGCCTTGGCGATTCGCACAGAAAACCGGTCTTTACTTCAGCCGCAAAGGCCGGCAGAATGCCGCCCCGATCCGGTCTGCAAAGGCTGGGGCGGGTCGGTTGAATGCTGACCCTCCAGAATTGAATTCGAATCGGCCGGAATGGACTGGGCAGGACGCCCGCCCTTTGGCCGAAGACGTCCGAACAGACTGAAGACCGACCCCCAACTTCAAGCAAGGGAGTGCTGAAGTGACCCAATCTCATCGCCGCCTGGCGGCTTTCGTCGCCCCGGCGCTTGTCGCCCCGGCGCTGGCCCTGCTGGCCATTACGCTGGTTCCCGCTCAGGCTGTGCTTGGCCAGGCGAGTGTCGTGATCTGCGACATCAACCAGGTCTTTGAAAAACACCCGCAGTTCACGGCCGAACTGGCCCAGCTCAAGACCGATGCCGAAGCCCTCCAGGCCACGGTCACCCAGCAGCGCCAACAGCTGGCAGCCCAGGCCGAGCAGCTTTCGCTCGCCTACCGTGTTGGCACGACCGAGTACAGCGACGCGGAAAAGTCGCTGGCGATGGAGAGCGCCAAAGTCGAGCTCGAGGCCCGCGACCGGATGCGCGAGCTGACCCGGCGCGAAGCCCGTCTGCACTATGACATTTACCAGCAGGTGACGGGCGTCATTACCCGTTACAGCCAGGAAACCGGCACGCCGCTGGTGCTGCGCTTCAACGCCGCGCCGATGGTCGAAGGCGACCCGGACTCGATCATGCAGCAGGTCAATGCCGCGGTCGTCTGGCACCGCCCCGACCGGAATGTCACGACCGAGATTCTCAAGCGGATGGCCCAGTTGCCGCCCTCCGGACCGGATGCGGCCGACACCAGCCGCTAGGCAGCCGGCAACGTGAATCCCTGACCGCTTCAGCCCCCAAGGCCAACGGAACCAGTCGCTTGTTCGCCGCGAGACCTCAACAGACGCTGCAGGGAAAATGCGCGGTCCAGGGCTTCGGCTTCTGGAGCGGGCTGGACGTCACGGTCGAGTTTCGTCCCGCTCCGCCCGACCATGGAATTGTCTTTGTCCGCCGCGACCTGCCGGGGCTGCCCCGCGTGTCCGCCCGGATCGCCCACCGGACGGATGGCCCCCGGCGGACCACGCTTTCCGCCGATGGCACGGCCGTGGACATGGTCGAGCATGTGCTCGCCGCTCTGGCTGGTCTGCGCGTCGACAACTGTCTCGTTTACGTCGACCGGGCCGAGATGCCTGGTCTCGATGGATCCAGTCGCCCGTTTGTCGAGGCGATCCTCCGCGTGGGTCTTGTTCGTCAGGTTGCCCTCAAGCCGGCGCTGTTGATTGACCGGCCGGTTCGCGTCGGCGACGCCGGGGCCTGGCTGCTGGCCGAACCGGCGCCCGGTGGCTGCCAGCTGACCTATGAACTCCACTATCCCGACGAGCCGGCGATCGGTGAACAGGCGTACTCCGCGCGACTCGAACCCGTGGTTTTCGAGCACGAAATCGCCGCCGCGCGGACTTTCGTGACCCAGGACGAAGCCGAGCTGTTGAAGCAACAGGGACTCGGCCGGCGGGTCAGTTTTCGCGACCTGCTGGTCTTCGACAACCGCGGGCCGGTCGACAACCGGCTGCGTTACCCCAACGAGTGCGCCCGGCACAAGCTGCTCGACATGATCGGCGATTTCTCGCTCGCAGGCTGCGACCTGATTGGCCGGATCACGGCTCACCGCAGCGGCCACCGGCTGAATGCCGAACTGGTGCGGACTCTGCTCGCGATTGCCAATCCAGTGGTCCAGTTACCGTCCCGCAAAACCGCCTGAAAAGGGAAGCCCGCATCGTGGAAACGATCCCCATCAGCAATCGTGTTGCCAACCTCCGGGACCAGGCCGAGTTTGCCAGTCCGCCACCCAAGATCTCGCCGCTCGCCGTCGTCGCCCCGACCGCAGTGCTCGGACCTGGCGTCGAAATCGGCCCGTTCTGTGTCGTCGGCCCTGACGCGAAAATCGGCGCGCGGACCCGGTTGCTGAACACAGTCACCATCATCGGCAACACCACGGTCGGCTGTGACAATGTGATTTCGTCTGGCACCTGCATCGGCGGCGAACCCCAGGACATCAGCTACAAGGGCACGGCGACCCAGACCATCGTTGGCGACCGGAACACGATTCGCGAGAATGTCACGATCAACCGGGCCTCGGAAAAGGAACAGGGCCTGACCCGCGTGGGCAGCGACTGTTACCTGATGGCCTGTTCGCATGTCGGGCACGACTGCATGGTCGGCGACCGCGTGATCCTCGGCCAGGGCTCGATGCTGGGCGGGCATTCGCACATTCATTCCTTCGCGACCCTGTCCGGCTGCGTGGCCGTTACGCATTTCGCTTCGATCGGCAGCTACTGCTTCATTGGCGGCTGCAGCCGGGTGTTGCAGGACATTCCGCCCTACATGCTGGCCGACGGCAATCCGGCTCGCTGCAAATGCACCAACGTGGTTTCGCTCAAGCGAAACGGCTTCGACCGCGCAACGATCGAGGCGGTCAACGAAGCCTTCCGGTTGCTCTTCCGCGGCCGCGTCGGTACCGAAAACGCCCGCGAAGTTCTCCGCAGCAAGAACCTGCTGATTCCAGCCATCGAGAACATGCTGGCTTTCCTCGACACCTCGCGGCTCGGCCAGCATGGCCGCGGCCGGCACCATCCCAAGCCCGTGAGCGCCGCGGCATGAAACCGGTCCGCCTCGCCGTGATCGGCGGTGGCCATCTCGGCACGATTCACACAAAACTGGCCCGCCAGAACCCGGGTTTCCGGGTCGTCGCCGTCTGCGATCCCCAGCCGCTGGTCCAGCAGCGTGTGATCCAGGAGTTCGACCTCCGCGCAGTCAGCAACTGGATGAAAATCATTGGCGAGTTCGACGCCGCGATTATCGCGACCCCGACCGCGACGCATCACGAGATCGCCAGCGAGCTGATCCGGCACGGCGTTCACCTGCTGGTTGAGAAGCCACTGGCGGCTTCCGGCCGCGAAGCCGAAGAGCTGGTCGCGCTGGCCGCCGAACACTGTGTGGTGACCCAGGTCGGACACGTCGAGAGCTTCAATCCGGTGGTCCAGCAGGTGACCCGGCTGACTGGCCAGCCGCGGCTGGTCCGCGCCTGGCGGCACAGCGGCTATAGCTTTCGCAGTACCGATGTCTCCGTCGTCTTTGACCTGATGATCCACGACATCGATCTGGCGGCCGAGCTGCTGGGTGGTGAGGCGGAATGCGTCGAGGCCAGCGGCACCACGCTCTTCGGCCCCCATCCCGACATCGCCGAAGCCCGGATCGGTTTCAGCGCGGGAGGAACCGCGGTCCTCTCTGCCTCGCGCTGCGACCCGCAACCCTGCCGGCGGATGCAGGTTTTTGGCACCGCAGGAGCCGTCGAACTGGATCTGAACAGCCGCTCGGTGATGGCGTGGCAGATTCCGGCCGACTGGCCCGATCGTCGCGCGGGCGAGGACTTGCTCGACCCGGCCCGCCAGACGTGGTATCGCGAAAACCTGTTTTCCGAAGTCTTCCCAACACGGCAACTGGTGGTAGAAGCCGCCAACGCCATCGCCCTCGAGCAGGCCGACTGGCTCAGGGCGATCCGGGGGGGCGAACCGGCCCGAGTCCCCGCGAGCCGCGGGCTGCGCGCGGTCAACATCGCCGAAACGATCGAGCACAAGGTTCGCAACTGCCTCTGGAACCAGCCGCTGGCCAAGCCCCTGGAAACAACCCCCGAACGGGTTCAGCTCCCCGTGCGATCAAAACCGGGCCGGCGGAAGGCCGCCTGACCGTGCCAGTGCTCTGTCAACGCTTCATGTTCGGTACACATCAGCCGCCACGCGTTAGCGTCCGGTTTTTTGAAACCAGCGGCTGATCCGAACTTCAAGCTCAGCTGGCTGCCTTTTCTCTCCCGTCACCGACCGTCGTCGCCGCCAGGATTCGGCCTTCGATGGTCTTGGGATCGGACGAAGTTGGCGACACCACTCCGCAGCTGACGCAAAACTGGATCGCCTGGTCCATCGTGATGTTCAGGTCAACCGTCTGGCTGCGGGGGACCATGATTGTGAAACCGGTCGCTGGCATGGGGCTGGTTGGCATCAGCACGTTGACCATCGGTTCGCCCGCGATCCCGACAGCAACCGGCATCGAGTCGTTGTTGGTCAGGAAGCCCATCGACCAGATGCCGATCCGCGGATACTGCACGGCGACGATCCGGGTGACCTTGATGGCCTGTTCGTTCGGGTTGAACGCAAAGTCCGTGACCTGCTTGACGGAGGAGTAGACATTGCGAATCAGCGGGATCTTGTTGATCAGCCGCTCAAAGGAGCCCCAGATCAGGCGGCCGATCCCGACGGCAAGCAGTTTGCCGACGAGGTAAAGCAGGAAGATGAACAGCGCCAGGAAAGCCGGCACCACGAGCTGCCGCTTCAGATACCGCTGGCGAACATAGCTTTCGTAGTAATCGCGCCCGGTCCGCGCCGATTCGCCGTCGGGCGAGTTCTCAACGTACTCGTGGACCTCCTCGGGAATCCAGTCGTTGCGAACCTGGACGAACTGCCGCCCGTTCTTCGGATCCAGCTGGCGGGTGCCCGAATCGGCGTCGTCACGGATGGTCGCCTCGCCAGCCACCACCAGCCGCTGGGCTTCAGGTTCCGGAATCGTGTCGTTGATCGACCAGACAATCACGTTGCGGGCAAAGGCTTCGACCGGCAACAGGATGTACGTCTCAATCGTCTTCCACGCCCAGATGAACAGGACGATGGTCAGCAGCGGCGGCATCACAACGGCGAGGCCGCGGACGAGTGCCCGGTTAAAAGGGGACAGGGCGCGGCTGAACCAGGACCGGGGTTTGACCGGAACGATCACTTCGCCGAGGGTGCCGGATTCGCTCTTGGCCATCAAGACTGACTCCTGGTTGGTTTGCAGGTCCGTTTCAGCTGCCAGTCATTGCCGGGAAAATCCACTGCGATTCCCCGGCGCTCACGCTTCCGGCTCGTGT
>JANOFL010000152.1:0-1766 GCA_031405895.1 Planctomycetota bacterium
GCTTGCTCGCAAAGGTAAACATCGACCCAACAAATGGCCGCTCGTTCGGCCAGCAGCGCTTCGATGGAGTTCGGCCGCGGTCCTGCCAGCGCCAGGCGGATTTCGATGGCCCGTCGGCGAACCGCTTCCTTATCCCGAAGATGGCATGAGCCGAAGAGGCGGTCTCCCGCTCGCAGGTCGAGTAAGCTCGCCTGAAGAATGTCACGGGGACATTCAGAGCATCAGGTCCGGAGGACCAAGACTTTGAGGAGACCGCCATGCGTCAGGGTATCATTTTGACCGTCGATTATCACGACCAAAACTGCGTGATCCGTCGGCTCGACCGCGACCGTCGCCAGGAGGACGTGATGACGGTGCCGACGACGGCCGAGGATCTGCGGGCCGTGCTGGCCGAGGCGAAGCGGCGGGCCGGCCGTGGGCCCGTCGTCTGGCTGCAGGAGAGCACCACCGGCTGGGCCCGGGTCCAGGCGCTGGTCGGCTCGCAAGCCGAGTTCGTGCTGGCCAACGTGCTGCAGATGCCGTTGCCGCCGAAGGCGCGGCGGCGCAAGACGGACACGATCGACACGGCCCGGCTGCAGCGGGAGTTTGTGAACGGTCAGTTGCCGCGGGCCCATCAGCCGCCGGCGGCCTGGCGGCAGATGCGGCGGGTGGTGGCGTGCCGGGAGAACCTGGTGAGCCGTCGCACGGCCTTGCGGAACTGGGTGAACCGCTACTTCGCCCACGAGACCTGGGCCGACCGCGAGAACCTGTGGCGGGTGAAGCATCGGCCGCGGCTGCTGAAGTTGGTGGCGGGTCTGCCGCCACGCGACGCCCTGGTGCTGACGGCGAAGATCGACGAACTCGAGGCGTTGCGGACGCGGCTGAAGGCGATCGAGGCCGAGATGTTCGCGATTTACAAAGAGTGCCCGGACGCGCAGCGGCTCGACGCGGTGCGTGGCATCGGCGTGATCGCGGCGGTGGCGATCGTGGCCCGCATCGGTCCGATCGAACGCTTTCCCACGGCGGAGCATCTGATCGCCTTCGCGGGCCTGGCGCCGGGCGTGCACCAGTCGGACTCGACGCGTCGCAGCGGTCGCATCGGCGGCGGCGGCACCGACCGGCACCTGCGGCACTACCTGATCGAAGCGAGCCTGTGGGCGCGGCAGTTGCCGCGCTATCGGGCCACCTACGAGCGGGTCGAGAAGCGGCGTGGCCGCAAGATCGGCCGCCTCGTGGTGGCGCGTCTGCTGCTGCTGCGGAGCGTGTATAAAGTCCTGCGCGACGGCGTGGCGTTCACGCCGACGACGGACCCTTAAGGAGACCCAGGAGACCGTGAGCGAGCAATCGGTTCCCCACAGTCAGGTGGATCCGCGGGCCGAGCCTCAGACGTCCCATTCGGACTTGATCCGACGCCCGAAGAATCGGCCGGCCCGTTTCCCATACCATCCTTGGGCCGTCGTGAACCGCACGGCGTGACCCACTATAGAAGGCTGAACCGCTCGACCGGGGAGTCGTCAACGAGCCGGTCCGACCCTCCGGTCGCGACTCGGGGCGACTGCGCCTCCGCGAGCGTTGCCTCGGAAAACCAAAACCTGCTCTGAATGGAAAAACCATAGAATTGAGCGTGTCCGGACTTGACAGACCGCCCCTGCTCATAGAAGGGATCGCAGCCATTAGCCCCGGGTCGCGTTTCGCGACCAGGGGAACGGATGGTTTTCATTCGATCCCGGAGGGATCGCAGCGAGGAACCGGCTGCGATCCCTCCGGGATCGAAGAAAAAACGCCGG
>JANOFL010000179.1:0-11751 GCA_031405895.1 Planctomycetota bacterium
GGCAGCTACTTCATCTCGAACTATCCGCCTTTCAGCCAGTGGCAGGCGGACGAGCTGGTGGCTGTGGAAGAGGCTTTCGCGGCGCCGCCCCGCGACGTGCCGCTCGGACTCTATCTGCACATTCCGTTCTGCCGGAAACGCTGCAAGTTCTGTTATTTCAAGGTCTTTACCGACCGCAATGCAGGCGAAATTGAAAACTACCTGGCCGCCCTTTCGCGCGAGATCGAACTGGTCAGCCAGCAGCCGGTGATGGGCGGCCGGCCATTCCGCTTTGTCTATTTCGGTGGCGGCACGCCGTCGTTCCTCAGCAGCAAACAGCTGGTCGGCCTGGTCGATCGCCTGCGGGCCAACATCGACTGGAGCCTCGCCGAGGAAGTCACGTTTGAATGTGAGCCGGGGACACTGCAGGAGAACAAGGTCAAGACGCTGCGCGAGCTGGGTGTGACCCGTCTGAGTCTCGGGGTCGAGAACTTCAACGACCGGATTCTTGAAGAAAACGGCCGGGCCCACCTGAGCAAGGAAATCGGCAAGGCCTGGGACTGGATTCAGGCCGCCGGCTTTCCCAATGTCAACCTTGACCTGATTTCGGGCATGGTCGGCGAGTCCGACGAGAACTGGTCGGACTGCATCCGGCAGACGATTGGCCTGTCGCCCGACAGCGTGACGATCTACCAGATGGAGCTGCCGTTCAACACGCTCTACTCGCAGGACATCCTCGGCAACCGGATCGAGACCCCGGTGGCGGACTGGGAATCGAAGCGCCGCTGGCTCAACCAGGCCTACGACGAACTGCAGGCGGCGGGCTACCACATCAGCAGTGCCTACACGCTGGTCAAGGACCCGGCGAAGGTCAACTTCAGCTACCGCGACAACCTCTGGGCCGGATCCGACCTGCTGGCGACCGGCATCGCGAGCTTCGGACACATTAGCGGGGTGCATTACCAGAACAAGCCCGAATGGAAGGACTATACGGGCGACCTGCTGGAACGGGGGCAGTTGCCACTGGGCCGGGCGCTTCGCTGTACGACCGAACAGCTGCTGATCCGCGAAGTCATCCTGCACATGAAAAAAGGCTACCTCGACTGCGGCTATTTCCAGCGCAAGTTTGGCGTCGACATCGTGGCCAAATGGGAAGCGCAGTTCAACGGCTTGCGCGGCGAAGGGATGCTCGACTGGGACGAAGATCGCGTGACCCTGACCCGTGCCGGCCTGTTACAGGTCGATGGCCTGCTGCCGAACTTTTTTGAAGCCCAGCATCAGGGTGTGCGGTACACCTGACGTGGGACAGGCTTCCAGCCTGTCAATTGCCACTCGTAACAAGCTGCGGTCAAGCGAGTCGCCAAACGACGTAACGACCCACCCTGATCCTCGACCACTTAACGGTAGCGGATCATTTTTCCTGCTGCCACCGCGCAACGACAGGCTGGAAGCCTATCCCACGTCACGTCAACTGCTGGGCAACTTCGCGCAGCTTCTTGAGATCGATTTTGCCCGTCCCCAGAACCGGGATTTCGGGGACCAGCAGGAAGCTGTCGCGGGAAGGGATGAAGAGATTGGGCAGGCCGGCTTGCTGGAGGGCCTGACCGAGCTCTTCGGGCGTTTTGGACAGCGCTGACGTGTGCAGCACGATCAGCCGTTCGCCCTTGCGTTCATCTGGCACAGCGGTCACGGCGAGAACCGGCACATCGTCAATGCCGCCCAGCGCGGCGAGCAGCGTGTCCTCGATGGTGACGTGCGGGACCATCTCCCCGCCGATCTTGGAGAAGCGGCTGATCCGGCCTGTGATCCGGATGAAGCCATCGGCGTCGATCACCGCTACGTCGCCGGTCTTGTACCAGCCCTGTTCGATTGCCTTGGCCGTCTGTTCGGGGTGGTTGAGATAGCCCAGCATCACATTGGGGCCGGTGATCCAGAGCATCCCCGGCTGGTCGGCTTTCAGCAGATGCCCGTCGTCGAGGTCGCGGGTCTGGGCCGTGACGTTGGGAATCGGCCGGCCGACGGTGCCTTCTTTGCAGTCGACCTGAAAATTGTCGAGCCGCCGCGTGGGTGGAATGTTGACCGAGACCAGCGGAGACAACTCGGTCGCGCCGTAGCCCTCGATCGGGCGCAAGCCATACTTCTGCTCGAACTCGTTGGCGAGGTCGACCGGCATCTTTTCCGCGCCGAGGACCACGATTTCGAGGCTTTTAAACTCTTCGGGCGTGCATTTCCGCATCCATGACCGCAGAAAGGTCGGCGTAGCGAGCAGCACGGTGCCCTTGTACTCCTGCACCAGCTTGCCAACCTGCCGCGCGTCGAGCGGACTGAAGTGGTAGGCCCCGCCGATGTCGAGCGTCATGACGGTCCACATCGTGACCGTATAGCCGAACGAATGGAACAGCGGCAGAACGCCGATGATCGTGTCGGACTTCCGCAGCGAGACCACCTGCTCAATCCCTTCCACGTTGGTCGCGATGTTACGGTGGCTGAGCATCACGCCCTTGGGCATCCCGGTCGAGCCGGAAGTGAAGATGATTGTCAGCAGTTCGTCCGGATTGCTGCTGACACCGCCGACCATCCACGCGAGCAGCCAGGCGGGAAAGAGATAAGCCTGCACGGCACAGACCAGTTTGTCCCAGAGACCGACTTTGGTTCTCAGATCGTCCAGCAGCATCACGTCGCAGCCGAACTCGTAACTGAATTTTTCCAGCACCTTGGCCGTCGAAAGCACATGCCGGATGCCGGCTTCGCGGATGCAGTGCTGCATGATCTCGGTGGAAACCGAGTAGTTCAGGTTGACCGCGACGCGGCGGTCGAGGGCGAGGGCCATGTTGACGATGATCCCGCCACTGCTGGGCGGGATCAGTACGGCGACGTTTTTCTCGTCGTGTTTGAGAACATGCCGGCGCAGCAAACGGCGGAGGATCAGGGTCCGCATCAGCAGCGATCCGCCGGTCATGTTCTGGCCGGTGGAGTCGCCGATCTTGTGTTTGAAAAGCCTCCGTTTGCACTGTTTGAGAAAAAGGCGGACTGGCGAATCGAACCGTCCGATCCGCTGGCTGACAGCGGCCGAACCCATTTCCTGCAGTTGTTGTCGCATGGCAAACAGCTCCATGTCGCGGGGCAATGGTGCTCCAACGTGAATTGAAACCGGGCGACGGAACGTGCGGGGGAACTTCTGCATCGCCTTGCCGCCCTGGTAGCTGAAAAAGCTGCCCCAGAGCTGATCGAGGTAGACCGGAATGATCGCGGCGTCGGTCCCTTCTGCGATCTTCAGCACGCCCGGGCGGAAGGCCTGAATCTGGCCGGTCCGGCTGAGGCCGCCTTCCGGGAAAATCAGCACAATCTCGCCGGCTTGCAAAGCCTCCCGCGCCGTCCGGATGCCCTTCATGATCGACTTGGGTCCGCCCGTAACGAGGATCACGCCGGCGTACTGGGCGAACTTCCTGGCGAACCAGCCTTCGAAATTGCCGGCCCACGCGATCGCCTTGACCTCCCGCCGCGGGAGGAGCATGAGAAACATGGCATCGAGCCATGTGTAGTGGTTGGCGGCGAGGACGACCGGGCCGTGATCGGGGATCTGTTCCGCGCCGTGGACTTTGATCCGGTAGACCAGCCGCAACCAGATCGAGAGCAGGATGCAGACCAGACGCTTGTGCAACCGCCAGAGCGTGTAAGCCAGCGCGGGGATTGTCACGAGGGCAAGCAGCAGGAAGACCTGCCGGGCGGAAAGCAGCGGCTGTTTCCCGGTCTGTCGCCAAACCACACGTGCCTGCCTCTGGTCCTCAGGATCATTGAGCTGCAAGCCTTGTGAGTAAGGACCTTTGTCGTTGCCAGCAACCGTCGGGTCTGTGGCAACCGCCCTCACCAGGGTGGTCAGGACATGCGGACGGGAAATGACTGGAAACCGGGCGAGCCACTCTTCAATCGTTTTGGAAGTCGCTTCGGGCCCCTCGGCGGACTTCACACTTGCGCGAACGGCTGCGATGGCCGGATCAACTTTCTTCTCATCATGTCCCCGAATGAGTCCCGCTGGGGTCGGCGCATAAGCTGCCGGCAAGTCATTCTGACGTTCTGCCCGCAAGGGCGCGCGGAGGAAAGACGAATAAATTCCAGTGGTGACGATGATCGAGGCAAACAGCGTGAAGTTCGCAGCCGCGAGTACCGATCCACGTGATTCGACCGGGCTGTTGAACTGCAGCCACGACGAGAGCGGCACGTCGAAGAACCCGGCGCTGACGCCCAGCAAAGCGAACAGCACGCAGGTCATCACGATGCTGCCCACATTGACATGTGGAACAAACTCCCAGCTGGACAGCATCAGTACATTGTCTTCGTTCGGGATCAACCGCCCTTCAGTCGGAACAAACATCCAGTCCGGCGGCAGCCACCAGATCAGGGCCGCGAAGATCACCATCCCGAAGGCCCCGACAGGCACCAGCCCGAGTTCGATTTTGCCCTGTGAGGCGATCCCGGCAAGGACGCTCCCCGAACCCACGCCCAGCACGAGCGAAATCAGCAACGGCAACTTTTCGGTCTCGATCAGCAATCCGTTCTCGTCGGCAAAAGCATCGACGTTGAGCTGTGCGAGCGACGCAAAGGTCCAGAAAAACGTCACGCCGAGCGCGACCCTGAACAGCCGCGCGTTCGCCAGCAACGGACCAAACTGGCGGGCCGTTGCAGTCAGCGGGTTCCAGGGAAACGGCAGTGTCGGGTTGGCGGCAGGAATCCGGCGCATCAACAGGCCCACCAGGGTCCCAACTACGGCGATCCCGACCAGGACCAGCATCGTCAGCCAGATCTTCTCCTGGCCCCGAAACCCGGTCATGTCGGCCAGCCAGTTGCCGATCCCGGTCCCGATCACGACGGCGGTCAGCGTCGAGAGGTTGAAAAGTCCATTGCCAGCTGAAATCTGTTTTTCGTCCAGCAGTTCAGGGATCTTTCCGACTTTGGCCGGTGAGAACAGCGCTGCCTGCGTGCCTGTCAGGAAGACCACGAACAGGAGCAGCGGAAAGTTCTGCAGCAACAGGGCCCCGACGCCCATCAGCATGATCACGATTTCCATGACCTTGCAGATCATGATCACATCGCGCTTGCTGAACCGGTCAGCCAGCCAGCCCGAGGGAATCGCGAAAACGAGGTAGGGGAGCACAAAGCAGACGGTCCCCCAAAGCAGAATCTGCGGGTGGCTCTCGACCGGCCAGAATTCCTTGCCGGTTCCGATCACAAACCAGCGGAAAACGTTGTCGTTGACCGCGGTGAAGAAGTTGGTCCAGAGCAGCCCCTGGAAGCTCCGCGACCAGATCCCGTCTCCATGGCGAACGGTTCCCGTTCCATCCAGAAGGCCGGATTCAGGTCGTCCGGCAGGAACGGAATCGGTCATGTTGTCTTCCGGTAGGGTGCGTGAAACGCACCATTTCCCGGGCGTTTCCATCGGCCGGCCATTATGCAACGCCGTGCCGGACCCACCTAGCCCGATCCGGCGAGGCCTCGCGATCCGACAGATCTGTCCGATCCGACCAATCCGACCGATCTTTCGACAGGTCCCCTACAAAAAACGGGGCGGGTCGATCTCATGATCGCCCGCCCCGTTGGGTTGCCAGGACTTTGCCCGGTGTCATCGTTCACCCCACGGCGAGCGTCGCGACCTGTTCGGCCAGCCGCTTCCGCGCGGTGTGCAGCCGCCGCTTGATCGTTCCGACCGGCGCCTCGAAGGCGTCGGCCATTTCGATCAGGCTCTGGCCCCGCAGGTAGAACGCGACCAGCGTCTGCCGGTCGAGATCACCGAGGCTGTCGAGGCCGGCCCGCAGCTGGCTGTTCCGTTCGGCGACGAGGACATCGTCGACCGGCGACCGGTCCTTGCCAACGGTCCGGTCAACGACATCGGTGTCGCTCACGACGAAAGTCTTCCTCCGCTGCAGGTAGTTGATCGACTGCCGGACGGCGATCGACCGCAACCAGCCCGGGAACGCGGCCGGCTCCCGCAGCTGGTCGAGCTTCTGCATTGCCTTGATGAACACGTCCTGGCACAGCTCCTGCGCGTCGGCTTCGTCTGAGATCCGCCGCCGGATGATGGCAGTCACGGCCGGCCGGAACCGGATAAAAAGCTGTCCGAGCGCGGTCTGGTCGCCGGCCCGGGCCAGAGTCACCAGCCGGGTCACAGTTTCAACAACCGGATCAGTCGTGCAGGCAGTCATGGGAGACTTCGGGTTGGGCCGCGCGACCCGCAGGGCGTCTGCCCTGCCAGGCCAATTACGGCCGGACGTGACGGCGGACTGATCCGGTGACCGGTGGTCTTCACCGCGTTCTGCCAGGCCATTTCATTCGCGCAACGAACGGGCGCGCTGAATGGCCAGGCAAACGACGGACCTGGGCTGGGATCAGGCCGAAGGGCGGAGTTCGTCCGCCGGATGCGGAAGCGACGGACCCCAGTCAGGGCGCGAGGCTTCGGTCAAACAGGAATGTCAGGTAACCGGTTTTGCGACCGGGATGAGGCGGCTTGCCTCGGCGGGTCGCAAACGGCAGGTCGGGCTGCTTAGCCGCGTCTGCCGGTGCTGTGGGCTGTCAACGTTCGACTGAAGGCAATGGCGGGAAAAGTTTTTCCCTGCATGGACCATCGCCCCCCGTCGCACGGTTGCAACCGTTCCTGACCGGGGATGAGGCGTTCACAGGTGCCTGGGAGGCCCGCGCGCATGACGTCGCCGACCAGGTTCACGGAATCCGTGACTGAATCGAACCGAACGTCCTGACGATTTCGCAGTGCCATCTCATCACTCCCTGCACGTGAACGCGCACGATTGAGAATCAGCTGTCAAAACAGGCCTGACAGCGGGGCCGGGGCGGACCGCGAACGCAGTCTTTCCCCTCGACATCACAAAAGTATATGTCGCCCGACCCGGGGAAAGGTTCGCTGGATTCTGGGATTTTTCCGGAAATTTCTGCGGGGGCAAAGAAATCGCAGGGAAGGCGAAGTCCGAAGAAGGCAGAGCCTTGGGTCAGTGCGGTCCAGGACAGAGCCCCGGACCGAGTTGAATTTCTGGGGGGGCCGTTAGGGAGACGCCAGACCAAGGCGGAGCCCTGGGTCAGTGCGTTCCCGGGCGGAGCCCGGGAACGAGTTGTAGGCCCTGTTTTTTCGGGACTTCGCTGCTATTTGAGCGGGGGCAACGACCGTTCCAGTCGCTTGCGGGTCAGCCAGGTCCAGGCGGCTGGCTCGCTGCGAATCAGCCGCAACAACTGGCTGGCCGAAACGCCCAGCCGCCTGGCCGCAGCGGGAACGTCCAGCTCCGTTGCTTCGAGAAAGTCCAGTGCCTCGGCGAGGACGGCCGGAAAGTCGTCATGTTCGCCCGACACATTGATCCGTTGATTGCGAACACGTCTCCGCCAGACATCGGCCGTCGCGCGCGATTCGGCCACCGGAATCCGGAGGGCCAAGGCAAGGTTCAGCCTGAGCCGAACGATGGCGACGCGCCGGTTCTCGGCCTGGCTCCGTCGCTCCGATGCTTGGCCGCTGACGCCGGTTGGCCGGTGGGTCAGGACGATTGCCGTTTCGGTCTTGTTGCGGTGTTGGCCGCCTGGCCCGCCCCGTCGCGTGCGCTGTTCGTCGCAGTCGCAGAGCAGCAGTTTCACCGGCAGTTGGGCGGGATGCATGAGTCGGTTCCAGTTCGGCCGGCCATGCCGGCACCTCAAATCGCCAGGGACCAAGGGGATTTCGGCTCCCATCCAGTCGTTATACTTGGGGTGGAGGCCACGTCCCAGGAATCTCGCCGCCGTCCCGACCAGGGAATGGGCGAACGGCCAACGAATTCCGCATTCCACCTACCACGATGCAAGCCCGTTTCGGGGCTACGGCCTGATGAACCAGCTCGGTCCGTATGAACTGTTGGGAGTCCTCGGCCGGGGGGGGATGGGGACGGTTTATCGCGCCCGGCACCAGGAGACCGGGGACACGGTAGCGGTCAAGGCTTTGGCCCAGAACCACACCCACGACGAGCACTTCCGGACCCGCTTTTCGGCCGAAATCCAGGCCCTGCTCAAGCTTGACCATCCCAACATTGTTCGTCTGCTGGGCTATGGAGAAAACGACGGGGCGCTGTACTTCGCGATGGAACTGGTCGAGGGCAAAAGCCTTTACCACCTGCAACGCGAAATCCGGACCTTTGACTGGCGGGATGTGCTGGTGATCTGCCGTGACGTGGCCTCGGGCCTCCGCCACGCGCATGACCGCGGGATCATCCACCGCGACCTCAAGCCCGGCAACCTGATCAAGTCCACCGACGGCGTGATCAAGATCACCGACTTCGGGATCGCCAAGGAATTCGGCGTCAGCCACGACACGCGCGACAACGTGGTCGGCACGATCGACTACATGAGTCCCGAGCAGGCCCTTGGCCGGCCCGTGACCGCCCGTTCCGACCTTTACAGCCTGGGGGTGGTGCTTTATTCGCTGCTGGCCGGCCAGCCGCCCTTCGCCAGCAATTCGATCGAACAGTCGCTCCGCAACCTGACCCGCGTGCCGGCACCGAAAATCCGCTCGACGGTTCCCAACGTGCCCGAGGCGCTCGAAGAAGTCATCGACGAGCTGCTGGAAAAGAAGCCCGAGAACCGGACCCCAACGGCCTACGCCCTGCTTCGAAAACTGGACTATGTCGAACAGGTCCTCCGCGATGGCAGCGAAGCCGCGACCAGTCATGGGCTGAAAAAGCCGTCCCCGCCCAAACAGACCAGCATCCGGCCGGAAAACACGTTTCGGCTCGGCAAACCGGGTGAGGCCGACCAGCCCGCGGCCGACACTTCGGCCGGCTCGAAAACCGAGCAGCCCGGCGCGTTCAGGAGGCCGCAGCTTACGCATTCGGGCTTGGACACGGTGGTTCATACGGATCCGGGCGTTGCCGAACCGCCCGTTCCGGCAACGGCCAAGCCGGACTACTTCAATCCGGTCACCGACCAGCTGCGCAAACGGATCTTCGATCCGGTTGGCGAGCAGCCGAAGCCCCGTACGACGAGCTGGATGCCGGTACTGCTGTCGCTGGTCGTGGTCATCGCGATGGCCGTCTATGGCGTAATCCAGGCGACGCGACCGCCGACGGCAGAGGAGCTGTACGAAAAAATTTCGCTCGGCGCCAGCCGCCCCAGCCAGATTCGCGACGAACTGCGGAAGTTCCTGATGACCTATCCGAACGATCCGCGGGCCGCCAAGGTCCGGGAGCTGAACGAAATCGCTGAGGCCATGCAGCTGTATACGCGGCTCAGTGTCCGGTTGCGGCTGCCAGGCGAAAACCGGCTGACCCAGATTGAACGTGATTTCGTCGAAAACGTCGAGCTGGCGGAACTTGACCCGGCCCTCAATCTGGAAAAGCTCGAGGCGTTCGTGGACTTGCACAACGCGGGCGACGAGACGCCGGACGAAAAAATGCAGATCGTCTCGGCAGCCCGCTGTTACCTCGCCAAAATCCGCAACGACGCGGACAGCAAAATCGCGACCGGCCGCAACGATGTCGAGCAGGCTTTCGAGCGGGCCCGCCAGAACCCCGACCAGGCGCTGGAAATCTACCGGAGCGTGATCCTGCTTTACGAAGGCATCGACTGGGCCGAAGACCTGGTCCGCCAGGCCAGGTACGAACTCGAGCAGCTCTCGTCTGGCGGCGCCGGCAGTCACTGAGGGAAATGGGAAATGCGTTTACACTCTTTGCGGCCACTAACGGGATGTTTTGGCGAGTCCCGGCGCGCCGGGATCAGCCCTCCGTGTGTTGGGGCGGACACGGAGGGCTGACGCCCTGCCGCTCGCCCGAGACCGCGCCAAACGGTCTCCTTGACTGGAATCGTTGACCATGTTCCACGATGAAGAATCCTCCGCTTCAGCGACCGATCCTGTGCCGTCGAATCAGCCGGTTCCCACCCCCCAGTTGACCCGCTGTGGCATCTGCGGCCGGCCCTTCGACTTCGCCGCGTCCCGGCACCGGCCCTTTTGCAGCGAGCGCTGTCAACAGGTCGATCTCGGCCGCTGGCTGGGTGAGTCGTACGGCTTTCCGGTCGAGCCGGAAGTACCGTCCGACGAAAGTGAATGACCGGTTTTCCGCCGTGATTGCGCTGTCTCCCGGATGCTGTCAGCCGACCGCGACCGCAACTATAATCCGCTGGTTATTGCCGAACCGGCCGGCGGCCTCGCTTGGGTCAAGCGGGATTTTCAAGCGTCGGGTAGCCCCTGGAGGCGTTTGTGGTTGCCAGTGACAGCGTCATTCGCCGGATTGACTGGAACGAGGTCTTTCCCTGGCTGGTCCTGTTCCGGACGATCCCGATCGCGGGAAGTCTGGGCGTGCTGATCCTCGCCCTCGCAGGGGCCGTGGCGACGCCGGCGGGCTGGCTGGTCAGCGAACTGGTTTTTGTTCGCCAGTCGATGCGGGACGACAACCCGGTGATGGCCGCGACCGCCGAGCTGAACCGCAGTCCGTTCCGGGCCGTCTTCGACGCCAGCGAACGCAGTGCGAACGATGTGGTGCTGTTCGGGGCAAGATTGAGCGGACCACGGGCGATCTTTGCCCGGCTGACCGCGCCGTTCCGAGAACTGTTCAGCTCCAATCAGGGGCCGGGCTGGTTCGCCTATAACCTGCTCGGCTGCGCGTGGACGCTCGCGGTCTGGGCGCTGGCTGGTTGCGGAATCACACGGATTTGCCTGTTGCGGCTGACGCGCGACGAATCGGCGGGAGTGGATGACGCCATCCGCTTTGCAACGCCCAGGTTTTCGCAGTGCCTGCTGGCGGTCGGTTTGCCGCTGGGAGCTGTGTTCGTGCTGGTCCTGCCAGCGCTGCTGATCGGGCTGCTGATGACGTTCAACCTCGGGCTGATTGCCGGCTCGCTGCTCTGGTTCGTGGTGCTGCTTTGCGGGTTGCTGATGACGCTGCTGTTGCTGGGCATGTTTTTCGCCTGGCCGCTGGTCATCGCGTCGATTTCGGCGGAAAGCCAAAGCCCGCTCGACGCCGTGACGCGGTGCTTTTCTTACCTCTTCCAGCGACCATTCCATTTTGCGTTCTATGTGCTCGTCAGCATGGTGCTGGGCGGGTTCTGCTGGATTCTGGTCGCTCAACTCGCGTCGGGAACCATCGGGATGGCCGAATGGGCCGGATCGTGGGGCTCCAACGTAGGCGACGGCAACCGGATGCGCGAAATCCTCGAGCGGGATTTGGCACCGCCGGTGGCTCCCGGGACGGCAACGCTTCCGGGGCAGATGGGATCGACACTGCCTCCGGCTGCACCCCCCGTCACGGTTGACCCACAGACCAGCGTTCCTGACACCGCATCCAACCAAACTGCGCGGCCGGTCCTGCTGGTTGCCGGCGGCCGGATCATGAAGTTCTGGAACGGCATGGTTTCCACGCTGGCCGTGGCCTTCCTCTATGGCCTGTTCTGGTGCATGTCGGCCGCGATCTACCTGCTGCTCCGCAAAGATGTCGACGAGATCGAACTGGACGAAGTCTTCGTCGACGAAGATTCCCGGACGATGGAACTCCCTCCGCTCAAGACCGACGCCAACGGCATCCCGCAAATCCAGCCGCTCGACGAGAGCGATTCGCCCGGCTGACGGCTTGTTCGGGAACGGGCAAATACCAGCCCGCCGCGCAAGCAAGGAACGCTCCCCGGGCGAACAGCCTGGCTCTCCACACCCGTTTGAATCCCTGACGGTCACCTTCCATGAGCGTGCTCAACCTGATCAGCCTGCTTGGCCTTGGCGTCATGGTCTTGCTCGCCTGGCTGATGAGCGCGCGAAAGCGGGAAGTC
>JANOFL010000191.1:0-17500 GCA_031405895.1 Planctomycetota bacterium
GCGGGCAGATGCGGGTGGGATTTTCTGCCATGACATCGATCAGGTCGCGGGTGATCTCAGTCGCTTCGATGCTGCTGAGCCTGATCCGGAAGCGACCATTCAGCCCGACCAGTTCGCGCAGCAACGTGGCCAGCCTTGTCCATGCGTGGCGCGGGAGCCCGGCATTCAGGTCGACGCCATAGTGACCGAGGTGAATCCCCGTGAGCACGATCTCGCGCTGTCCACCATCGACCAGCCGCCGGATTTCGTCGACGACTTCGGCTTGCGGCCGGCTCTGCATCTGTGGCCGGACCAGCGGAATGATGCAGTAGCTGCAACGCAGCAGACAGCCGTCCTGGACCTTGACAAAAGCCCTTGTCCGGCCGGCCAGCCCGCTGATTCCGCGCGGCGTGTCGATCACGCCATGCCGGCCCAACAGGTCGGGAATCTCCCGTTTGTCGGTCACGACTTCGCTGACGCCTGGCAGCCGGGCAACTTCTTCGGGTGCCCGCGTGGCGTAGCAGCCCATCACCACGATCCGGGCCTCGGGATTCTCGCGGTGCAGGCGGCGGATGGCCTGGCGACTTTTGGCGTCACCCTCGGCCGTGACCGTGCAGGTATTGACGACGCAGAGCGACGCGGGTTCGCCGGCCGGAGCGTCCTGGAAGCCAGCCGAAAGCAGACCTTCGCGGACGAGTTGCGTTTCGTACTGGTTGACCTTGCAACCCAGCGTGATGGTCCGCAGCAAGCCTCCCACCTGCTTCCTCCCCAAGTGGTGACAAAGCTCCCGCTTTGTCAGACCGCAATGACTCCCATCCAGCCGCCCACCTACTCCGGCTCCGGCTCGATCGAGGCCGACATCGAACCTTTGCACCGCTCGAGCAGCGCATCCCGGCCGAAGGCCTGAATCTGGTCGCGTTTCAGCTCGGCGTGCTCGCGGGTGGTCGTCAGGCAGATCGCCTTGCCCGCCCGGTCGACTTCGGAGGCGATCTTGAAGCCAAGCGACTCGGGGTGCGCGAACACCTTCTTCATCATCGCCACGACGTACTCGTAAGTGTGATCGTCGTCGTTCCAGAGGATGACATGGTAGCGCGGCTGCCGTTTCGGTTTCGGCTCGGACGGCGCAACCACACGACCTGTGACCGGTTCGGCGACGGCGGTGCCGGATTTCTCTTCCATGCTGAACCCTGTTGCTTCGAGTCCGCGCCAGTGAAACCGCGGAAAGATGATGGCGACGAATTGGCTGGCCGGAATAGCCATTCTAGCCATTTGCCTGACCCGGGAGTACCATCTTCGCCGCACCACGGCGCTGATTTTCCAGTCGATGCAGACCGGTGGTAACGCCTGCAAAACCGGGCTTTCCGCCGGGTGGTGCCGGTTCTGCCGGAATCCCGGTGTTGGCCCACCCCGCAGACGTGGACTGACAAGACGGCGAATTCCTGTGAGCCTGAGGCGCTAGCCGATTCCCACTGTTGCGAGTTAACTTTGGAATCAGCGTGCTCGGCTAGCGCCTCAGGCTCCTTTTTTCAGCCCACCCCAGACGTGTGCCATCCCCATGCAAGACATCGCCAACTGGATCGACGGCCACAAGGGCGAGTTCGAGAAAGCCCTTTGTGACTGGCTGCGGATTCCCAGCATCAGTACCGACCCGGCTTTCGCCCCTGAGGTTCGCCGCGCGGCCGAATGGCTGATGACCCGGATGAGCCAGTGCGGACTGGAACCGCAACTGGTCGAAACGAACCGGCACCCGATTGTGGTCGCTTCAACGCCGCCCGTACCCGGTGCTCCCATCGTCCTTGTCTACGGCCACTATGACGTTCAGCCACCCGATCCGCTCGACGAATGGGCAACGCCACCGTTCGAGCCTGCGATTCGCGACGGCAAGGTTTACGCGCGCGGCGCGACCGACGACAAGGGCCAATGCCTGACCCACCTGCTCAGCGCCGGGGCCTGGCTGGCGACGCGCGGCAAGCTTCCGGTCCAGCTCAAGTTCCTGATCGAAGGCGAAGAAGAATGCGGCAGCGGCTCGCTCCAGGAATTGCTGGCCGGCAAGTATGACCAGGGCGAGCCGTGGACCCGCCGCCTCGCCGCTGACATCATCGTCGTCAGCGACAGCTCGCAATACGCGCCTGGCAAACCTGCAGTGACGTATGGCCTGCGCGGGCTGTCTTACTTTGAAGTCCGCCTGACTGGGCCGTCGCAGGACCTGCACAGCGGCATGTTTGGCGGCGCGGTGACCAATCCGGCCAATGCGCTTTGCCGGATGCTGGCGACGCTGATCGATTCGTCGGGACGGATTCAGGTTCCCGGCTTTTACGATGACGTGGTTGAACTGTCGGCAAAAGAACGGGCCGGGTTCGCGGCGCTGGGCTTTGACGAAGCGGCTTTCCGCAAGGGCCTGCAGGTTGACGCGACGACGGGCGAAGACGGCTACACGACGAACGAACGCCGCTGGGCCCGGCCGACTTTCGACATCAACGGACTCTTGAGCGGCTACCAGGGCGAAGGCTCGAAGACCGTCCTCCCCGCGAAGGCTGGCGCGAAATTCTCATTCCGGCTGGTCCCCAACCAGGACCCGGCCAAAATCGAAGCCGCCGTCCGCAAACACCTCCAGTCGGTCTGCCCGCCCGGCATCCGGATGGAGATCATCGCCCGGCCGGGCGCCGCCGGCTCGATGGTCCCGCGCGACAGCCCCTTCATGTCCGCCGCCGGTCGCGCCATCGAAGCCGGCTTTGGTACGGCCCCCGTTTTCATCCGCAGCGGCGGGTCAATCCCGATCGTCAACCAGTTTAGGTCGTTGCTCGGCTGCGACACGCTGCTGCTCGGCTGGGGCCAGGAAGACGACAACCTGCACAGCCCCAACGAAAAATTTTCCCTCGCCGATTTCCATCGCGGCACCCAAACCAGCGCCCGGCTCTGGGACGAACTCAGCCGGGTGAAGTGCTGATACCCAATACCTGGAACTTGGTACACCCTACTCAGTACCGAGTACCCAGTACCACGACCTCCGTCGCCCGCGCTGTGCAAAACAATGTTTCAGGCGTCTTCCCGTTTGACCTCGCGGATCGCCGAGAGAAAACCCTTGAGGTTCTCAAAGCGGTGAGACGGTTTGACTTCGATGCACTTGTGGATCGCGCGGGCGAGGCGCTGGTCGAGGTTGGGGCGGTAGTGAAGAATGTCTTTCGGAATCTCGCGGTCATGGCTGAGGGCCGCAAAGGCGGTGACGTCGGTTGTACCCCACGGGTGTTCGAGGGCCAGCATCCGGTAGGCCGTGATGCCAAAAGCAAAGATGTCGACCCGCTGGTCGGTGGCCCTGCGCCGGATGATTTCGGGCGCCATGTACTGCGGCGTGCCGGTCCGGTTGCCGGCCTGGCAGAAAACCGGCAGGTTGGGCAACGAAAGGCCAAAGTCAATCAGTTTGACAAAGGCCATGTCGTGATGGCAGATGAAATTCCGCGGGCAGACATCGCGATGGATGAAGCTGGCCTTGTGGACCGCTTCCAGTCCGGCAGCCATCTCGCGAAGCAGTTCGAGGCGGCGGGCGAGGAAGGTTTCCGTCGGCTCGCGGATCAGAGTGTTGACGCCCGGCCCGTCAATGTACTCCATCAGGATGTATTCCTGGCCGGTGGTCGTCTTGCCGAACTCGTAAGTCTTCGCGACCGCCGCGTGATCGATCCGCATGCCGATTTCGGCTTCTTCGGGCCGTTGGAGAGTCCGAAAGCGGGAACGGAAGGCTTCGAGCTTTTCCGCGTCGAGGAACTTGATCCCAAACCGTTTTCCGGAGCTGATCTCGTAGGCGACGTGAAAGCGCGACATCGTGCCGGTAAAGGCGTGCTTTTCAAGCCGGAAGCGGGCCGAGACATCGAGCGCCGACTGAACCGGCTTGAACAGCTTGCGGAACTTGTCCCAAAGACCCATGCGGCAAACTGCTTCCGGTTCGGGCAAAAAATGAACTGAACAGCCAGGGGACTGCTGCGGGCCGAATTGTAGAACAGTTGCCTCCAACTGTTCACTGGCCGGGGAACATCGCGTGCAGTGGGCCGCAAGACGTTGCGCGGACGAGCGGTTGGGGACAACAGCTCCACACACACGGTGGAACAGCTGTACTCTCCGCTTCACGTCACAGACAAGTTCCAGACAAAAAAAGGGGCGACAAAAAAACGCAGGAGATCCGCAGAATGCCTTGTCGGGGACACCTGATTTCAATCCCAAGCTCCCAGTTCTTTTTGTCTCGCCTCTTTTTGTCACTCCCTCAACTGTTCACTCCGCGCGCCTCTGCCGCCCGCCTGGATCACATTCTATTCTGGATCGCAAGTAACGCCTGTCGAGGGCAACCGGAGCGGCAATGGTCGCACCGCAGTCACTTGCCGCAATAGTCGATCGTCCGCGCGATTTCGTTTTTGAGCCGCTGGCGGGAAACGATCCGGTCGATGAAGCCATGTTTGAGCAGGAACTCGCTCGTCTGGAAGCCCTCCGGAAGTTCGATCCGGATCGTGGCTTTGATTGTCCGCGGACCGGCAAAGCCGATCAGCGCTTCCGGCTCGGCCAGGATCACATCTCCGAGGGATGCAAAGCTGGCGGCGACGCCACCCATGGTCGGGTTGGTCAGCACGGAAATGAACAGCCCTCCGGCGGCATCGTGGCGGGCCAGGGCCGCGGAGACTTTGGCCATCTGCATCAGGGAGAGGATCCCTTCGTGCATCCGGGCCCCGCCTCCCGAACCGCTGATGATTACCAGCGGCAGCCGTCCGGCGGTTGCCCGCTCCGCAAGACGGGCCAGCTTTTCACCAACCACCGATCCCATGCTGCCCATGATGAAGGCCGAGTCGGTGATGCCGATTGCCACCCGACGGGCGCGAATCATGCCACAACCGGTCAGCACCGCGTCGCGCAGGCCGGTTTTCTTCTGTTCCGCAAGCAGTCGTTCCGGGTAGGGGCGGCTGTCCGAAAAGCCGAGTGGGTCGACCGAAGTCAGGTCAGGATCCCATTCCTCGAAAGTGCCGTCGTCGAGGACCTGGATGATCCGCTGGCGTGCAGAAACATAGTGGTGATGTCCGCATTCCGGGCAGACATTAAGCCGGGCTTCGACTTCCTTGCGAAAGACCGCCCGCTTGCAGCCGGGGCACTGAATCCAGGTGCCTTCGGGCACGCCCCGCTTCCGGCGGTTTTCCCGCGCTTCGGACATGGTGGCGACTGGTGCTTCCTGTTCCGGCATGGCGGCTGGTCTGGACTGACTCCCGGACGCGGGCAACCCGCCCTCTTGCCCGAGCCTGGACTGATAAAACGGCGAATTCTTGTGAGCCTGAGACGCTAGCCGCTTTCCTTGAGTGTTGGTCAAAGCTGAGTCAGCGTTCTCGGCTAGCGCCTCAGGCTCACTATTGTCAGCCCAGCCCGAGCCCCGGCTCGCGGGCAGCTGACGCGATTATGGCCAGTTCAGCCAAAAAAATCGAGCCGGTTTGCCGTCACCCGGGGTCGCGACAAAAAAATACCCCGGAGCGACTGCTCCGGGGCACCGTTAGTCAAGTCATCTTCGGGTCCCAAGCGGAACCCGGTCTCATTCAAAAACTAGCAACCGCAGCCACCACGGCGACTGCCCCGGCCACAGCCACGGAAGATACGGCAACCGCCGCGTCCACCGCCGCAACCGGCATCGCAACCACCACAGCTGCCGCAACCAGTGTCGCAGCCGCAACCGGTGTTGCAACCGCCGCAACCGGTGTTACAACCGCCGCAACCGGTGTCACAGCCGCCGCCATAGCTCATGCCCGTCGAGCCACAGCCACAACCGCTGGCCGGAACGTTTACCGGAACCTGAATGGTCCGCGGAACGCGATGGCAAACAGTGTAGGGAACCTGCTCGGTGTACGTCTCAGGGACGTTGACCGTGTAGGTCTGCTGAGTCGTCGAGGGCTGGCACTGCATCACAGTCACAGACCGGGTCTGCGTCTGGGCAACCATCGTGGTGAAAGGAACTTCGCGGGTGCGAGTTTCCTGACGCATGCGGTTGACAGTGACCATCCGGGTCTGGGTCTGGGTCGTCATGGTCGTCACGGGAACCTCACGAGTTTGAGCTTCCTGACGGCAACGATTGACAGTCATGGTCCGGACCTGCTGTTCCTGGCGGCAGCGCTGAACAGGAACTTCGCGGGTGCGGGTTTCCTGGTTCATGCGGGTGACGGGAACCTGACGGGTCTGGACTTCGGTCCGGCAACGCTGAACAGGAACTTCGCGAGTGCGGGTTTCCTGGCGGGTCCGGGTGACCGGAATCTGGCGAACCTGGGTCTCGGTACGGCAACGGGTTACCGTGTAGTCCTGGGTCTTGGTTTCCTGGCGGCAGCGATTGACCGAGACCATCCGGGTCTGGGTCTGAGGCTGCATTTCATTGACCGTGACCATACGGGTCTGGGTCTGGGGCTGATTGACCGTCACGTTACAGGTGTAGGTCTGCGGAACCTGGCGCTGGCGGGTCACCGTGTACGGCACCTGCTCCTGAACCATGTTCGGAACCCAGACGCGACGGGTCACCGTCTGGTACTGGGGACCACAGCCGCAACCGGCGTCGCCCATGTAGCTGCCGGCAACAGCGTAGCCGGCATCACCACAGCCGCCGCAGCCGCTGGCGACAGCGCCGCAGCCACCACAAGCCGAGCTCATGCCACAGCCGCCGCAACCACCACCACAACCACGATTGAAGAGGCCGCAACCACCGCCACAGCCATTGCTGGCCATGCCGCCGCAGCCACCGCCACAACCACCAGCGCAGCCGCCGTTGACGTAGCCATTGCCGCAACCACCACAGGCGGTCGATACAGCAACCTGCTCCTGATTTTCCTGCCAGCTGCCGTTGTCGCGGCAGACGGTCCGGGTCAGCGTTTCCTGATAGTTTTCGCAAACCATCCGGGTCGCGGTCTGGGTCTGCTGGACCGGCACCATCACGGTGTAGGTCTGCTCAACCTGACGCGGAACGCAAACATTGACCGTGTAGCTCTGCTCAACCTGCTCGGTGTACGGCACGTTGACGGTGAAGCTGCGGGTCTGGGTTTCCTGGTAGGGAACCTGGACCGAGTAGCTCTGGTCGACGGTTTCCGTGTACGGCACACAGACGGTGTAGGTCTGGGTGATGTTCTCGGTGTACGGAATCTGGACCGTGTACTGCTGGTCGACCATTTCGGTCACGGGCACACAGACGGTGTAGGTCTGGGTGATGTTCTCGGTGTACGGAACATTGACTGTGTAGGTCTGCTGGATGTCTTCGGTGTAGGGGACGTTGACCATGTAGGTCTCGGTCCGGCTGCTGGTCACCGGGACATTCACGGTGTAGTTCTGCGCAACCTGCTCCTGATACGGAACGCACTCGGTGTACGTTTCGGTCCGGGTCTGGGTCTGCGGAACCATCACGGTGTACGTCTGTTCCTGCTGGACAGGAACCTGGTTCATGACGGTGACGTCACGTGTCCGCGTTTCGGTGCGATAGCGGGTCCGTGTTACGGTCCGCATCTCGGTCACCATCTGGTTCTCATACACCGTCTGGGTCTGATACTGCACGGTCGAACCACAACCGCAATCACCACCCATTTGCTGGCCGCAGCCGCTCATCACGGCGCCGCCGTAACAATCACCGCAAGGGCTGGCCACCTGGCCACAGCCACATGGGGTGTCGGCATTCACAACCGCTGATGCCACAAGGCAACAGACAGCGGCGAGAGATGCCATCGTACGAATCGTCATGAAATGTCCTCCACAAGATGAAACTTGACTAAACGAAATCAACAGAGACCGCGCACCGCAGGCAAGCAAACAGGAGCGCCAATCAGGCGTTCATATTGACCGCAAGCGGAGAGTTTTCAAGTATCCGTACCAGGGTTTTCCCGGAAAAAACGGGCCGTTGTCGACGGAACAGGAAAGACTGGGAAAACAGCAGGAAGGAGAGAGTCTAGACCAGCAGGGTCACTGGTCAAGCATTCGAATTGCGGCAATTTGGCGAGGTTGGGCATGACTGGACATAAAACGGCGGTCGGAGTAGACCACCCCACCGAACTGAGACATGAGTTTCCGTCGTGGACGCTTCTCCTCGCGGGACAGCAAGTCCCGTGAGTTTCGACGGCCAAACACGGTCGCCGTCTCGAAGCTGTTCAATTGGCGATACGGGAAACCGGAAATCGGCGGGCCAGCCGGTTTGGCGGATGTCGCAAGACGTGAAACTGACTTCTCGCTGGACAAAATGACCATGCCCAACACCAACACCAACACCAACACCAACACATACCAACGTTCAAGGGGCAGCCCTCCAACTTGGCCCAAGTATCGCAAACCGGCTGGATCTGGCTGAAGCCCGCGCGGAAACCGGTCCAGTTCATGCGCGACTGGCCCGGTCAAACTGGTCCAACCATCAACGCTGCATCTGCCACGGGCGCGCAAGGTCCGTTCAGGAACGGTTGTCAGGTCCGGTGGCTGATCCGCAAAAAATGGTTCAGTCGCTGAAATCCCGTGACGGGTCGGGCAAGACGTTCTCGCCGGCGTCGTCTTTAGACTCCATTGTTTCCAGTTCGAGTGTTTCCAGCTCGAGCGCTTCGGCCGTCGCGTCCGACGGCAAGTCCGGGTCGGTTGCCACTTCGACAATTTGCCTGAACTCGGCGTTGTCAACGCGGAGCGACAACTGGTAGACGCCGGACGGCGCGGTTCGCGCGATCCGTCGCCCACCGCCGCCGCCGCCTGGACCACCGCCACCCCGGCCGCCACCTCCGGGCCCCCCTCCTGCCGCGGGTGCCCCGGTCGGCAGTTCTTCGCGCAAGTCCCATGACACGGAGTGCAGGCCCTGTGTTGCCGGCAAACCTGAATAGCGCCGTACCAGTCGTCCGTCTCCACCGGTGATCGTCAGTTCGACCGAAGCCGCGTTGCGCCCCAGCGAGTAATGGATCGCCGCTCCATCGGCCGGGTTCTGGCCGACAAAGCGGCGTGCCCCCGTGTCGCCCGCCGATGGTTCGCGTTGCCATCGAATCGCCGTCGCCGGCTGGTAGAGCACGGCAGCTTCACGAACCTTGTCCGCCGTGAACTGTCGCAGTGCCGTCACATTGGCGACCCAGAGACTGCGGCCATGCGTGGCGGCCACGATGTCGCCGTTGGAGGCATGTTGGGCAAAATCATGCACGGCCACTGTGGGCAAGCCGCCGAAGCGGGTCCAGGTCTGGCCGCGATCGATCGAGACCCAGGCCGAGAACTCGCAACCGGCATAGAGGATGTCCTCGACGACGCGGTCTTCGCGAACGCACTCAACCGAACCGGCTTCTTTGGGCAGATTGCCCCGGATGGACGACCAGGTCGTCCCGTAGTCGTCGGACGCAAAGACGTAAACTTCGTCGTCGTTGCTGCGATGACCGTTGAAAGAGGCGTAAACACGACCGGCCTTGAAGCGGCTGGCCGAAAGCGAGCTGACCCAGCGTGGACCGGGAAGCAGTTCTTCGAGTTTCCTGCCTGAACCCGAACCTGCCTCCTGTGCCGCGCCGGCATCTGCCGCGGCAGCGGAGGCAGTTACATCCCCCGTCCGCTCGGCTTCAAATTCCATCGAGAAGTTGCCGCCGAAATCGACGGTCCCGGTCATCTTTTTGTCCTTCAGCGTCCCTTCAAATGTGATGGTGAAGCGTTCGTTCTCGGCGACCATCGAAACCTTGCCTTTTTCGTCGACTTTCGCCTCGTTAACTGGCGAATCGCCACGCTGGGTTTCGAAAGTGCCGGTGAGGTTTCCCTTGTCATCCGGGGCCAGCGTGATGGTGAAATCGCCCATGCCGCCGCGCGGGGCCTGGTCCGAGATCGTGCGGCCAGTCCACTTTCCGGCAAGCGGGCTGGCGGGTTTTTCTGCGCCAGGTTCCTGCGCCGCTTCGGCCGGCTTTTCTTCCGCCGGTTTGTCGCCGGCCAGTTCCTGAGCGGCTTTCTCTGCGTCGGCGGAAGGCTCGGCTTCCATCGCGCCCTCCGGTTCGGCCGGCTTCTTTTCGTCGGCCGGCTGGTCGGGCTCGTCAGGCATCGCTTCGGCCGGTTTCTCTTCCGCGGCAGGCTTTTCTTCTGCCGGTTCCTGTTCGGCCTGCTTCTCGCGTTTTGCGGTGAACGGCAGCTCAGCACCTTCATCGCCTACCACGACGCTGCCGGTCATCTCGTCGCCCTTGACAGTGGCCTCAAAGTCGACGGCCGCGTCGTCGATCCGGCCGACGAAAACGAAATTGCCGGTCTCGGGCTTGAACGCCGCATCGGAAATCGAGAGCGTGCCCATCACCGAATCGACGCTGCCCGTGATCTCGCCCTTGTCGCTGGTGTTGACTTCGATCGTGAATTCCAGCTTGCCGCCCGGAAGCTCCTCGCTCTCAACCGTGCCGGTCCAGAGTCCGTTGACATTCTCCGGGTCCTGAAGGCTGGCATCGGCCACCGTCGGGCCGTGTGCGACGAGGGAATGGGTCGCCGTGACCAGCGTTAGTTCCATCGCACTCAGGACGCCGTCCTGATCTCTGCCGCCGTCGGTCTTCTTGCCTGTGAAACCCAACGACAAGCCGTCATCGCCGGTCGCCGTGCCCTCAAATCCGTCCTTGCCGAAAGTCAGCTCGATTTGCAGCTCGCCGAGCGGCGTGGTCGTGACGCCGGTCAAGCTCTTTTTCCCGGCATCGAACTTGCCATCGCGGATTTCATACTCGCCGCGGCGGCCGATCAACATCCCGGTCACGACGCCGTCAGCAGTGTTGAGTTTCAGGTCGAGCTTTAATCCGTCGAGCGGATTGGCCTCCGGTTCGTCTTCCGTTGCCGTCAGCACCCAGCTGCCGGAAACCGGATCGGCCGCGGCTTCGCCGGCTTCTTCGCCGGCTGGTTTGTCGGCTGGTTCGTCGGACGGTTTGTCGGCTGGTTTGTCAGTTTCTTCTGCGGCCGGTTTGTCGGTTTCTTCAGCCGGCTTGTCGCCCGGCTTGTCGGATGGGCTGACTTGAGCCGGCTCGCCTTCGCGCATTTCGCCGGGTTGTCCTTCGCGGCCGCCGGGAGGCCCTTCGCGGCCTGGACGGCGGCGACCTCCACCGCGACGACGGCCGGGGTCGCCTTCGCCCGCTCCGCCACCACCCTCGGCCGCGGCTTCGCCGCCAGCCTCGCCACCGCCGCCTTCGGATTCACCGGCGGCGGCCGCTGCTTCTTCTACCGGTTTGTGGAAGATGGGGTCCCAGTTCTTGCCGCCGTCTTTGGTCACCCAAAGAGCGCCATCAGTGAAACCGGCGTAGATCACTCCGGCTTCGACCGCCGATTCCGAGAGCGCACTGCCGGAGCCATTCCGCGAATTGGTCAGGTCAGGCGAGATCGCCCGGATGTTGTCGCCACGGCTGAGCGACTGGAAGACGTGGTTGCCGGCGGCGTAAAAAATCCGCGAGTTGTGCGGCGAGAGGATATAGGGTGTCTTCCAGTTGAAGCGATACTGCGTGCCGCGGGGCGGACGGGGGCGGATCGAGCCCCGCTCGCCGGTCCGCAGGTTGTTCCGCCCCATCCCGCCGTTCTGGCTCTCGAAGTAAATCTGGTCGGGGTCGTTCGGGTCGACTGTCGTGACGAAACCGTCGCCGCCGCCGACGCTGTACCAGTCGGTGTTGACCGGTCCGCGATCACGGCCGCTGCGCATCGGGCCGCCCCAGCTGCCATTGTCCTGCAAGCCACCGTAGACCTTGTAGTCGGCCCGCGAATCGACATCGGCGTGATAGAACTGCCCGATCGCGAAATGGTTGTGATGGTCCCAGTTTTCCATCCGGTCCCAGGTGACGTAAATCCCCCCGTCGTTGCCGAGAATCATGTGCTTGCCGTTTTTGGGATCGATCCAGAGCGCGTGGTGGTCGACGTGAATGCCGTCGGTCACGCCGTCGGCCTTGAAGGTTTTGCCGCCGTCACTTGAGCGGTAAAGATCGGTGCCGAGGACATAAACGAAGTCGCGATCGGTGGGGTCAAAGCGGACCTGGCTGTAGTACATCGGCCGTGGGTTGAGCGTGTTGATCCGTTCCCAGGCCTTGCCGCCGTCCTTGGAGAGGTAGATGCCGCCGTACTCTTTCGCTTCGGGGCCCTGCTGGTCCTGAAGATTCTCGGCCTGTCCGCCCAGCGTGCCGGTGAACGGGTTGTTGCCGCGATTGCCTTCCGGCATCTTGTCGAGCTCGACTTCCAGCGTCACGAGGTCGAGATTGCGGGAAAGCTCAAGTTTGACCTTTTCTCCGGCCTGGTGTTTTCGCACGGCGGTCAGCAGCCGTTGGTAGCTGAGCACCAGTTGGCCATCGGCCCGGATCACGATGTCATCGACGAGGATGCCTGCTTTGGCGGCAGGCGAGTCTTCGGTCACTGCCGTGATCCGCGCGCCGACATTGGCGTCTTCACCGCGCAAGCCGATAAAGGGCGTGGTCTCGGGCAGCTTGGCGATCTTTTCCGACTCGATCACGGCGATGAGGTATTTGGGATCGCGGTCCCAGATGTCGAGTCCGATCCGGCCGAGGTTACAGGACGGAAGGCCATTGGTCAGCCGCTCAAACGTCTTGCCCGCGTCGGTGGTTTTCCAGATGCCGGCTCCGGGGCCGAAGCGTTTCGCCGGGTCGTTGCCGTCATAGCCGTCGCGTTCGCGTTCATAAGTCGCAAAGATCAGCTCGTCGGGGTTCTTCCGATTCAGCTCTACGTCGATGACCCCGGTTTTGTCGTCGACGAAGTGGACCCGCTCCCACTTCTCGCCGCCGTCAATGGTCTTGTAGAGTCCGCGTTCATCGTTCGGACCCCAGAGCCGGCCGAGGGCCCCGACGTAGACGATGTTGGGGTCGGTCGGATGGATCGCGATCCGGCCGATCTGGAAGGACTCTTTCAGCCCCATGTTTTTCCAGGTCTTGCCGCCATCGGTGGACTTGTAGACGCCATCGCCCCACGAAACGCTGTTGCGGGGGTTGGATTCGCCAGTGCCGACCCAGACAATGTCGGGATTGGAGGCCGAGACCTGAACGTCACCGATCGAGACGGTGGCTTCGCGGTCGAACTGGTGGGTGAAGTCGGCTCCGTTGTTGACCGTTTTAAGCAGACCACCTGACGCGGAGGCCGCCCACCAGATGCTGCTGTCGTTCGGGTTGACTGCGATCGCCGTGATCCGGCCGCCCATGTTGGCGGGTCCGATTGAACGCCAGCTGATCGCGTCAGCCCATGGCTGCGGCAGGGCAGGGTCCTGAGCGGCTGCGAGGGCGGAAAAAGTGGACAAGACGGCGGCCAGCGCGATACTTCGGCGCAGAATAAGGCAGGTCATTGTTGGTCCCTGGAGATCGTTCGAGCCAATTGCCGCGGGCCAGACGTTCGGGCTGGCGGCACCCCATGTCGTTCAGGTTTCCCACCCGGCCTGATATTAGTTGCCGTTGCGGCGCGGCTCAACCAGTCAACGGTTTCAAACGTCCTCGGCTCGATGCGCGTGCCGGCATGACGTTCCGGATCGCACGGATGCGCGGCCCGTACCGGGTGTGGCCAGCAACTGCCGGGAGCCGCTAAGGTAGGGATAACCTGTCATGATTGCCCTTGTTGCCGGAGGCGGCATGAACCGCTGGACGAGAAAACTGCATCGCTGGGGCGCCGTCGCAACGGCAGTTCCGCTCCTGCTGGTGATCGTGACCGGTTTGGTGTTGCAGCTGAAAAAACAGCTGCCGTGGGTCCAGCCGGCGACCATGCGCGGAACTGCCGGGCCGCCGGCTCTGGCCTGGGACGACATGCTCCGGATCGCGCAAACCATCCCCGATGCCAATGTAAAAACCTGGGACGACATTGGGCGGCTCGACCTGCAGCCCGGCCGCGGGATCGTCAAACTGCAATGCGTTAACTCATGGGAAGTGCAGCTCGACCTGCAAAACGGCGCGATCCTGTCGAGTGCCCTCCGCCGCAGCGACCTGATTGAGAGCCTGCACGACGGCTCGTTTTTTTCCGACCCGGTCAAGCTCTGGGTCTTCCTGCCCTGCGGTTTGATCCTGCTCGGCCTCTGGTTCACCGGCGCCTGGCTCTGGTGGCTGCCGCACCAGTCGCGTCGGAGAAAACGAGGGAAAGTCAGACCGGCCAGCGACGGAAGGGGAGGTCGCGTTTCAGGATGAGCCGACGGCGCTAGCCGCGGGCACTTCGAGGAACCCGGACGCTAGCGCGTGCCGGCTCACGAGGTAAGACGCATTTGTTCAAGCCGCGATTGCGGTTTCCCGGACCGCCTTCAGGACATTCATCAGCATGTCCACGTCTGACGAAAGGAAGATGCCGTCAGGCCCCTGAGGCGACAGGTCGGTGAACGGCGACGCATAGAGCCGGCCCGGTTCCATCGATCCGTGTTCCGTGAGGTGATCGACAATCAGGTTGATGAACTCCAGCTGGTTCGCCGTGAGCGTTTTGCCGGCGATGAAGCCCGACAGCGCAGCCTTGGCGGCCTCCCGGTCTATTCCCACGAGCGAGCGCACAAACAACCCCAGCCCATCGGCGTCTTCCGCTGCCTGGCGGATGAGTTGCGGCTCTCCAACGCCATTCTCGACCAGCATCCGCTCCAGCTCTACCAGGTCCGAGGCGTTTAGCTGCCTGTTCTCGCGCAGCTTCCTGATCGCGGCATGATCCTGATGTTGCCGGAGAAACTGCCGCGCCTTGTCCCGAAACTTCTGCTCGTTCATCCCCACCGCCCAGCCGGGCAGGTTTACCTCCTGGCCTGTGCCGATCTCGTCCTCGATGTCGGTGTAGACCACCTTCCGCGCCTGCTTTTCGATCAGATGCACAAGATTGCGCAGCCGCAACCGCATCGATTCCAGCATCGGCACCGTGACGTCCTGCCACCACTCATTGGTCTGAACTTCCAGAATCAGCTCCATCTGCTTCCGGACCGCGGGAATCGCTTCGTTCTCCGCGAGTACCTCGGCCAGCTTGACAACCCGATCGCGCAGCCGCGCAGAATCCTGCCTCGGCTGTTCAAGCACTTTGTCGACCGTGTCCTTGTTGAACAGCCATTTGTTGACCGCCTCGGCCTCGACCCGGTCGGGCACGTTGCCGTCATCGTCCCATTCCAGCGCGTCCCATTTCAGCAGGTCGCTCAGCGCGATCACCGTCCGCGTCTTGCCCGACGCGCGATGTATCGACTTCAGCGCCTCAACCGCCGTTACTTGCGCAGCGAACTCGCGCTGAAAGTTGATGGGCGGCTTCGAAATCTTCATCGCTTGAATTTCCGTCGCGTTGATGTTAGCCATGCCGATGATGCTCTTGCACATCCCGCGAAGCATCGCCTTCGAGTAGTTGCTGTTTAGGAAGGCAGCAAGATACTCCGGACTATTGTCGCCGTTCACCCGTAGGCGGATGAGATAGCCCGCGTAGGCCATCGGCTTGGATTCACGAAAGATACCGGTCTTGCCGACAAGGTCGACACTGTTGGTCCGATTGAAGAGCACGTCACCGTATTGGACCAAATACCGCGAGTAGTTCTTTGGTTCCAGGTCCATGAACTTGAGGTCGGTGTAATCCATCTCGCCCGTCGGCGAAATGTTGTTCATGCGAAGCACCGGAAACTCCCCGGTTGGACCAGCCTTTTCGCTTGTCCCGTAACTTGCTGAGTCAAGAAGGTCGCGGATTACTTGGACCGGCCAGCCCTTCGGGTTGGTAGCTGGGTCGCCGAACATGTCGAGGAAGATGGATTGGGTGAGGGAGTCGAGCTGGGCGAGGGCGGCGCGGCGTTTGGCCCGCAACGCGTCCGCCTTGTCCAGGATCCCCGCAATCCGCCGCTGCAAAAACAATGGAGGAAGTGGGATGGCGAATGTCGAAAGGAAATGCTCGGGCACGCGCCTCTGTCCCGCGCTGCCGGTCATTCGGCTCTGCCCTTTCAGGCGGAACTCGGGATGACGAAGGACGTGGAGCATGAACCGCGAATCGACCCGTTTCGCATCGGCCCGAACCACATGGAATTCTGGGGAGCCAAACCCAAATCGGTGCGGGATGTCGGCCAGAACAATTTTGCCATTCTCAAAACAGGGCGTGATCTTGGCCACAAGAACATCGCCACGAACAAAAGGCGTATACCCTTTCAGGCATTCGCCAGCTTCTCGCTCTTCCGCCGCGACAACGGATGCGGTTTCCTGGCTGACGGCGCTCATCGGGACAAATGAAACTGACTGCGACGGATGGCTTGCCAGTTCACCCGCAACACGCGGATTGATTTCCGCGACGTCAGCCAGCGCCACCCATTCGACATTCGACATTCGCCATTCCCCTTTCGCCTTTTCCCATTCCCCTTTTCACTTTTTCTGGTTTTCCTTCGCCGTTTTCCCCGCCGCAGTCAGGATTGCCGTGATCTCCTTGGCTTCGTTCAGAAGCGGTTCAACGCGTTCGCGCGGAAGCATTTCCGCGGCGATGATAAGTTCGAGCCAGTAACAAGTCTCGTCGGCCTCTTCCTCAGCAACGGCGAGTTTGGCGATGAAGTCGGGTTTGGATTTTCCCCGTTGGCAGGACCGGTAGTTGGACCCAACTCCAGTCCCGGACCGCAGCACCTGCTTTCCAAGAACCCAGCCTTCCGGGGTGTTCGGGAGCGAACGCGTCATGCGAATTACCCGCAACGCCAGCTCCTGCGTTCGCGCCTTCAGGTCTCTGGGCGTCATCCTTTCACCATTCGCCATTTCACTTTCCACTTGCAAGCATCGCCTCCAGTTCCTTCATGCCCTGTTGAATCTCCGTCTCCAGTTGGCCAAGGGCCTTGAGGATCTCGCGCGGCGGGCGGTGTTCAACCGCCTCGTGCAAAACCTCCTTGTAACGGTTGAGCGAGAGGTCGTAACCCTGCTCGATGATGTCCGCCACGGGCACGCAGAAGCTTTGGGAAGTGCGATTGGAAAAGTCGGATTTGGAAAGTTCCTTTCGACTTTCGCCATTCCACATTCGCCATTTCTTGAGAATGTCGGGGAGGTTGTTCTTGACGTGTTCGTCCGCGTTGAGCGGCGTCTGCGGGACCGGGCCGAGCTTGTCCCCGGTCAGGAGTTCGGTCCGTTTGTCGTCGAGGCTCCAGCCGTCGGCGTCGACGTCGTAGAACCAGACGGGGTCGGTCCCGCCAGAGTTGGTCTTGGTGAAGACGAGAATCGCGGTCGAGACGCCGGCGTAGGGCTTGAACACGCCGCCAGGGAGCGAGATCACGGCGTCGAGCTTCTGGTCCTCGACCAGAATGCGGCGCAGCTCCTTGTGTGCCTTGCTCGATCCGAACAGCACGCCATCGGGGACGATCACCGCCGCGCGACCGCCCGGCTTGAGCAAACGGATGAAGAGCGCGAGGAACAGCAGCTCGGTTTACTTCGTCTTGACGATCTGGAGCAGGTCCTTGGCCGTGTTCTCGTAGTCGAGGCTGCCGGCAAACGGCGGGTTGGTGAGCCGGCACGCGCTAGTACCGCAAACTGGAAATTCTATGCCACCAACGCGATAATTTGCTCAAACTTCCTCGATTGCGTCTTTTCGCGCCAGGTGCGGGGCCGGGTGTAGCCGGTGGTTTGGGTTGGTCGACCGGTGTAGGTCCATTGAA